>CAYPWK010000568.1:0-3427 GCA_964414365.1 uncultured Burkholderia sp.
GCCTCGACAACATGCCCGCCGTGATTCGGAGATCGTATGCAATATTCCTTCACCGAGAAGAAGCGCATTCGCAAGAGTTTTGCGAAGCGCCCCATCGTTCACCAAGTACCTTTCCTGCTGGCCACCCAGCTTGAATCATTCAGCACGTTTCTGCAAGCGGAAGTGCTCGCCTCGCAACGCAAGCCAGAAGGTTTGCAGGCGGCGTTTACCTCCGTTTTCCCGATCGTTTCGCACAACGGTTTCGCGCGCCTCGAGTTCGTGAGCTATGCGTTGTCCGCGCCCGCATTCAACATCAAGGAGTGCCAGCAGCGCGGCCTTACCTATTGCTCGGCGTTGCGTGCCAAGGTGCGCCTCGTGATCCTGGACAAGGAGTCGCCAAGCAAGCCCGTCGTCAAGGAAGTGAAGGAGCAGGAAGTCTACATGGGCGAAATTCCGCTCATGACGCCGACCGGCTCTTTCGTCATCAACGGTACCGAGCGTGTCATCGTCTCGCAGCTGCACCGCTCCCCGGGCGTGTTCTTCGAGCACGACAAGGGCAAGACGCACAGCTCGGGCAAGCTGCTCTTCTCCGCGCGAATCATTCCCTATCGCGGCTCTTGGCTCGACTTCGAATTCGACCCGAAGGACATCCTTTACTTCCGCGTCGACCGTCGCCGCAAGATGCCGGTCACCATCCTCTTGAAAGCGATCGGCCTGACGCCCGAGCAGATTCTCGCGAACTTCTTCGTCTTCGACAACTTCGCTCTCATGGGCGAAGGCGCGCAGATGGAATTCGTGCCCGAGCGTCTGCGCGGTGAAGTTGCGCGCTTCGACATCACCGATCGCGACGGCAAGGTCATCGTCCAGAAGGACAAACGGATCAACGCGAAGCACATTCGCGACCTTGAGAACGCCAAGACGAAGTACATCTCGGTGCCCGAAGACTATCTGCTCGGCCGCGTGCTCGCGAAGAACGTCATCGACAGCGAGACGGGCGAAGTAATCGCGAACGCGAACGACGAGATCACCGAAAGCACGCTCCAAAAGCTGCGCGAGGCGAAGGTCAAGGACATTCAGACGCTTTACACGAACGATCTCGACCAAGGACCCTACATTTCGTCGACGCTTCGCATCGACGAGACGGCCGACAAGACGGCGGCACGGATCGCAATCTACCGGATGATGCGTCCCGGCGAGCCGCCGACCGAAGAAGCGGTCGAGGCGCTCTTCAATCGCTTGTTCTATAGCGAAGAGGCCTACGATCTCTCGAAGGTCGGCCGCATGAAGTTCAACCGTCGCGTGGGCCGTGAAGAGATCACGGGCCCGATGACGCTGAACGACGATGACATCCTCGCGGCGATCAAGATCCTCGTCGAGTTGCGCAACGGCAAGGGTGAGGTCGACGACATCGACCACCTTGGCAATCGGCGTGTTCGTTGCGTCGGCGAACTTGCGGAGAACCAGTTCCGCGCGGGTCTCGTGCGCGTCGAGCGCGCGGTCAAGGAACGTCTCGGCCAAGCCGAGAGCGAGAACCTGATGCCGCACGATCTGATCAACTCGAAGCCGATTTCGTCGGCGATTCGCGAGTTCTTCGGCTCGTCGCAGCTCTCGCAGTTCATGGATCAGACGAATCCGCTCTCGGAAATCACGCACAAGCGCCGCGTCTCCGCGCTCGGTCCGGGCGGTCTCACGCGCGAGCGCGCGGGCTTCGAGGTGCGCGACGTGCACCCGACGCACTATGGCCGCGTGTGCCCGATCGAAACGCCGGAAGGTCCGAACATCGGTCTCATCAACTCGCTCGCCCTTTACGCGCACCTGAATGAGTACGGCTTCCTCGAGACGCCGTACCGCAAGGTGGCGGATGGGAAGGTGACGAACCAGATCGATTACCTCTCGGCGATCGAAGAGGGCCGCTACGTGATCGCGCAGGCGAACGCGGCGGTGGCCGACGACGGCACGCTGACCGACGAACTGGTCTCGGCGCGTGAAGCGGGCGAAACGCTGATGGTCACGCCGGATCGCATCCAGTACATGGACGTGGCGCCGTCGCAGATCGTCTCGGTCGCGGCTTCACTGATTCCGTTCCTGGAGCACGACGACGCGAACCGTGCACTGATGGGCTCGAACATGCAGCGGCAGGCGGTGCCGTGTCTGCGTCCCGAGAAGCCTGTCGTCGGTACGGGCATCGAGCGCACGGTGGCGGTCGACTCGGGCACGACCGTCCAGGCGCTGCGTGGAGGCGTGGTCGACTATGTCGATGCAGGCCGTATCGTCATTCGTGTGAACGACGACGAGGCCGTTGCCGGTGACGTCGGCGTCGACATCTACAACCTGATCAAGTACACGCGCTCGAACCAAAACACGAACATCAACCAGCGTCCGATCGTGAAGGTCGGCGACCGCGTCTCACGCGGCGATGTCCTGGCCGACGGCGCCTCGACGGACCTCGGCGAGCTCGCGCTCGGCCAGAACATGCTGGTCGCGTTCATGCCCTGGAACGGCTACAACTTCGAGGACTCGATCCTGATCTCCGAGAAGGTCGTGGCCGACGATCGCTACACGTCGATCCACATCGAAGAGCTCAACGTCGTCGCTCGCGACACGAAGCTCGGACCTGAAGAAATCACGCGCGACATCTCGAACCTCGCGGAAGTGCAGCTTTCGCGTCTCGACGAGTCGGGCATCGTCTATATCGGTGCCGAAGTCGAGGCGGGCGACGTGCTCGTCGGCAAAGTGACGCCGAAGGGCGAAACGCAGCTGACGCCGGAAGAGAAGCTTCTGCGCGCCATCTTCGGCGAAAAAGCTTCGGACGTGAAAGACACGTCGCTGCGCGTGCCGTCGGGCATGAGCGGCACCGTGATCGACGTCCAGGTGTTCACGCGTGAAGGCATCCAGCGCGACAAGCGTGCGCAGCAGATCATCGACGATGAGCTGAAGCGTTATCGCCTGGACCTTAACGACCAGCTGCGCATTGTCGAGGGCGACGCGTTCCAGCGTCTGGGCCGCATGCTCGTCGGCAAGGTGGCGAACGGTGGTCCGAAGAAGCTCGCGAAGGGCACGAAGATCGATCAGGCGTACCTCGAGGATCTGGACCACTATCACTGGTTCGACATTCGACTCGCCGACGAAGACGCGGCGGCACAGCTCGAAGCGATCAAGGATTCGCTCGAGCAGAAGCGTCACCAGTTTGATCTCGCGTTCGAAGAAAAGCGCAAGAAGCTCACGCAGGGCGACGAGCTTCCGCCGGGCGTGCTCAAGATGGTGAAGGTGTACCTCGCGGTGAAGCGTCGTCTGCAACCTGGCGACAAGATGGCAGGCCGTCACGGCAACAAGGGCGTGGTGTCGAAGATCGTTCCGATCGAAGACATGCCGTATATGGCTGACGGCCGTCCCGCCGACGTCGTGTTGAACCCGCTCGGCGTGCCGTCGCGGATGAACGTCGGTCAGG
>CAYPWK010000569.1:0-3426 GCA_964414365.1 uncultured Burkholderia sp.
AGGAAAACCTTACAAGTCATCAGCATTTGTCGCTTCAATTCACGGATTGATCATTCTTGACGATTGAAGCGGCTCACAATTGATATGATGCGGCTTGACGCATGGGACCGTGTTTGGGGGCGCAACGCAATCTGGGCAAAGGCTTGGAACAAGCGGTTCAGCGTAAGGACACTTCTCAGGCGCGGTAATTTCCCTCTCGCGTCTGACAGACAGGTCCTCGATGTGATCGTTCCAAGTGAGACGCTTGATCGTCGCAATTTGTGCAGCGTTGGACATTTAATGAAGCGGACTACGCCAAACTACGTTTGAGTTACGTATGATCCGCGCTTTCGAACAACAGATCAAAGACGTTCGCTGCTGGCCCGCCCGGCATGCACAACGGGGCAGGCAAGAACATGGATCGGAGAGTTGAGACGCCGCTTATCGACGAAGCGGCGCCCATGCATGCGATAGGCAACGCAGCGGCTCGCCGGCTCTCCCGCTACTTCGACGCGCTGCAGCTCCCCTCGATTCCCTCGTGGGCGATTGCGCCGGCGTGGTGCGGCTCGCTCATCGCCATTGTCGTTCTGGTGGTCGTCAAGCTCGACCTGACCGCACAGTTCTGCGTTTCGTTCTCCGTGCTTGCGGCGATGGTCGCGCTAAGGCATATGGCCCGGCTTGAGCGCAGCCGCCTGTTCTTCCTGCTGTGCTCGGCCTTTCTGACGTTCCGCTATCTGTACTGGCGCACCACGTCGACGCTCGACTACAACGGGTTGCCCGACTTCATCTTCATGCTGCTGCTCTACGGCGCTGAGCTGTACGGCATCGTGGTGGCGATGCTCGGCCTCTTCGTCAATAGCCGCCCGCTGCAACGCGCGAGCGCGCCGCTGATTCGCACGCCGGGCGCGCTGCCGCGCGTCGACGTATTCATCCCCACCTACAATGAGCCGCCCGAGCTGCTCGAGGTCACCCTGCGCGCGGCGCTCGACATGCGCTATCCGCGCGAGCTGCTGAACGTTTATCTGCTCGACGACGGCGGCACGCAGCAAAAGCGCACGCAGCCGGATGCCTTGAAGGCTGCCGAGGCCCAAGCCCGGGCCGACGCGATGCGCGCCATGGTGATGCGCCACGGCGGGATCTACCTGACGCGCGAGCGCAACGAGCACGCGAAAGCGGGCAACATCAACGCGGCGCTCCCGCGAACGAATGGCGAGCTGATTGCGATTTTCGACGCGGACCATGTACCGACCGCCGATTTTCTCGAAAAGACCGTTGGCTACTTTCAGCGTGACGAGAAGGTGTACCTGGTGCAGACGCCGCATTTTTTCATCAACCCCGATCCGCTCGAAAAGAATCTCGGCATGTTCGGCAAGATGCCGCCCGAGAACGAGATGTTCTACTCCGTCGTGCAGCGCGGGCTCGATTTCTGGAACGCGTCGTTTTTCTGCGGATCGGCGGCGGTGCTGAGGCGCCGTTGCCTCGAGGAGATTGGCGGTATTTCCGGCGCGTCGATCACCGAAGACGCGGAAACGGCGCTTACGCTGCACGCACGTGGCTACCACAGTGTGTACGTGAGCGAGGCGGTCGTTTCCGGCTTGCAGCCAGAGACATTCGCGAGTTTCATCGTGCAGCGTTCGCGCTGGGCGCAGGGGATGGTTCAGCTATTCCTGCTGCGCAATCCGCTGCGCCTGAAGGGACTGACGCTTGCGCAGCGGCTGTGCTACTTCTCAAATGCGTTTTTTTGGTTCTTCTGTTACGCGCGCCTCGTATTCGTATTTGCGCCTGTGATGTACCTGGTGTTCGGGCTGCAGTTCTACAAGGCGACCATTCCGCAGTTCTTCGCGTACGGCCTGCCGCAGCTGATCGCGTCAATCCTCACGTCGGACTTCCTGTTCGGCCGCTACCGCTGGACGCTCATCTCCGAGGTATATGAGCTGCTGCAGTCGATGTTTTCCTTGCGCGCCGTTCTTTCGGTGATAATCCGGCCGCGCGCGCCCGCCTTCAAGGTGACGCCGAAAGGCGAGCGAATCGATGAAGATACCGTTTCGGAGCTGGCAGGCCCCTTCTACCTCGTCTACGCATTCGTGTTGCTCGGCACGGCCTTCGGTGCCTGGAAACTACTGCACGGCTATCCTCACGAGGACGTGATCGTAGCGTCGCTTGGCTGGAGCGGCCTGAACCTAATCCTGCTGAACGCATGTATCGGCGTACTGTACGAGCGCAAGCAGCGGCGTGCCGTGCCGCGCGTTCCCGCGGATATTGCCGCGACGCTGCATCTGGCGACCGCCTCCACTGACGGGCCGCGGGCGTTGGATTGCCGCGTGGTCGATATGTCCGCGGGCGGACTGAAGCTGGTCATTCCAGCGGCCGCAAAGGCTGATGTGCCGCGCAACGAAACCGCCACGCTGGAAGTCTTCAATGCCGCCCTGGGGCGCATGAGCCGTATCCCGATCGAAATCCGCAACACGTTCGACGCGCCCGGCGGCGCGCTCACAGTCGGCGCGCAATTCACCGATACGAGCGTTGTTGGCCTTTCGGAGCAGGTCGCCCTCGTATTTGGTGACAGCGGGCGGTGGCGTGCGTTCCGCGACAGCCGCAATCGGCGCATCGGCATCTTGCGAAGTCTCGGCATCATCGTGGGCCTTGGCACGGTGCACGCCTTCAGTCATTACCGGGTCTTTTTCGCAGGCGTGCTGCGGTATGTGCAACTTCCATGGCAGCGCGTATCGCGCGCGATCACTGTCTTCTGTTCCAACCACAAAACAAACTCATGACCGTTTCGCTTATTTCACGCGCAATGATGCGTGCGATGTGCTGCGCGCTGGCACTGCTAGCTGCGGATGCAGCCGTTGCCGGCGGCAAGCCTGGGGGTCCCGCGGTTGCCAGCACGACAGAAGCCAAATCCGCCGACGCGCCTGGCCAGGCAGTGTCGCTCGCCGCGCTCGGTAATATTGCCGGCCCTTTGCGGCTTGCAGGCATGGCCGCAAGCAAAACGATCAGCATTCCAGTCTCCGAACGCGAGAAGGTGCAGGGGGCGGCGCTGCATCTCGTCGTATCGAATTCAGTGTCGCTGCTCACTGACCGTTCGCAGCTCGTTGTGCGGGTCAATGATCGCACCGTCGCGCAACTGCAATTGTCGGCACGCCAACCCGAAGCGACGGCCGATATCAAGATTCCCGCCGAACTGCTGGGTCCTGGTTATAACCGGCTGACGTTCGCCGTTGCTGAGCATTCGACCGAGAACTGCGAGGACCCGGATGCCCCTGAACTGTGGAGCGAGATCGACACCACGGCTTCAACGCTGTCGATGCGGACAGCGCTCAAACCACTGACGCCCGTCCTTGCTGATCTTTCCGATCTGATGGACCCCAAACAGTGGGCCATGCGTTCGGTCGCCATCGTTCCTGCAGCGCATCCGGGCAACGACCTGCAGCTTGCCAGCGGCGG
>CAYPWK010000570.1:0-3401 GCA_964414365.1 uncultured Burkholderia sp.
AGGGCCGCGGCTGCGCCGCTCAGTCGGCGTGCGGAGAACGCGCTCCTTTTTCCCCGCAGAAATCTAGCATAACGAATCGTCCGATAGCGTTTCGGCGCGCGATATCAATGGCCGGATCGCAACAAGTCGACGAGCTCGTCGAGGCCGGATACGACGTAGTCCGGTTTCTGACCGAGTTCTTCGAAGGTGTTCCCCGCCCGGTTGATCCAACAGACGGGGAAACCGAAGTGCCGAGCGCCCGATGCATCCCAGGCGTTCGACGACACGAAAAGGATCTCCGCGCGCGGCAGATTCAGTCTACGTTCGGCCACCGTATAGACGGCGGGGTGAGGTTTGAAGACCTTGATGTCTTCGGCATCTTCCACACTGAGCAGATGAGTGAACCGCGATTCAAGTCCCGAGTGCGCAACCACGTTGCGGATCGATCGCGGCGACCCGTTGGAGAGAATCGCGAGCGGCAGGCCCATGCCCTGCAGTTCGGCAAGCGCGCCGGGCACTTCCCGATAAGGCATGAGCCGCGCGTATTCGTCGCTGAGCGCCGCCAGCTCATCGTCGCTGAGCGCCAACTGCAGCCGGTTGAAGGTAAAGCGCAACGCCTGCTCGGTAATGTCTTCGAACGGCGCATATGCGCCCATCAAGCTGCGCAGCCAAGTGTATTCGAGCTGCTTCTGGCGCCAGACATTGCTGATTTCCTGCCCACGTCCAGGAAAGAGCGCGTCGCAGCGAGCGGCAACGGAATGCACGTCGTAAAGCGTGCCATACAGATCGAACACGACTGCCTTGATCGGGTTCATAAGCCGTCTCCTGGGTTGCCGCCGACCGCGGCGGCATGATCATCCGGGCGATAAACGCCAGCGGCTACCGGGGCGCCGCGGGCGAGGCGCCTCGAGCTGTTTCGTCGCCGTCCGCATACGGGCTGAGGATGTCGGCGATCACTCTATTGCACGGCGTAGGGACGTTCAGCGCTGCGCCCATCTCAGCCACGCCGCCGCTCAGCCAGGGGAGCTCGAGCCGATTGCCGCGCTGCAGATCGTTATACATCGACGACGTCATCGAAGCAGGCAACGTATCGCAAAACGACAATCGACCCTCCGCAAAATCGTCGGCCAATGCCACACCCTTCGCCTTGCCGACGGCGACGACTTCCCGCATGACGTCGAAGAGCAGTGCGCGCGTCTTCGCATTCTCGCGGATCACTCCAATGGGCTTGCGGATTGCACTCGTGGCCCCCGACAGGCCTACGAGGAAGACGAACTTTTCCCAAATGAGCCGCTCAATGTCGTCGCTGATGTCAGCTTCTATGCCCGCTTTTCGGCAAGCTTCATGAAGTGCGACCACGCGGGCGGAACGACTGCCGCCGTATTCACCGAATACGAGCTTTTGCATCGTCCCGTTGTGAACAATGACGCCCGGTTCGCCAATCACGGCGGCGATATAGGACACCCCGCCCAAGATCGACTCCGCCGGCAGATACTTCCGCAGTATGTCGTCCTTTTGTACGCCATTTTGAAACGATACAACGGACGCGCCTCGCGCGACGATCGGGATCAGCGATCGAGCGGCATCGTCGGTATCCCAGAGCTTGACGGTCATGAAGACGAGATCGACTTCGCCGACTTCCGAACTGCTTCCGACGACCTTGACGTCCTTCAGCGTCAGATTGCCGAGAGGGCTCTCGATACGCAGTCCGCGCTCGAGCATCGCCTCTCGATGTTTTCCGCGCGCGATGAACGTCACGTCGCAGCCGGCCGCGGCAAGCCGCGCTCCAAAATATCCGCCGACGCCGCCGGCTCCCAAGATCGCAATTCGCATGACATTTCCTCGAGGACAGGGGCGATGAGGGCTCGTGCCAGCCTCGGCGCCCGGGATTTTATCTACATACTACTAGGTACAGGCTCATTCAAAAAAATTCGCCTACGTCTCCAGCGCGAGTTCGAGCAGCGACTGCAGTGCTGTCCGCAAATCCGATACTCGCGAGGTTTTCATTGCTCGGCTAACTGCAAAGCCTCCCTGCACGCTTGAAATGATCAGCAGTGCCATCTGCTCCGCGGACATTCTCAACTTGATCCGCCCGTCCGCCTGCTCGGCCTTCAAGATCTGGATCAGCCCTTTCTCCAGATGCTTGAAATAACGGTTCATCGGCTCGCGCAGTTCGTCGCTTTCGATCGCGGCGTCCCACACCAGCCGTCCGATGCGGCAGCCGAGCATCGGGCGCTTGTTCTGGGCGAGATATCCGATCAGCCGTTCGCTGAAGCTCCCGGGCCGCGCCATCGCTTCTTCGAAGTCGGCAATCCGCTCGTCGACCATCTCGTCGATTGCCACACGCGCGAGCGCCTGCTTGCTTGGAAAGTGGTGATAAAAGCTTCCTTGGCCGGCGTGACTCCGATCCTGGATGTCGCGAGGGCTGGTTGCTTCGTAGCCCTTTTGCCAAAGCAACTCCTTGGTTGCTTCGATGATGTCTTCTCTCTTTCCCATTTATCGACGGTCCGCTGCTGCGATAAGAATCGCAGTACATACTAGTTGGTACAGAGGATCGGGTCAAGCATCTATCGGTCGGCTTGACAGCTGCCTACCTCTAGCACGAGCGTCACCTCTCGATCGACAACGCGGGTTGGGCCATCCCGGGCTCATTTCGCCTGTAGCGATATGAAGCTGCGCACATTGTCGCGCTGAATCAGCAGCGCCACGTCCTTGCCCGCCTTTTCGATCAGCGTACCGAGCTCTTCGCGAGACGCGACCGGCGTGCCGTTGACCGACAGCAGAAGATCGCCTGGCTGAATGCCGGCGTTTGCCGCCGGGCCGGCGGTTCCGTCGACCATGAGGCCCGCCGAATTTCCGGTTGCCCGTCGCTCGGCATCGGTGAGCGGATGGACGCTCAATCCGAGCTTCTCGGGGCCGCCGCTGGGCCCCGACCGTGCAACTGAGGCTTCGTCGGAGGTACCGATCGCCACGGTCATCATCATCGGCCGTCTGGCGCGAATGAGTCTGACCGTCGCCTTTGTTCCAGCCGGGAGATTCGCCGCGTAGTCGAGAAGATCGGCGGAACGGTCGATCGTCTTTCCGTTGATCTGTGTGACGACGTCTCCCGGCTTAAGTCCGCTTGTGCCGCCATGTGAAGAGGGCGTCACGGACGTGACGAGCGCCCCGGCGGACCGAGGTAGGCCGAACGCCGCCGCCAGCCCCGGATCGACGTCCTGCACCTCGATGCCGAGGCTTCCATGCGATGCCTTGCCCGACGCCTGCAATTGCCTGCGAAACGCGAGCGCGGCGTTGATCGGGATCGCGAACGTCAGCGTTTGATATCGATCCGAGTCCGCGTAAACCTGCACGTCGATCCCCACCACCTCGCCGGCGCGGTTGAAAAGCGGGCCGCCCGAGTTGTCGGGATTGACGGCGATTTC
>CAYPWK010000571.1:0-3399 GCA_964414365.1 uncultured Burkholderia sp.
GTCAATGCTGCTTCTGCAGACCGAGTGCTCGAGGCAAGCCGCTGAACTTACCCCCGGCGAGTGCCGTTCCCAAGAGAATGACGACACAGCCGAGCGCCTCCTGCGGCGTAACGCTTTCTCGCAGAAAGACCGCTCCCCACAGGACACCGAACACGGGAATCAAAAATGTGACTGATGCGGCATACTGGGCACCCGCGTTACGAATGAGCGAGAAGTACAGAAGGTATGCGATTGCTGTGCAAAGGCTACCTAACAAGATGACCGCGATCCAATTGATTGCATGGATCGGCGTGCTCGGCCAAAGCGCCAGCGCCGCGGGTGCAAGCACGACGGTCGCCATCACCTGGCTTCCGAAAGCGGAAACGAAGGGCCTTACACCGCCGAGCTTCCGTTTCGAGTAATTGGCCGAGAAGCCATAGGACAGCGCCCCGAGTACGGCGGACGCCACTGCGACGAGCGCGCCCTTTCCGCCTGCGCCAACGGCATCCCACGCCAGGATCACGACCCCGGCGAAACCTGTCAGCAATCCGGCGACTTGGATGCGCTTGAGCGGCATGCCGAACCAGATGAACCCGATGACAGCGGTCCACAACGGCGTCGTGGCGTTCAGGATGGAGTCGACACCAGCGGACACATAGAGCGCCGCGTAGGTAAAAAGACAAAACGGCAAAGCGGAGATCGTTATGCCGACGACGAAAAGAGGCCCGATGTTGTTCCGAAATTCGGCCCGTGCGCCGGCACTTCGCATGACGGGCAGCAACAGTATCGTCGCAATGCCGACGCGCAATGCGATGAGCGGGACCGCCCCGAAATCGGGCGCACCCATTCGCAAGAATAGGAAAGAGGCTCCCCATATGGCAGCCAGGACGATTAATTGAATTGCGTTCATATTGCGTTTTTGCTCGACGATGTCCGTTAGACGTGATGACGCAGGCGCGTTCGATCCGCTCCATGAGCAGCAGTTTGTCGACTGCCGCCAGGCTCGGCAAACGAACTTTTGCTATGTCGTCTTTAGATAATTTGCATTGACGGCACTCGCCGCGTTGTTCTTCGGCTGCGGATCGGCCTCGCTGGCGGCTGCCCCACCCTCATCGGCACTCCCGCGCGCAGACGCTTTTTGCTTCGAACCCTGCCTTCGTTTGCGCGATGTCGTCGCGCCAACGATAACCGACGCAAGCCGTTGCGCGGCCCCCTTCATCTGCGCGCTGCTGAATCCGCCGAACCCAAGGACCAAGCCCGAACGCTCTGTTCCAGCCGCGAACATCGGCGATACAGCCCGAACGGACACTCCAGCCCGCGCGGCCAGTTGGGCCACCGCCCGATCGTCCATGCCTTTCGCAAGCCAGAGAACAAGATGCATGCCCTGGTCCCCCGGCTCGACCCATGCCAAGTCCCTCGGCAGCAGTTGGCTGAGCGTCTTGATCAACTCGAGCCGCTGATCGGAGTAGACGTTGCGAACCTTGCGGATGTGGCGCTCGAGATGGCCTTCCGCCATGAAAGCAGCGAGTACATGCTGGTCGGCGTTCGGCGGATGACGGTCCATTAGCACACGGGCACCGCAGAAGGCATCGACGAGATCGTCGGGGACGACCACATAGCCGAGCCGCAACGACGGAAACAGGATTTTACTGAACGTGCCGAGATAAACCACCCGATCTGGATCCAATCCTTGAAGCGAAGGAAACGGATACCCCTCGTATCGCAGTTCGCTGTCGTAATCGTCTTCGACGACCCATGCGCGATGAGCACGTGCCCACGCCAGCAGCGCGTTGCGCCGAGCCATGCTCATCGGCATACCCAATGGGTACTGGTGCGACGGCGTGACAAACGCGGCCCGTGCGTCAGGCGCCATGCGGATCCCCGCATCGACATCGAGACCGTCAGCATCGACCGGCACACGAATCATCGCGTCGCGGTGGCCGGTGCTCTCGAGTATGGCCGTAATGCCGCGATAAGCCGGGTTTTCGACCCAGGCCTGATCGCGCGGACCCAGCAATACCTGGCATGCGAGAAAGAGCCCCTGCTGCGTTCCGCTCGTCACGATGACTTGCCCGGCTTCACAGCGTACCGAGCGCGACTTGCGCACATAGCCGGCGATCGCTTCGCGCAGTGGTAGTGCCCCCAGCGGATCGGCGTATCCGGCCGGCGCGCCGGGCCCCCTGGCGCGCAAACGGTTGCCGAGCCGACGCCAGACGTCGGCGGGCGCCGTCAAGCCCGCGGGGACGGAAACCGCAAAAGGCACCTGCGGCAGCGGCCTGAACTCCTGCGCGATCCGCGCGAATGCTGTCGCTGGCGCCGGCAATCCAGAACGGGCTGCTCGCCGGCGGGCGGCACGTGGCTCGCTCACTGGTTTTTCCTCGGCCAGTGCTTGCGCCACGCGCGTGCCAGCACCCCCCTTCGATTCGAGAAAGCCCTCGGCAATCAGCTGCTCGTAGGCCTCGACCACAGTGCCGCGCGCGATTTGCAGTGAAGCCGCTAGCGTCCGCGTCGAAGGCAAAGCATCGCCAGGCGCTATATCGCCCGCGCGCACCGCGTCTCGCAACGCTTGTGCTAACTGGCGGCTCAGGCCCCCTGCCGCGCGGTCTATTCTGCCGATCCAAGGAATATCCGCGACCCGGGCCGTTCTCGCCATGATTCTGGTCCTAAAAAAATGGTCCAATCTGGATCTGTAGATTAAACCAGTTTCCGGCCACAATGGCTGCACTAGTGAATCGAACGAGCAGTAGGCGTCGACACCTTGGCCCACGAGCGGAACCGACAATGTACGTACCAGCCGATTTCAACGAACCACGCACCGAAATTCTGCACGCGCGCATCGCGCAACATCCGTTCGGCACGCTGATCACGCATGGGAAGAGCGGCTTGGACGCAAACCACATACCGTTCGAACTCGCGGCAGAGGAAGGCGAACTCGGCGTGCTGCGCGCGCATGTCGCACGGGCCAACCCGGTATGGCAGGACGTTGCGAACGGCGACGAGGTACTGGTGGTGTTCCATGCGGGAGACGCGTATATCTCCCCAAACTGGTATCCGAGCAAACATGAGGCACACAGGCAGGTGCCGACCTGGAATTACGTCGTCGTCCACGCACATGGACGCATCACCGTTCGAGATGACGAAAATTACGTTCGCGGCGTGGTCGCCCGCCTTACCCGCACTCATGAGGCGGCGCAACCGGAGCCCTGGAAGATGGCCGATGCGCCGAGGGACTATATCGATACGTTGCTCAAGGCGATCGTCGGCCTGCAGATCGACATCACGCGGCTGGTCGGCAAAAGCAAGCTCGGCCAGAACAAGGAAGCACGCGATATCCGAGGCGCCGGCGACGCGCTGACGGCGAGTGGGAACGCTCAAATTGGCGATGCGATGCTCGCCGAAGCGGCCAAGAAGCCCGAATAA
>CAYPWK010000572.1:0-3385 GCA_964414365.1 uncultured Burkholderia sp.
CGCCCCACCTCCTCCATCGGAGCAAGGCGCCGCGCCACTGCATAGACCGTGAATCCTTCGGCCAGGAGCGCCAGCGCCGCCTCTTTCCCAAATCCCGACGAAGCTCCGACAACGAGCGCGACTTTTTCTTTCATGCGGCTTCTCCCATTTCGCGTAGTTGGCAGGCGCGAACGCGCCGCGCACGGCGCCGGCTTCGTTCCGCCTCGGCCTCGCATCCGCCAAGCCCGTCGAGGCACGCGGCCCGCAATCGCCAAAGCGCATCGAGCGCTTGACGATCGCGATAGCCTCGCACGATCGTCATCGCCCGATCGAACGCCTTGAGCGCGTCGGCATAGCGCCCAAGGTGCCGTAGCGCATCCATGTACGGGACGAGAAAAATCGCCGCGGCGCTCGGCATCGCGACGTTTACCGCGTCGAGCGTGGCCTCGAGGCCGTACAGCTCGACCGTTTTGCCGATTCGCACGTGCGCCCAGTTTTCGATCATGACAGCGACGGCGATCCAAAGGTCATACCCGCGCGCCTCGGCGACGGTGCGAACGCGAACGGACCACTCCAGCGCCTGAGCCGGCCTATCGGCGATTTGCATCGCGATCGCCGCGAAACCGTACACATAAGCGAAGGCCGCCGGGTTTTGCAGGTCGTCGGCTGCTTTGAGGGCGCGCGTGAGCGCCGCTTCGATAGCCGCTGGGTCACCGCGCTTGCAGGCGATCCAGAGCAGAAAGCCGAGCGAATAGATGTCGGAAGCCTGGCCGACGCGCTCGACGATCCGCCGGCGCACGCCAGGCCTTTCCCCAAACCTCGCGGAGCGGTCCAAATGCGGTTCCGCCTCGGCGAAGCGGCCGATGAAATAGAGATTGTTGCCGATCGCGTGGTGCCCTGCCGCGAGCCAAGCCTCGTCGCCGTGGCACATCGCGAGTTCGAGGAGCACGCGGCCGTGGCGATGGAGCGCACCGCGATGGCCCACGCGCGAAGAGGACGGCAACCAATGCCCCCACTCCACTTGCAGCCGCATCTCGAGATCGCCGCTCGACTCGGCCAGCTCCTGCGCTTCGCCAAAACAATCGGACGCGGCGAGCGAGGCGTAGCCTTCGAGCTCGATCAAGGCCAGGCCCTTGCCCATCCATGCGGACAGCATCGTTGCGGGCTCGGTCTCTTGCTGCGCGCCGAGCATCAGCGCGCTGTCGAAATGGGTGACCGCCTCGCGCTGGGCCCCTTCCAGAAACGCCCGCCGGCCCGCAACAAGATGCGCGAGCAAGGCCTTGGCCGGCTGGCCGGCCAATTCCCAATGCCACGCCACGCGAGCGGGCGGCAGGATATCGGCCAGATGAGCGGCCGCATGCGCATGCAAGGCCCGGCGCTCGTCGGCGGGCAGCCGCTCGAGTGCCGCCCGATGCAAGGCTTGGTGGCGAAACCGATAGCGGTCGTGCTCGAGCGGAAACAGCAGGCCGGCCTCGACGAAGCGGGCCAGCTGCGGCAGGAGGTGTTCCGGCGCTTCGTCGACCAGGCCCGACAGCTGGACAGCGTCGCCCTCGTTGCCCAGCACAGCTGCGCAGCCGGCGAGACGCCGCAGCTTCGGCGACAAGTGGTCGAGGCGCGCCGCCATCAAATCGTGGAGATTGCGCGGCAAATCGAGACCGTGCCGCACTGTGCCCGCCCAATGGCGCTTGAGTTCAACCAGAAACAGCGGCAGGCCCTCGGCAAGGCGCAAGCCCGCCTCGGCTTCTTCGCGTGCGATCGGCCGGTGAGGCGCGGCGAGTTCGAGCAGATCGCGCGCCGCATCGTCATCGAGCCGAGGCGGCGCCAGAATCGGCACGTCCGCCGGCACATTACCCGCTTCGCGCGCGAGCAGCAGTGTGAACACCCGCCCGCGCATGCTGCTCAGCCACAGGCCCAGCAGTTCGAGCGTCGTCTGATCGGCCCATTGAATATCGTCGATGACGACCAAGAGGTTCCGGCTGCCCGCTTGCTCGACTGCCATGCCGAGCAGGCGAGCAAACGCCCCGCGCAGGGAACCCGGCGTGGCGGCGAGGCCCTCGGCCTCGCCCGTTGCGGCCGGCGCGATCAGCTCGGCCATGAGACCGCCGGTGCCCCAGCGCCGCTCGATCCGAGCCAGGCGCTCGCTCGCGGGACCGCTGCGCTCGCCGGCCGTCACGCCGGCGAGGGCGGCGATCCAGCCGCGCAGCGGCGCTAGCGGCTCGTGAGCCGTCTCGCGGCTGCAGCGCAGCCAGACCGTCAGCCCGCGCCGCCTGGCGTAGCGGGCCACCTCGTAGGCCAGACGCGTCTTGCCGAGACCAACCTCACCAACCACTGCAACGCTCCCGGCCGAATACCGCGCCGCGCGCAGCCGACGCAGCAAGTGCGCCAGCTCGGTGCGCCGACCGACGAGCGGCAGAGCGAGATCGTCGCCGTCGGGCCGCGCACGCCGCACACGCCGACGAACGAGGAGGAGATCGGCGTGCTGCGGGTGCGGCAGCAGACGAAATGCTTCACCGCCGCGCCGGCCGAGATCGCGGCGCAGCCAGCTCGCCGCCTCCCCGCTTGCCAGGATTTCACCGGCTTGACCCCATGCACAAAAGCGCAAGGCCGCGTTGACGAATCCGCCCGGCAGCACAGGCCCGGAGTCGGAGACGTTCATGGTAGGCAAGGCGCAGTGAATCGCCTGAACCAGGTATGGGCCAAGCCCCGGATGCCCCGAGAGATCGACCGCAAGGCGCGCGGCGGCGAGGGCCGGCCCTTCGAGCGCCAGCGGGACGCCGAAGTGGATCAGCGCCAGCCCGTCGTGCGGCACGACGAGCCGCGCCGTGCCGTCACCGAGGTGGCGCAGCAGCATGTCGAGCACCTCGCTAAAGGCGGGACCGTCGCCGCGCACGGATACGCCGTCCGGGTCGTAATCGACAAGCTGCACGCATAGCAGCGCGATCGGCCGCCGTTCGGCCAGCTCGGCCGTCGGAGTCGCCTTGGCGCTCAAGCGTGCGGCGAGGCTGCGCGTCTTCGCATCGGGCTCAGCCTCCATTTCGTCCCGCAGGCGCCGGCAAAACACGGCGTAGTGGGCGAGCGCCGCATCGGCGCCGTCGGTTTCGGCAAGCGCCTCCATGACCATCCGGTTGGCCGACTCGTCCAGCGGCGCCACCTCGACCAGGCGCCTCGCCGCGTTCAACGTTTCACGCGCCATCCCGCTCGCGAGACGCACGAGCGCAAGCCGCCGCCACAGATGTGCAGCCCGGTTGGTGGCGGCATCGCGCTGATGCCGCACCCAGGCTTCGAGTTCGGGATCCTCCACGGCTTCGACGCCCGCGAGGAACGTTCCGCCGTAAGACGAAGCGGCCCGCTCGAGTTCGACGATATCTTCAGCCTCGCTCAGTTCGCGCGAAAAGCGCCCTTCGGC
>CAYPWK010000573.1:0-3355 GCA_964414365.1 uncultured Burkholderia sp.
GGCCTCATCTCACAGTTGTCGAGGCAAGCCGCGCTGAGTTTGCGCGGTGCGGGGCAGGCCGTGCGGCGTTCGGCCGCGGCGTTGCTCGATGTCCATTCGGTCGGCTCCTGGTGGCGTTATGAAATCGGGAGCCCGGAAGGACGCGCCCAGCTCCGCGCGCTTGGGAGCACACTGCTCGCGGCGCTATTGCCGGCCTGGCTGATCGGCGCGCTCGTTCGGCGCGCGCTGAAAAGGCATATCGACGCGCTCGGCGGCAAAGTGAAACCGAGCGACGCGGCACCGGCGGGAGCGACCGATTCAGCCGGCGAAGCAGCGGCCGCGCTGGACGATGTGTCGAAGCAGTCGAGCACCTACGCGATGGACACGGATGCCGAACGCGCAGCCCGCACGCAACGCAACACGATGCACGCCACCCGGCAGTGGTCGCTGCTGCAACGTCTTCCTTTTGCGCTGCTGCAGACGCTGCTAAAAGCCGTGCCGCTCGTCATATCGGTGCTGCTTGCCGTATTCGCCGTGTCGGTGTTGACGGACGACGGCACGGTCGAGGAGCGCGTGCTCGATACGCTGATCCAGATTTTTGCCATCGCCCGTCTTGTTTCGCTGGCCTGCGAGTTGCTGTTCGCGGCCGATTCGCCGAAGCTTCGGCTCATGCCGATGACCGATTCCACCGCGTCTTTCGTCGAGCGTTGGCTCGTGCGGCTGACTGCAATCGTCGCCATCGGCATAGCGTGCGCGGAAGCGCCGGTGCCGCTCGGTCTCACACCCGATGCGCACGAGGGGATCGTCAAGGCCGTGACGTTGGTCGGCCACGTCATGCTCGCGGTGCTGATCCTGCAGATGCGCAGGCCTGTCGCTCGATGGCTGCGCGGATGGAGCGATCGTGTGCGCACGTTCGCTTTCCTCGGTCATTGGCTTGCGGACGCGTGGGCCTACCTGGCCGCCTTCGCGGTGATGGCCCTCTGGTTCGTCTGGGCGCTCGACGTGCAAAACGGCTACCGCGTGTTGCTCGATCGCGGCGGTATATCGATTGCCATCCTGATCGGCGCGCGGATCGTCGCGATCGTCACGTCGGGGGTGCTCGGCCGAATCTTCAAATCGTCGAACGGCGAATCGGGCTCCATCGCGCTGCAGCGCGCGCACCGCTACTATGCGTTGCTGCGCCGGCTCGTTTCGTTCGCGATCCTGATCGTGGCCTTCACCTTCGTCTTGTCGGCATGGGATATCCATCCCTGGCAGCCCCTCCTGGCGTCCGACATCGGCAAGCGGCTGCTCTCGGCCTGCATTACCGTGGCGATCGCCGCATTCCTTGCGATCCTCGTCTGGGAGGCGATCAACGGATCGATCGAGCGGCGGCTCAAGAAGTGGATGGCGGCTGGCGATCTCGTGCGTGCGGCGCGCTTGCGCACGCTGCTGCCGATGTTTCGCACGGCGCTTTTCGTCAGCATTGCACTCGTGATCGGCTTGACGGGCCTCTCGGAGATTGGCGTAAACGTCGGCCCACTGCTCGCCGGCGCGAGCATATTCGGCGTCGCGCTCGGTTTCGGTTCGCAAAAGCTCGTGCAGGACTTCATCACGGGGATGTTCCTGCTCATGGAAAATGCGATGCAGGTCGGCGACTGGGTGACGGTCGCGGGCGTGTCGGGAACGGTCGAATACCTGTCGATACGGACGGTGCGCCTGCGCGGAGGCGACGGCTCGCTCTATACGATACCGTTCAGTTCCGTAACGACAGTCAACAATACAAACCGCGGCCTCGGCAACGCGGCGGTGCGTGTCAGCATCTCGTATGGCGAGGATCTGGAGCTCGCCATAAAAACGCTGCAGGAAATCGGCGCATCGTTGCGCGAAGATCCGCAATTCAAGGATGGCATCGTGTCCGATTTCAGTTTCTGGGGCGTCGATCAGGTGGACGGTGCGATGGTGACGCTGGCCGGCCAGATTCAATGCCGCGATTCCGCGCGTTGGCCCGTGCAGCGGGAATTCAACAAGCGCATTGTGGAGATGTTCGGCGAGCGGGGGATTCAAATCGCCAATCCGTTGCGCACGATGATGGTGCCGCTTGCCGGTCCCGCGGGCGCAGCGCATGGAAGTGCCGCGCCTGAGGGCGGAGCCACCGCGGGACCGAGCGCGGAACCGACCGCAGGGCCGACCACGGAACCGAATGCTGAACCAAGCGCTGGGCCGACCCCGGAACCGAGCGCAGGGGCGAACCCGGAATCAAGCGCACGACCGACTGCCGCGGGACCGACCGCACAACCGAGGGCGGAGCCGAACGCTGAACCCGACGCCGGACGGCATGCAGTAGCAAATGCGAGATCTTCGGCAAAAGCCGATGCACGATCCGAAGCCGCGCAGGACATACCAAGAAGAGGAAAAAAGGCGTGAACGGATGCCAGCCATGGTGCGTGGCCACGCGCGTCTTGGTGCAAAGATGCAACCGAGCGGGGAATGCGCTGAATTCAGCGAGCGCCCCGCAGAGCCAATTTTGATCGACGGAGGCCTTCCGCGGACCAGTTCACTATACTGAGTCCGCTGGCATTCGCAGCGAGCAGTTCTCGTTAAGCAATCATCAACAAAGAGGAACGCCCATGCTCACTCGTACCATCTCGTCGATCGCGACAGTCGCGTTGGCCGCCTGCGCCGCAACGGCCTCGAACGCGCAAGACAGCGGCGACAGCTTTGCGGAGTCCGCGTCGCACGGCCGCCCCGTCAAGGTCATGATCATCTCGATGTTCGCGCCGGAAGGGCAGGTGTGGCTCGATCACCTCGGGCCATGGGACGCCATTCCGGTGGCTGGGCTCTCGCCCGACGCGCAAGGCGGCTTCGAACCGGCTATTGCGAATCTGTTTCTAGCTGGGAATCCGCTCGTTCAGGATATTGCGACGCATTGGGGCGAATGGCGCAACGGCGTTCCGCAACGCTGAACGTCCGATCGGCCGCGGCGACGGATTGCCGCCGCGGCGAAAATGCCGTCCAGACCGGTGCGTCGCTGTCCCAGTGGTCAAGCAGTGACGAATCCGTATCGAACATGGTCGCCTCTCGGTTATTGGCCGGCACGCGCGATCGCGACGCCGGTGTTGCCTTCTTGCGCGGCAAGGCGCTCAGCTTGCGTCTCGCCCTGGAGGCTCAGATTCGGATACGTCGTCTTGTTGAGCGAAGGCAGCGTGCCATTGCGCCACGCGGCATCGCGTTCGGCGACCACTTCGGCGCGCGTCTTCGTGCTCGAACCGATCCACGATTGATCGTTGTACGTGCCGTTGTGACCGATGCCGCCGTCGGCGAAAGCAGCCGTGCTGGCAAGCAGGGAGGCGAAAAGGGCGGTGGTAACGATGCGCTTCATGATGGTGCTCCTGTC
>CAYPWK010000574.1:0-3350 GCA_964414365.1 uncultured Burkholderia sp.
GTTAGGACCATGGAAATGGTTGCCGCTGGTGCGCTCGACGAAGCTGCGCTGGCGGAGTGGTTCCGCCAGCGGATCGCCGAGTAAGTCGGCGGACGATAAAACTCGAAAGTTGCGTTGGCTTAATCGGTTAGGACCGTCCCATGGGGGACGCCGATGACAACATCCTTTCCACATACCGCGCAATCAAATCGACTTCCAGATTGACCTTGCTGCCCGGCGCAAGATACTTGAGCGTCGTCACTTCGACGGTATGGGGAATCAGGTTGATCGAAAACTCACACCCGTCTTCTCGATCGTCGACGCTATTGACGGTAAGGCTCACGCCATTGACCGTAACCGAGCCTTTGTAGGCGAGGTACCGACCGATGTCTTTCGGTGCGAGCAAGCGCAGTTCATGCGATTCGCCGACGGGCGCAAACCGCGTCACAGTGCCTAGTCCATCGACATGCCCCGACACGATGTGTCCGCCCAACCGCTCGTGCGCGGTGAGCGCCTTTTCCAGATTCACTTCAGCAGGCTCTGCAAGCCCAACCGTGCAATTGAGGCTCTCGCGCGAGACGTCGACATCGAACGTATCGCTCGTCTTTGCGACAACCGTCATGCAGGCGCCTTGAATCGCAATACTGTCGCCGATCGCGACGTCGCCGAGATCGAGCGTGCCGGCGCGGACCGTCAACCGCACGCCCGCTTGCTCGTCATTGCCAAGCGGCTTGATCGTTTCAATGCGGCCGACGGCCGCGACGATTCCAGTGAACATCGTATCTTTCCTCGTTGATCAGAATTGCGGCGTTCGCGGCGTTTCAGTCACCACGCGCGCGAGAATGCGCAGGTCGTCGCCGACGCGATCGACGGAGTGGAAAGTAAGTCGCATGCGAGCTTCGAGCGCGGCCGGCGCGGCGATATCGAACATGCCCATCGCATCGGCGCCGAGCAGGCTTGGCGCAAGATAGACGAGCAGTTCATCGACGCATCCGTCTCTCAGCAGCGAGCCATTCAGCTTCTGGCCGGCCTCGACATGCAGCTCGTTGATGCCGCGCGCGCCGAGCGTCTGCACCATTGCGGGCAGATCGACCTTGCCCTCGCCGTTCGCAAGCGCGACGACTTCGATACCGCGCGCCGCAAGTGCGTCGGCGCGCGCAGCGTTGTCTGCATCGATGCGGCCACAGAAGACGAGCGGCGGCGCGCCGCTGAAAATGCGCGCATCGAGCGGCGTCGCGAGCCGGCTGTCGATGAGCACACGCAACGGCTGACGCGGCGTCTCGACTTCCCGCACCGTCAGTTGCGGATCGTCCTGGCGCACGGTGCCGACCCCGGTCAAAATCGCACACGCGCGTGCGCGCCAGGCATGGCCATCCGCGCGCGCCGCCGTGCCGGTGATCCATTGGCTTTCGCCCGTGGGCAGCGCCGTGCGCCCGTCGAGCGAGCCCGCGACCTTCATCCGCACCCAAGGCCGCCCACGCGTCATCCGCGAGACGAAGCCTATGTTGAGCTCGTACGCTTCATTGGCGAGCAAGCCGCAGCGCACGTCGATGCCTGCCTCCCGCAGCATCGTGAGCCCCCGCCCCGATACCTGCGGATTCGGATCCTCCATGGCCGCGATCACGCGCGCGACGCGCGCTTCGATCAGCGCGTTGACGCATGGCGGCGTGCGGCCGAAATGGCTGCATGGCTCGAGCGAGACATACGCCGTGGCGCCGCGCGGATCGTGGCCGCGTCTGCGCGCGTCCTTGAGCGCCTGCACTTCTGCGTGGTCCTGGCCGGCCGGCTGCGTGAATCCTTCGCCGATCGTCACGTCGTCTTTGACGAGCACGCAGCCCACGCGCGGGTTCGGCGTGGTCGTATAGAGCCCGCGCCGCGCGAGCGCCAGCGCCCGCTGCATATGGCCGAAATCGTCTTCCGAGAACATCGCGTGCGGTCTTCGCATTACGCTGCAAGCGCCGCGAACGCACCGCGAGCGGCTTCGAGCGTCGCGTCGATGACGGCATCGTCGTGCGCGATCGAAACGAAGCCCGCTTCGTAGGCCGACGGCGCGAAATAGACACCGGCATCGAGCATCTTATGGAAGAACGCATTGAAGCGCGAGATATCGCTGCGCGAGACGTCGGCGAAGCTCGCCGGCACTTTGTCGGTGAAGTAGATACCGAACATGCCGCCGACGGCATCGGCTGAGAACGTCGCGCCTGCCTCACGCGCCACGGCGGCGAGACCGTTGGCAAGCCGCGCCGTGCGTTCGCCGAGGCGCTCGTAAAAGCCCGGCGCCTGAATCAGTTGCAGCGTCTTCAAGCCTGCCGCAACGGCGATCGGGTTGCCGGACAGCGTGCCGGCCTGATAGACGGCGCCTTCGGGCGCGAGATGCGCCATGATGTCGCGGCGGCCGCCGAACGCCGCGGCGGGCATTCCACCTCCGATCACCTTGCCGAGGCAGGTGAGGTCCGGCTCGATTCCGTAGAGCGCCTGCGCACCGCCGAGCGCAACGCGAAAGCCGCACATGACTTCGTCAAAGATGAGTACCGCGCCGTGATGTGTGCAAAGCCGGCGTAGCGATTGCAAAAACTCAGGATTCCCGCGCACGAGATTCATGTTGCCGGCAACCGGCTCGACGATGACGGCGGCGATCTCGTCGCCGAACGCCGCGAAAGCGGCTTCGAGCGCCTCGGTGTTGTTGTACTCGAGCACGCTCGTGTGCTTTGCGATGTCGGGCGGCACGCCGGCCGACGTCGGATTGCCGAACGTCAGCAGCCCCGAGCCGGCCTTGACGAGCAGGCTGTCGGCATGGCCGTGATAGCAGCCTTCGAACTTCACGATGCGCTCGCGCTTCGTAAAGCCGCGCGCGAGCCGAAGGGCGCTCATCGTCGCCTCGGTGCCGCTCGAAACGAGACGCACCTGATCGATCGACGGCACCAGCTTGCGGATCTCCTCCGCGATTTCGATTTCGGCTTCGGTCGGCGCGCCGAACGAAAACCCATTCGGAAGCACACGCTGCACCGCTTCGAGCACCTCAGGGTGAACGTGGCCAAGAATCATCGGCCCCCACGAGCCGATGTAGTCGATATAGCGCACGCCCTCGGCGTCCCAGAAATAGGGGCCTTGCGCACGCGCCACGAACCGCGGCGTGCCGCCAACCGAGCGGAACGCGCGCACAGGAGAGTTCACGCCGCCGGGAATCGATCGTTGGGCGCGTTCGAAAAGAGCTTCGTTGCTGGACATGAGATGAGGCCTGCGTCGATGTAAAGGGGGGGGGGCGGCGGGCGGACCAACGGGCCGAGTGTCGGCACGCCGTACACGGCCGATCCGATTGGTCGAATTGTACCGGAGCCCGCGAATATGCCGTCCCGAGGCCGTCCCATAGA
>CAYPWK010000575.1:0-3347 GCA_964414365.1 uncultured Burkholderia sp.
GCGGCGCAGACAACGCGCGTTGTTCCTGCAAGCAATGAATTGCCCATACGAATCATCCTTTGGATGCGATTTAACGCTTTGTGCCGCGTTGGCGGCATACTTCACGTATTTACTGATAATCGTACCGCGTACGGCGGACGGCGTCCGGACAGACAGCCGTTCGTAAGAACGATTGCTGGAAATGACGGCCGATTGGCCGTTACATTCGGCTTTCGAATCGTGACGATTCCATGAACAATCGCTTCATGCCACCGCTCACACCCATTACCGAACACAGGGAACACACCATGCAAGTCGGTTCGATCGTCAGGTCTGTGCATATTGCCGTGCCCGCGGGTGCCCGCGGCATTGTCATGCGCATCCTCGGCAACATGGCGATGGTCGTCTGGTATGCGGGCGAGCCCGGTGCATCGCTGCAGCTCAATACCGAACCGTTCTTCCTCGAAGACCTCATCGACACCGGCGAGCTCGTCGCGCGCCCCGCCGGCGCCCTTGTTCATTAAAAGCGCCTTTCGCTAGGATGGCAGTATTGCGCTGCCCGACAAGACGGCCCAGCGCACAGCAAAGATGCTTTCTCCTCGGCGCGATAAACGCCTGTTCGATCGCCGTTGCGGCACAATGCCGGAATGAGCGACGTCCCTTTCGATTCTTCCAGTTCTTCCGACCCTTCCGGCGCGCGCGATGAGCACCCGCCCGGGCACCCTGCCGCGCATCGGCCGGTGGGTGACGGCGCGCATCCGTTCACGCGGCTTACGCCCGAATGCGTCCTCGACGCGCTCGATAGCGTCCTCGCGCCGGCCGGTCAGCGCACGGACGGGCGGCTGCTGGCGCTCAACAGCTACGAGAATCGCGTCTATCAGGTCGGCGTCGAAGACGGTCCGCCCGTGGTCGCGAAGTTCTACCGGCCGGAGCGGTGGTCCGACGACGCCATTCTCGAAGAACACGCCTTCGTCGCGGAGTTGGCCTCGCGCGAGATCCCGGCGGTGCCGGCGCGCGTGATCGAATCGCGCACGCTGCACGCATTCGACGGGTTCCGCTTCGCCGTCTTCGAGCGGCGTGGCGGTCGCGCGCCCGAACTCGATCGTGCCGATACACTGGAGTGGATGGGGCGGTTCATCGGACGGATTCACGCAATCGGCGAGCAAGCGTCGTATTCCGCGAGGCCGACGCTCGACATTGGCTCGTTCGGCTATGAGCCCCGCGATTTTCTGCTGGCCAGCGGCTTCATTCCCGATGACGTGCGGCCCGCCTACGAGGCGGCCGCGGCGCTCGCGCTCGAAGGCGTCGAGCGCGCGTTCGAAGCGGCCGGCGACGTGCGTCAGCTGCGGCTGCACGGCGACTGCCATGCGAGCAACGTGCTCTGGACCGACGCCGGCCCTCATTTCGTCGACTTCGACGACAGCCGCATGGGTCCGGCGGTGCAGGACCTCTGGCTGCTGCTACCGGGCGGGCGCGCCGATGCGACGCGCGCACTGGCCGATTTGCTCGCCGGTTATGAGGATTTTTGCGATTTCGAGCGGCGCGAGCTGCACCTTATCGAGGCGCTGCGCACACTGCGGCTTATTCACTATGCCGCATGGCTTGCGCGTCGTTGGGACGATCCCGCGTTTCCGGCCGCGTTTCCTTGGTTCAACACGCAGCGTTATTGGGAAGCGCGCGTGCTCGAGTTGCGCGAGCAAATCGGGGCGATGCAGGAGGCGCCGCTCAGCGCCTGAGCATCAGGTTCATCACGGCGTTGAATCGCCGTCCGTAAGGCGGCAGCAACAGCGCGCGGCCGTTCAAGCGCGACTGTTCGAACACGGGCTTCATCTTCGAGAAAGTCACGAAGCCCTCGTAGCCGTGATAGGCGCCGATCCCGCTCGCGCCGACACCGCCGAACGGCAATCCCTCACAGGCCACCTGGAGCAGCGTTTCATTGACCGCGACGCCGCCCGACACCGTCTCGCGCAGGACACGGTCGATCGTCGCTCGTTCTTCGTCGAAAAGATAAAGCGCGAGGGGCCGTTCCCGCACATTGATGTAATGGATCGCCTCATCGAGCGTGTCGTAAGGAACGAGCGGCAGCAGCGGACCGAAGATCTCCTCTCGCATGAGCGAGCATTCCGCAGGCGCGTTTGTCACAACGCACGGTGCGAAGCGGCGGCCCAGCGGGTCCACCGCGTTGCCGAGCTGCGCATCGGTGCCCTGCGACTCGGATTCCCGGTGCGGCGCTCTCTTCGATCGAGATTCCGATTCGACGAAAGTGCCGGATCGTTGCGGCATATCGGCCAGAGGATGCATCCGCGCGCCGCCTGCGACCGCCTCATCGGCTAAATGTAGGAGCCGGGAGAGATGCCGGTCGGATACGATCGTCGTGTAGTCCCGGTTGTGCGAGAAATCGGGATAGAGCTTCGCGACGCGTTGCCGGGCGCGGGCGATAAACGCCTCCTCGCTGCCTCGCGGCAGGAGCACGTAGTCCGGGGCGATGCAGGTCTGGCCGGCATTGAGCGTCTTACCGGCAATGATGCTGTCGACGGCCGCGTTGAACCGAGCACGCGGCCCCACGATTGCCGGCGATTTGCCGCCGAGCTCGAGCGTCACGGGCGTCAGATTGGCGGACGCGCTACGCATGACCTGTCTGCCGACAGCGGTCGAGCCCGTGAAGAGCAGATGGTCGAACGGCAAGGCGCTGAATGCGGCTCCGACCGAAGCGTCGCCATTGACGACGGCTACGTGATCGAGTGCGAACGTGCCGCCGACGAGCCGAGCCATCAGTGCGGAGGTGCGAGGCGTCAACTCGGACATTTTGATCATCGCGCGGTTGCCGGCCGCGAGCGCGCAAACGAGCGGCCCGACGGCGAGCAGCACTGGGTAGTTCCACGGCGCGATGATGCCGACCACCCCGAGCGGCTGCGGCATGACTTCGGCACGAGCGGGCCGCAGCCACAAGCCCGTCGCCCGGCGTTGCGGCTCCATCCACCGCCGGCCGTGCTTGAGCGCCGCGTCGATCTCGTTTTTCGCGAGCCAGAGTTCGGACAGCAGAAGCTCGCCCTTCGCGCGCTGTCCGAAGTCGGCGTTGAGCGCGTCGGCGAGCGCGTCGGCGTTGTCGAGCAGCATGGCGCGCAGCGCTGCGAGGTGGGCTGCTCGCGCATCCCACGGCGGGTAGGGCTCGCGCATGTGGGCCGCACGCTGCGCGTGCAGCAGCTCATCGAGCGCCGCGTCATCGGGCAAATCGTTTTTCATCGGATTCGTGCTCCGGGCAATCTCGACACTGAGGCCGAGAGGGGAAGGTCGGGGTTGAATGTCCCTCCGATGCGAGGCAGCCGCTTCGGGTTCAGCAGGCGAATGCGCGCTCGACAATCGCGGCA
>CAYPWK010000576.1:0-3333 GCA_964414365.1 uncultured Burkholderia sp.
TGAGGCCCGCTTCGATCACTTCCCACTTCGAGGAATCGATCATGATCGGCACGCGGGCGATGTCGGGCTCCGACGCAATGAGGTTCAGAAAGCGCACCATCGCCGCTTTGGAGTCGAGCATCGCCTCGTCCATGTTCACGTCGATCACCTGCGCGCCGTTCTCGACCTGCTGGCGCGCAACGGCGAGCGCCTCGTCGAACTGCCCGTTCAGGATCATGCGGGCGAACGCTTTCGAGCCGGTGACGTTAGTGCGCTCGCCGACATTGATGAAGAGCGAGCCGGACGTGACGTTGAACGGCTCGAGGCCGGAAAGGCGCATCGTGTGGTCGGTCATGGCGAATGCGATGGGAAAGTCGTTGGCGTTGGATATCGGCGCTGGATATCGGATCAGGCGGCTTCGTGATACTGGCCCGGCCAGCGCCGCGGCTTCACTTCGGCAAGTGCTTTCGCGATCGCGGCAATGTGCTCGGGCGTCGTGCCGCAGCAGCCGCCCGCGACATTGACGAGACCCGCCTGCGCGAATTCCTTGAGGAGCCCTGACGTATCCGCTGGCGTCTCGTCGAAGCCCGTGTCGCTCATCGGATTCGGCAGACCCGCGTTCGGGTAGCACGAGACATAGGTATCGCAAAGCTTAGCGAGCTCGGCGATGTAAGGGCGCATCAGCGCGGCGCCGAGCGCGCAGTTCAGGCCGAACGTGAGGGGCTTCGCGTGACGAAGCGAATTCCAGAACGCTTCGACGGTTTGCCCAGAGAGGATGCGGCCCGACGCGTCCGTGACTGTGCCCGAGATCATGATCGGCAATCGTTCGCCGGTGTTTTCGAAAAGCTCGTCGAGCGCGAAAAGCGCAGCCTTCGCGTTGAGCGTGTCGAAGATCGTTTCGACCAGGAAAAGATCCACGCCGCCGTCGAGCAATGCTTGCGCCTGTGCGTAATAGGCCTCGCGAAGCTCGTCGAACGTGACGTTGCGCGCACCGGGGTCGTTCACGTCGGGCGATATGCTCGCCGTCTTCGGCGTCGGGCCGATCGCTCCGGCGACAAAACGGGGCTTCGCGGCCGTCGAATACTTGTCACACGCGGCACGCGCAAGCTTTGCCGACGCGACGTTCATCTCCGCGGCAAGCGCTTCCATTCCATAGTCTGCCTGAGCCACGGCCGTCGCACCGAAGGTATTCGTCTCGATGATGTCGGCGCCCGCGGCCAGGTATTGCTCATGAATCTCGCCGATGATCTGCGGCTGCGTGAGCGAGAGCAGTTCGTTGTTGCCCTTCACGTCACGCGCGAAATCCTTGAACCGCTCGCCGCGATAGCGCGCTTCGTCGAGCTTGTAGCGCTGGATCATCGTGCCCATCGCACCGTCGAGGATCAGAATGCGCGACGCAAGCAGCTCCGGCAATGCCGCGCCGCGAGTGTAGGAGGTGGCTGTGACCGATGCGGCTCGTGCATCGGAGCGAGACGGTACGGAAGAGGCTGCAGGCGAAGTCATGGCAAGCAAGGCTCTATGCCTTCGATTAAGTGGGAAACCCCACATTGTAGCCGCTGCGGTTGTCGGGTGCCGGGAGCCGCCGCGCCGGTGGCCGTGTCGCGGCTGGTAAAAAACGGAAGGGGGAGAAAAGAGTGGGACACCCCGTCAGGCTTGCGCCGACGGGGTTTCGGCTTTCCGAAAAGCGGTGCCGCTGCGGGCCGCCGGCTCAGTGGAGCACGACGGGCTGGTTCATGAGGCTGTCGAACTGGCCGAGAAACTCGTCGACTTCGTCGAGCGTCGGCTCCTCTTCGATCAGCTTTCGAACATGTTCGCGAAAGCGTGCCGCCATTGCGCCGTCGATGAAGATCTCGCGCTGCGTGTTCTTGTCTACGATTTCATAGCCGCCGGCGTTCATCGCAAGGTGGCCGGCTTGGGGCGCGAACTCGACGACACAGTAGTTGGGGCTGTTGTAGATCATTTGCATGGCGACACTCCTTATTCCGATGGCCTTTGGCCGTTTTCCGCCCTGAAGGTGGAGCGTATGCATGGAATTTCAAGGGGTGGGTCTTAAACGACGCTTAAACCTCCCGTCAGATCGTCGCAAAAAACAAACCTCCCGACCTCGGAGTCCTGAAAGTTAGACCTCGGCCGCACCAAACGTTCGTCTTCCAGGGCCGAATGCCAAGGCTGATTTGTGCGCCTCGACACGTTTTATAACGGCAGCCGATTTCGATGGTTTAGGCCTGTGACTATTGTTAAGAAGCGCGAACAGGCGCTAAGGTTCGACTCGCTGCGGCTGTGGCATGGCCCCATTATCGGCCGAATTTTCAGGTCTCACTAGCGATGTCGCATTTTGCGCGCCCGAAGGTGACAGGGCACTCCCCCAAACGAGTTCGATCTGCGTGCCGTTCGGCTCCGTTTGCGCGATGCGCGCTGGAAGCCAGCCGAGCGCCGGCGCGAGCCAGACGTCGATGCGCCGCGCGTCACCCGAGCGGCGCGGCAAGCGCGTGAAGTGCCGCGCTTGGACGAACCCAGCGGCCGTGCGCACCGTTTCGTCGCCAACCGTCTCCATCGGCCATATTTCGCCGCTGTCGTTGTCGGCCACATAGAAGTTTCTCGTGACCCCGGGCCGGTAGGCGTCCGGATCGCCTCTCACGAGGCTCGCGAGTTGCATGATCACGCTGAAGCGATCTTGCGCACCATTTGCGAGCGGCAGCGTCGATGGTGTTCGCGTAAAGGCGATATGCCCGGCTGCGCGATCGAACGTCGTCACATCTTCGCCTCGGCGGCCGCGCGTTTCCACATAGCGCTGCGGGGCGAGGCCGAACGCATCGATGCGCCCCTCGCTCGAAAAGGTGAACGTGCCGACGAACGGTAGCGGCACCGAAACGACCATTGTGTAGCCGTTGCCGTCGCTCGCCCAGCGGATCGTGCCGGGCGCGTTGCGCACACCGTTGTAAAACGTGTCATAGACAAGATTGCCCGACGGCGGCGTTGAAAATTTGATGCCTGGGCTCGGCTCGCCGCTTCTGTTCGCGCCCGCCGTTTTCCCGTCAGTGCCCGCCACCGCCCCGCTGGCCGCCCCGGGCAGCGCACCACTCGCGGCGGCCACATCGGTCGAAGCCACCGCTGGCGCCGCCGGCGCGTCTGGCCGCACGGCCCGCAGCACGTGCTCATTGACCGCGGGGCCGCTTGGCTTCCTTGCTACCCGCGCAGTCTGCGGTGCTGGATTCACCGTTTCGTGCACGGCCTCCCGCGCGATTTGCTGCGGCTGCAGGAGCTGGATTTCGACAGGCGGCTTTTCGGTGGGAGGCTCAGAGATTTCGCGCTGGCGTGCGAACCAGACCGCGAAAACGCCGTGTAGAACCAATA
>CAYPWK010000577.1:0-1156 GCA_964414365.1 uncultured Burkholderia sp.
CGCTATGGCGACCGGTTTTGCCGTCGCCGCGTTCGCGAGGAAGGGCTGAGGCTGCCGCGGCGCTTCGGGCGTCGGGAACGTCTTAGCGGAATAGGGGTGCGGCGGTGCACTCCGCGCGTCGGGTGTCGGGTATATTGTGACGTCCCAGGACCCCGACGGAGCCTGTCATGCAGCCGCTGGTGGAACCCTTTTTCGATCCGGTCACGTCGACGTTTACCTACGCCGTGCATGCCGGCGACGGGTCGCCGTGCGCGATCGTCGATTCGGTGCTCGACTTCAATCCGACTTCGGGTCGCACGGCGACGATCGCGGCGGATCGCGTGGTTTCCTTCGTGCGTGCGCACGACCTGCGCGTGCAGTGGCTCCTCGAAACTCATGCGCATGCCGATCATCTTTCGGCCGCGCAATACCTGAAACGCGAGGTCGGCGGGAAGATTGCGATCGGCGAGCATATTCAAGCTGTGCAGCATACGTTCCGCAAAGTCTTCAATTTCGGCGCAGATCTTCCGCCCGACGCCGCGCAGTTCGATCATCTGTTTAAATCTGACGAAATCTTTTCGATCGGCGATCTGGCGGCGCAGGCGATCCATGTGCCCGGCCATACGCCGGCCGATGTGGCGTATCGCGTCGGCGACGCCGTCTTTGTCGGCGATACGCTCTTCATGCCGGATCTGGGTTCTGCTCGCTGCGACTTCCCCGGCGGCGATGCACATTTGCTTTACGGCTCGGCGATGAAGCTGTTGTCGCTGCCGGCCGAGACGCGGCTTTTCATGTGCCACGACTATCCGCCCGCTACGCGCGAGGCGTGCTGTCAGACGACGGTGGCCGAAGAGCGGCGCGCGAATATTCACTTGCGCGATGGCGTGTCGGAGAGCGACTTCGTCGAAATGCGCACGCGGCGGGATCGGACGCTCTCCATGCCGACGCTCATGTTTCCCTCGGTCCAGGTGAATATCCGCGCGGGCGAAATGCCGCCGCCCGAATCGAACGGCGTTCGTTATCTGAAGATTCCCATCAATGTTTTCTAACCCGGCTGAGCCGAGCGACGATGGCCGGCTCGGCTCGGACACATTTCGGCTGCGTTCAGCATAGAATCGGGGCTCGTACGCCCGGAGGGAGCACCATAAGGGGCTCCCGGAGGAAGTCCTCTCGGGGG
>CAYPWK010000577.1:1256-3330 GCA_964414365.1 uncultured Burkholderia sp.
TACCTCAAAAAGGGACTTCAGGAATCGGGATATTCGGTCGACGTCGCGGCCGACGGCGCTGAGGGCCTCCTGCTTGCGCAGGAGGAGCAATACGACGTGATCGTGCTCGACGTCATGCTGCCGACGATGGACGGCTGGTCCGTGCTGAAGGCTTTGCGCGAGAACCGCTTGACGACGCCCGTGCTGTTTCTGACCGCGCGCGATGACGTTTACGACCGCGTGCGCGGTCTCGAGCTCGGCGCCGACGACTATCTCGTCAAGCCGTTCGCATTCGTCGAGCTGCTCGCGCGCGTACGGACGTTGGCGCGGCGCGGCCCGCCGCGCGAAAACGAGCGCCTGAAGGTGGCCGACCTGGAAATCGACGTCAACCGGCGGCGCGTTCGCCGAGGCTCGACGCGCATCGATCTGACGCCGCGCGAGTTCGCGCTGCTCCAGTTGCTCGTCCAGCATCAAGGCGAGGTGCTGAGCCGCACGCAGATCGCCTCGTACGTGTGGGACATGAACTTCGATAGCGATACGAACGTCGTCGAGGTCGCGATTCGCCGATTGCGCGTGAAGATCGACGAGGATTTCCCGGTCAAGCTGATTCAGACCGTGCGAGGGGTGGGATACGTGATCGAGCCGAGAGAGGAGCGCTGATGGCGAGCCGCTCGCTCGCCGCCACGCTCGCACTGGCTTTCTGCGGCATTACGCTCGTCGTCTTCGCGCTGGTCGGCAGCATCCTTTACTTCGCGCTCGACCGGCAGATCAAGCAGGAGGACAACCTCGACATCGTGCTGATCTCGCGCCACATACGGCGCCTCGCGGACGAGCTCGATTCGGTCGCGGACGTGCGCGCGCATGCGGACCGGCTGAGCAGTCAGGTGCTCGGTCATCGACAGCTCTCCCTGCAAGTCGTCGATTCCGCCGGCAATGTCCTCATCGATCACAATGCCGAAACGCTCGGCGTGTCACAGGCGCTGCCGAATTCGATGCGGGAGGTGCCCTACGCTGCACGAATCACCGAGCAATCGATGGTCGAATGGCATACGGCGAGCGGAAGGCCAATGCACGGTATCGCGTCCGAGCTTCGGCTGCACGACGGTAGCGCAGTCACGGCCATCGTTTCGCGCGATATGACCGATCGTTGGCAGTTGCTCGATCATTATCGCGAGCGTCTTTACGCGTTTGGCCTCGGCGGCATGCTGCTCGCATTCGGACTTGGATGGATGCTCTCGCGCGAGGCGCTGCGCCCATTGCGGGAAATCGCGGCGAGCGCGGCGACAATCACGGTCGAGCGGCTCGATACGCGCATCGAGGCGGGCAGTGTCCCAGCCGAACTTCGCACGCTCACGCGTTCACTCAATGCGATGCTCGATCGCCTGCATCGCGGCTTCGAGCGCCTTTCGCAATATACGGCGGACCTCGCACACGATATGCGCACGCCGCTCGGGAACATACGCGGCTCGGCGGAAGTGGCGCTCGCGCGGGAACGTTCGGCGGAGGAATACCAGTCGGTGCTCGCCTCGAATTTAGAAGAGTGCGAACGATTGTCGCGGATGATCGAAAGCGTGTTGTTTCTCGCACGCGCCGAACATCCACAATTCGTCACGCGGTTGCGCGAGCTCAATGCCTTGCAAGAGCTCACGCGCATCGCCCAGTATTTCGAAGGGATGGCCGACGATGCCGGTATTCGCCTGCGCGTGACAGGAGATGCGTCGGTCAAGCTGCATGCCGACGCCGAGCTGATGAGGCGCGCCGTCAACAACCTGCTCGCCAACGCGCTGCGCTACACGCCGGCGGGAAAGGAAGTCGTGCTTCAGGCCGAGCGGGCGGACGGCGGTGCGCGGATCGTCGTGGCCAACGAAGGCTCACCGATCGATCCGTCGTTGCTCGAGCGGATCTTCGACCGCTTCTATCGCGCGGACCCGGCGCGCACGACCGATCCGAACTCGGCCGGTTCGGCGGGCCTCGGCCTCGCGATCGTTCGCACGATCATGGCACTGCACGCAGGCAGCGTGCGCGCCGAGAGCGATACAACGTCCACGCGCTTCATCCTGACTTTTCCGAACAAGGGGCTTACTCGCTGATCGTC
>CAYPWK010000578.1:0-3328 GCA_964414365.1 uncultured Burkholderia sp.
GATTTCTAGCGAGGACCCGAACGCTGTCCCATAAGTTCAGCGTCCTCCCCGCCAAGGCGCGCGCCGGAGACTCGTCTCGGCTCGCACCGGAAACTGACGGGACATGACGTGCCCATATCGCGATAGTTCGCTGCCGATGTAACGATGTCTGCCGGGTGCAAGCACTACCGTCTGAAATCCAGCCCAGCGCGAGCGGTTTGGAAGGTTTATGCGGTTTCGAAGTAGCGCTGCGCCAAAGCGACCCAATACCGCACGCCGGCCGGAATGATGTCGTCGTTGAAGTCGTATTTTGGGTGATGCAGCGCCGGCGCCGCCTTTCCCATAGGGGCATTACCGATCAGGATATAAGCGCCGGGCCGTTCCTCGAGCATGAAGCCGAAGTCTTCCGACGTCATGTTCGGCGAGATGTCACTGTGAAGGCGTTCAGCGCCGAACGTCTCGCGAACGACCGCTTCGCACAACGCTGTCTCGGCCAGCGTATTGATCGTCGCGGGATAGTATTGGAAAAACGTGACCTCGACTTGCGCGCCATACGCCGAAGCAAGCCCTTCGCACATGAGCTGGATGTCGCGCTGCAACTTCTGTTGCAAGGCCGACGATAAGGTGCGGATCGTTCCGCGCAACTGGGCGCTATCCGGAATCACGTTGTCCGTATCGCCCGCATGAAACATGCAGACGGAGACGACGGCGGGATCGACGGGATCCTTGTGCCGCGCCGCAATGGTTTGACACTGGAGAACCATCGAACACGCCAGCGGTATCGGATCGAGGCCCAGATGCGGTTGCGCCGCATGCGCGCCCTTGCCTGTTACCGTGATCCTGAATCGGGAGCCCGCGGCCATGATCGGGCCGGCGCGCAAGCCGAAATGCCCGGCAGGCAAACCGGGCCAGTTGTGCATGCCGAATACCGCTTCCGTCGGACATTGCTCGAATAGCCCGTCATCGATCATTTTCCGCGCGCCCGCGCCCCCCTCCTCTCCGGGCTGAAACACGAAATGAACCGTACCAGGCAACTGCGGCAATTCCTTCAGGATACGCGCGGCGCCCAGCAACATCACGGTATGGCCGTCATGCCCGCACGCATGCATGATCCCATCGGCGCATGATGCATGCGCGAAATCATTGGCCTCTTGGATCGGCAACGCATCAAAATCCGCTCGGAGGACGATTCCACGGTCCGGGTTCGTACCCGGCAAGCTCGCGACGACTCCCGTTCCTCCCAGCCCGCGCGACACCGCGTAGCCGAGCGTCTCGAGCTCACGTGCGACGACGTCTGCCGTCCTACGTTCTTCGAATCGCAATTCCGGATGGGCATGTAGGTCGCGTCGCAGCTTCGCCCAATGCGCATGATGCGCGGTCAACGAAGTTTCGGCGATTCCGGAAGTTTCCAATATCTGCTCCTTTACCAAGCAAACAGCATCGAATCTGCGGTGCAGTCTGGCGTAGCAAAGAACAGAAACGCATCACAAACTCCAAAGCTGGCGCACACGTCGTGAAATTCGGCAAGCCGCATGGACCGATCGGGATGACTACACCAGTGCCACCGCCTCGACCTCAATCTTTAGACCGAAGTGCAGCGCAGGAACCGGGACCACGGCGCGAGCGGGCCTCGCCTCGCCCGCCCAGCGCGCGTATATCTCGTTGAAACTTGCCCAATACGCGATATCGACGATATAGACACGGACCTGGGCCAGTTTCGTGACGTCGCTGCCCGCACCGGCCAGCGCCGAAGCCAGATTGGCCAACACTTGCTCGGCCTGGGCTTCGAACGGCTTGTCCATGAGTTTTCGTCCGCTCGGATCGATCGGAAGTTGGCCGGACACGAAAACCAAGCCATTGGCGATCGAAACGTGACTATAGTGGCCCCCGGGCGTGGCCAGCCCATTGGGGTTTATCGTCCTGGGGCGCTGTTCGCCCTGTTCATACTTATCCATGAGGATCGCTCATAGTGGGAAGGTCTTCGCCAGCGCTGCCTCGGCAACGTCAGGTAGCCGTGGGGTTCGAAGACACCGCGCGGTGTCAAGCTCACGCGAGCCACTATAGAAAAAATTGCTATTCCCGTGTTTAATATTCGATGAACTCATCGTTAACGGGCCTTTAATGATTCACTTGGAAGACATGCAACTCCTCCGTGCACTCGGGGCATCGCAATCGCTTGCCGCGGCCGCGCGGTTGTTGGATCTCACGCCACCTGCGGTCACCGTACGGCTTCAGCGCATCGAGGAGCGTGTGGGGGTGCGCCTTGCCACGCGCGCGGCCAAGGGAATTTCGCTGACTGACGAAGGCCAGCGCCTCGTACAGGAAGCCATCGATATTCTCGAGCGGATCGAGTCCATTGCCTCGCGCATATCGGGAGAGTCGAGCAGCGTGAGCGGCCATTTGCGCATCGTGGCGCCGTTCGGCTTCGGCCGCGAATATGTGGCACCGCTGGTTCGGGACTTGCATCGCTCACACCCGAGTCTTGCGATTTCGCTTATTTTGGTTGAAAGCCCCCTCGCGGCGGCCTCCGGCGCGGACGTCGTCATTTCCATTGGCCATATCAAAGGATCGTCTTGGGTAGGGCATTTTTTGGCCCCGAACGATCGCTTACTATGCGCGAGCCCCACCTTGGCACGCAGTCTGTCCAAGCTCAAGCATCCGTCGGAACTCGCCCAGCATACGTACCTGACCTTACGCGAGAACGACGAAGACGTGAACCGTCTGCGTTTTACTCAACACGATGCCGAAGGTAGGCGTATCAACAAAGCCGTCACGGTTCGATTGACGAGCGCATTATCTTCGAACGATGGCACGGTAGTGAGGGATTGGGCGGTTGAAGGCCTCGGCGTTGTCGCGCGATCCGAATGGGATTGCGCACGGCTGATCGCGGCGGGCAAGCTCAAGCGCGTGTTGCCGGGTTGGCGCCTCGAACCCGCGCCGGTCATCGCCCTGACGCCCACGCGTCAGGGTCTAACGATTCGTCAGCGCGTATTTTTAGAAGCCGCAAAGCAAGCCTTCGATCCGGTGCCCTGGCGGAATTGATTTTGCGATTGATAAGTCAAATTTTCAAAAGATTGCGCTTAACCGTTTATCGTCACCCTTGACGGAACCAGCAACAGGTACCGTCGTTATTGCGCTTGACCTCGGGATAAATACCGACGCGCGTCTGCTTCTTCTCGATCGCAAAGCTCCTCGAGACAGACGGCGCTTGCTCACCTGACATGCGTGTCTCCTGTTCGTTATGGCCATCGGCGAGTGCTGGGCTCGACGTAGCATGTCGATGGTAGACACCTTCGTATATTGAAATAAATGGCAAAACAAATCTAGAGTGGTGGCCGCTTTTGCCATG
>CAYPWK010000579.1:0-3314 GCA_964414365.1 uncultured Burkholderia sp.
CCTCGTCTACGTTTCGCACAAGGGCTTTCTTCCCGGTCCTTACGACCATCGCACGGCGCTGGATGAGGTCGTGCAGATGATGGGTGGACTCGCATATATGACCGGACCTGAAGGTCGCCCACTGCGCGCCGGCACGAGCGTCAACGACATCATGGGCGGCATGTTCGGCGCGATCGGCGCGATGGCCGCACTCGCGCAACGTGAGCGCACGGGTCACGGTCAGGAAGTCCAGAGTGCCCTTTTCGAAAACAATGTGTTTCTCGTCGCGCAGCACATGATGCAGTTCGCGGTGACAGGAAAACCCGCAGCGCCGATGCCGAGCCGCATTTCCGCATGGGCCGTGTATGACGTGTTTTCCGTCAAGGATGGAGAACAAGTATTTCTCGCGGTCGTGTCGGACACCCAATGGGCGCTGTTCTGTGATGCGTTCGGGCTGGACGACCTGAAAGCGGACGAAAGGATCGCCACCAACAACCAGCGCGTCCAGGCGCGTGACTGGTTGCTGCCTCGTCTGCGCACGCATATGGAGGCGTTCAGCGCGGCGGAAATCAGCCGGATTTTCGAGCGGATTGGCCTGCCCTATGCCCCGATCACGAAACCCCAGGATCTGTTTGACGATCCGCACCTTCTCGCAACCGGCGGACTCGCCGACGTGACCTTGCCACCGGATGCAAGCGGAGCGGGACAGTCGATTACCACGCGAACCGCACTGTTGCCTCTGACCCTTGCCGGCGAACGGCTGCGCTTGCGCGCCGCGCCGCCGGCGCTCGGGCAGAACACGCAGGCGCTCCTCTCGGAGCTTGGATACACGGCTGACGATCTCAGGCAGTTGACCGAGGCCGGCGTTGTCCGCTGTCAGGAGTGGCAGCCGGGCGATCGCACTAGCCCTTCCGCAAACGAGCTTGCCAGTGCCTGAAGTGGTTAACGGTTGAAACCGCCAACGCATGAAATCGCCCGGCCGTGTCAATCCTCGCAGCGGACCGGCGAAGTTATGGAGACGACGATGACATCTATTTCCCCGGGCGTGGCTGTCGGCAGCCTCAACGATAGTTCGCTCGAACAGCAGGCGGTGCGCAAAGCCGCGTGGCGCTTTATTCCGCTCCTGGCGCTCGCGTACTTTTTCAACTACCTCGACCGTACGAGCGTCGGCTTCGCCGCTTTGACCATGAACAAGGAACTGGGACTCACTGCAACCCAGTTCGGCTGGGGCGCCGGCATCATGTTCGCGGGGTATTGCATCTTTGAAGTCCCGAGCAACCTGGCGCTCTATCGCTTCGGCGCGCGGCGGTGGCTTGCACGGATCATGATCAGCTGGGGCATCATGGCCGCCGCTACCTCCGTCGCTATGGGAGCCAACAGCTTCTATATCATCCGGCTGCTGTTGGGCATCGGCGAAGCTGGCTTCTTCCCTGGCGTGATCTTTTTCCTGGCGGTCTGGTTTCCCGCTCAATATCGCACTCGCGTGCTTGCATGGTTCACGGTCTCCACGCCGCTTTCTTCCCTGATCGGCGGCCCGCTTTCGACCTGGCTGCTGCAAATGGATGGCGCCTTGGGAATGGCGGGCTGGCGTTGGATGTTCATCATCGAGGGATTGCCCGCGTGCGTCCTCGGCTTCCTCGTACTGAAGATGCTTGCGGACCGGCCTGCGGATGCGAAGTGGCTTTCGGTGGCCGAACGTGAAGCTCTCCAGGGCGCGTCTAATCGCGAGAGTTCATCGGGATGGAAAGAAAGGCACTTCGGCGCAGCGCTGAAGGATGTGCGTGTGTACATTCTCGCGATGATTTCCTTTGGGTTCACGATGGGCTCGTACGGGATCGGCATCTGGCTGCCCCAGATGCTCAAGGGTCGCGGTATGAGTGTGACGCAGACGGGCTGGCTGTCTGCGGTGCCCTACTTCTTTGCCACGATTGCTCTGCTGTGGTGGGCCAAACGTGTCGATCGTCGTGGGGGAGCCATTGCAAACCTTGCGGCAGGTCTCCTGATTGGCGGTGTGGCGCTTGGCGTATCGACCCACTTTCACCAACTCGGCCCGGCGATGATCGGCGTGACGCTGGCACTGATCGGCACGATTGCCGGACGAACCATTTTCTACACACTGCCCGCCCGTTTTCTGTCGGGACAGGCAGCCGCCGGAGGCCTTGCACTGATCAATTCGATCGGCGCATTGGGGGGCTTCGCCGGGCCCTATCTCGTCGGCTACCTGAAAGACAGTTTCGGCACCTTCACGGCCGGGATGATGGGGCTTGCAATCGTGCTCGGCATCACGACCTTGTTGACGCTTTCGCTGTATGCCTTCAATCGCGAGAAATGAGCATGGACATTATTCGTTCGCCGGGAAGGCGCAGGCTTCTCGCTGCTGCCGCAGCATCGCTTGCGGCTTCCACCGTCGCTACCAGGCATGCGTTCGCCACAGAGGACACGCGCAGCATGAAGACAACCAGCAACTATCTGCCGGTTCGCCCGGAATGGCTCGCTTCGGGCACCGAAGCTGCGCTCGAGCCGGAGATGCCGATCATCGATGCGCATCATCACTTCTACGAACGTCCCGGCTGGATCTACCTGCTCGACGACTATCTGGCGGACGTCCGCTCCGGCCACAACATCACGGCGTCCGTCTTCATGCAAGGCCTGACTCGCTACCGCCGGACGGGTCCGGAAGAGCTGCGGCCCGTGGGAGAAACGGAGTATGTCGCGAGCGCCGTTGCGGCGCTGCCCGCAGGTTCGCCGCAAGTAGCAAAGGGCATTGTGGGTTACGCGGATCTTCGTCGCGGCGCTGCCGTACAAAGCGTTCTCGATGCACATATCGAGGCCGGCAAAGGGCGCTTTCGAGGTGTTCGGCATCTGGTGACCTGGGATTCGGATCAAACGCTGGTCAATCCGCTGTCTGCGGTTCCACGCGGTCTGTTGCTTGATACCAACTATCGCGAGGGCGTCGCACAGCTGGCCGCACGCGGCCTGTCATACGATGCGTGGCTGTTTTTTCCACAACTTCCCGAGCTATTCGATCTGGCAAAGACGCACCCTGACATGCCGATCATCATTAACCACTGCGGCGGCGTCGTGCGCATCGCCAGCTATGCGGAAAAGCGCAAAGAGGTTTTCGACAACTGGTCGCGGTCCATGCGCCAACTGGCACAACTGCCGAACGTCTACGTCAAGGTCGGCGGCCTGGGGATGCGCATCAACGGCTTTGACTTAGAGAAGGGCGAGCGTCCGCCCTCCTCGGTTGAATTGGCCGAAACCTGGAAACCATGGATGCATACATGCATCGAGGCCTTCGGTGCGAACCGTTGCATGTTCGAGAGCAATTTCCC
>CAYPWK010000580.1:0-3307 GCA_964414365.1 uncultured Burkholderia sp.
GATTTTTCCTTGGCCACCACATTGCGGACAGGTAGTCATGGTCTCCTCCCGGTGGTTAGGCGTACATGCCCATACTACTCCGAGCGCCAGGCATTTCCCGCCAACGAGCAGTGGCAAACCCGAGTGGGCTGGTATGGCTAACGCGCCGCCCCCACGGCACGTTGCATGGCCACCGTCACGCCTTGACGGACTTTCGCATAGCCCGGCCATACGTCGTCATGGAGCGCTTGCAGGCGCGCGGGCGCGGTCTTGATGTTCCATTGGTCGGCGCCCCTGAGCGTCGTGACCTCGTCCCACGCGACCGGCATTGAAACGGCGAGTCCTGGGCGGGCTCTTACGGAGAACGCTGCGACAGTGCTAGCGCCTTTTGAATTGCGCAGGTAGTCAATGAATATCTTGCCAACGCGATTGCGTGGCCCGGAGATCGCCGAGAACCGCCCCGGGATCACGTGAGCCATATGCTGCGCGACCGCCCGCGAGAATGCTTTCACCTCCTCCCAGCCTTGTTTGCGCGTCAGCGGTACGACCACGTGCAATCCCTTGCCGCCGCTTGTTTTCGGAAACGAGCGCAGCCCCAGTTCATCCAGCACGACCTTGAGCAACATTGCGGCTTCCGTCATGACGCCCCAAGGCAGCGCAGGGTCCGGGTCCAGATCGAACACCACGCGGTCAGGATGGTCGAGGTCAGGAGCAACGGCATTCCACGAATGCAGCTCGACAACGCCCATTTGTGCGAGCCCGACCAGCGCCTGCGCGGTGTTCGCTACAAGCAGCGGGGGATGCCCTGGATTCAGTTGGCGCGGGAGCTGCTCGACGCCGGGCATCTTCGATTGCTCCGCATACTTTTGAAAGAACTGTTGACCTTCGATACCGTCCGGTGCCCTCAGTAGCGAGACGGGGCGGTTATTTAGATGCGGCAATGCCCATTCGGCAATGGCTTCGTAGTACCTGGCTACGTCGAGTTTCGTGAACCCTGTGCTTGCATCCATCACGCGGCGCGGGTGGCTGATTTTTATGCCGCGCACGGTAGCATTGTCGCCAGCGGCCGGTGTCGACGCTTCGCCCCCATCGCTACCATTGCGGAGCAGAGGCTCGACTGTTACCTCGCGCGCAGGCTTATCGTCGCGCAGCGCACGGAAAGCGGGAAGGCGCATTTCCCCACCCGGTGTCCATTCCAGGAATTCGACTTCACAAACGAGCGCTGGACGCAGCCAGTAGTAATCGCGGTCGCTCTCGAGTTGCGGTGGATGGGAAAATGGCGGGGCGGGCACAGCTAGTGACATTGCCTTGCGGGTGAACGCCGTCGACGCAGAGCTTCGCAGATGAGGAGTGACTTTTCCCACGTAGCGCAGCGTGCCATCCGCTTCGTAAACACCGAGAAGCAACCACTGCACACCGGAACGCGCCCCCTTCGGTCGCGTGAAGCCACAGATGACGGTCTCCTGCCGCATATTGCATTTCAACTTTATCCAATCGGTGCTGCGACCAGACCGGTATGGGGCGTCGGCGCGCTTGCCGATGATGCCCTCGAGCCGCATCTCGCAGGCCGAGGCCAACAATGATTGCGGGTCCTGCGCGAAATCGTCCGAAAAGCGGATGGCCGGCTCGTCGATTTTTGCGAGCAGCTCGCGCAGCAAGTCGCGTCTCGCGCGCAAAGGCTGGCTTCGCAGGTCATCGCCATCGAGCCACAGCAGGTCGAAATAAAACATCACGACGTCTGCCGTGCTGCGCCGGTCGAAGGCGTTTTGCAGCAGGTTGAAGTCCGGACGGCCAGCCTCATCGAGGACGACGGCCTCCCCGTCCAACCACGCGTTCTGTGCCGGAATTGCCACGACCGCTTTGGTAAGGCGCGAAAGTCTGTCGGTCCAGTCGTGGCCGTTCCGGGTGATAAACCGGATGTCGGTATCTTCGATACGCGTCAACATCCGGTAGCCGTCAAATTTGATTTCATAGAGCCAGTCGCCGCGACTGGGCGGCCGCTGTGCCGCCGTGGCAAGCTGTGGCTCGATGACTACAGGCATCTCGCCCGGCACTTCCTTTACTTTGCGCGGCGGCTTGCCCGATGAACTCCATCTGCCCATGTTGGTTCCCGAAAACCCGTGCACGCGTCGCAGGCCTGCGCCGTGAGAGCCCTGCGCTTACCGGCCCGCGCGCCGCCACGCGCTTAGGTGCCGAATGGCAGTTTGTTCGTCGCCTCTAACCTCGCTCAGTCGCACAAGGTCAATCAGCGCATGTTCGTGAGAAGGATTCAGCTCGAGGCACCGGCGGTAAGCCATTTCGGCTTCTTCAAGCCGGCCCAGCCGTTCCAGGGTAGTGGCTCGACCATAGTGCGCGTCCTCGTTGTGCGGATTCAGCGTAACGGACTGCAGATAACTAGCGGCAGCCTCCTCCAGCTTCGCGAGACGTTCAAGCAGCACAGCACGGTTGTAGTGAAGCAGATCCGATTGGGCGAAATGCTGCAGGGCTTGGTCAAAAACAGCCAGCGCTTCTTCGCAGCGCTCGTCGCTGCGCGACAGCAACTCCCCCAGGTTGTTGTACGCGTCGATGTGCAGCTCGGGGGCCAATTCAAGCGCCTTGCGATAAGCCCGTTCGGCGCCGGACGGGTCATGTTCGTGGAGTTCTTCCGCCTGCATAAACCAGTATGTGGCCTGCGCGCGTCGCTCCATTTGCTTGCTGGCCGCGTGATCAATAGAGGTCACGCCGCCCTCTGGCGCACCCTCGAGGTCGAGCAGCAGCTGGCCGGAGGTCACATCCCACTGCAGAGCACCCTGCTTCACCGCAACCGCGTTTCCGACTGCCGTCAGGCGGATGCACGAAAGCGGCTGCGCATCGGAGATGTCTCGTCTAACCCGTGACAACGCCTGGCGGATGCGCTGCGTCGAAATGTTGGCCGATCGCAACTGGAACGCGGTGCGCAGCACGACCAAGTCTTGATAGCTGAATCGCAGTTCGTTGCGCGCGCCTCGCGTCGGCTGCACAAAGCCGGCGGCGATCAAACCTTGCAGAGCGCGTCGTGAGATGCCAAGAAGCGACTGTAGGGTGCGCAGCGAGTAGCCCTGCGAATCCTGGGGCTGCGTCACTTGCGGGCCCGGACCTTCGCTGGCGCCGGCTCGCTTGCTGCGCGTTTTACCGCGCGCCGTGGTTTCGCGGGCTGCGGCTCGGCTTCCTCGACCGCCTTCGTGCGCTTTGTCGTAGCGGCTGCCTTGCCACCCTTTGCCGCGAGGCTTGCGCGAAGGGCTTCCATGAGGTCAATCACCTGGCCGCCCGTTGGCGCCTCGGCTTCAGGCGGCGCGACGATTTGCTTGCC
>CAYPWK010000581.1:0-3300 GCA_964414365.1 uncultured Burkholderia sp.
AGCGTCTCGCGCACGCGATCGGGAGTTGGCCGCAACCCTTCGAAGTCGAGCACCCGCAGCGGTGTGCGCTTCCACTCCCCGCCGATGATGCGCACTGTGTGCTGTTTGCCGCCGCGATCGGGGGAACCCGCCTTGCCGGGCTTGCGCGCGGCCGATGGACCCGCCATGCTCGACGAAGGTGAAGAAGGCGAAGATGACGTAAACCGGCGCATGCGAAAAGTCGAAAGATTTCGAGAGGAAGCCGGCCATGCTGCGCGGATGACCGAGAAAGACCATGGCGCAAGACCGACGGCCAACGTTACCACACCGCACTAGCCCGCGCCTGTCGAGACCGCCGCGCTTGGGGAGTCGCCCCTGATAAAATAGCCCCCTTCCCGCGCATCGCGGACCGCGCGCTGCCGATTATCGGCGCTGCATCCTGCGCTCGCGCGTCTGCGCCCGCGGCGCCAGGGCCTCGAAGGTCATAGCGGCGCCGAGGCGCGACATCCACCACCCATACCCATGTTCAGCTTTTTCAAACGCTTCAAGGGCTCGAAAGCGCCCGAAAATGGTCAGGAGTCCGACGAGGGGCTCTCCGAGCCTGCCGCGCCATCGCCGGCTTCATCGCCTGCGACGCCCGCTTCCAGCACGACACCTTCCTCCACTTCGCTCGCCGGATCGCCCGCGCAACCTGCGCCTTCGGAGCCGACGCGCGACAAGTCGGCCTCCGCGCGCGCCGACACCATGAGCGCCGCGACGCCCTCGGCACAAGCTTCCTCGTCGCCCGCGCCGGCCGAAAACGGGCTTGGCAAGCCCGGTGGATTGTCGGCCGGCCCATCCGCGGAAACGGCCGCCGAAACGATCGAGATCGTGCCCCCGCCTCCCCCCGAGGCGACCGCCAAGCAGACGTGGCTTGCCCGGCTACGGTCAGGGCTCGCGAAGACGAGCGCGGGCCTGACCGGCATCTTCGTCGGCACGAAGATCGACGAGGCGCTCTACGAAGAGCTCGAAACGGCGTTGCTAATGTCCGACGCGGGTGTGGAGGCAACCGACTATCTGCTCGGCGCGCTACACGAAAAGGTACGGACCGAACGGTTGGTCGATCCGCAGCAGGTGAAGGCTGCCTTGCGGACATTGCTCGTCGATCTGCTGAAGCCGCTCGAAAAATCGCTGGTGCTGGGCCGCGCCGAGCCGCTCGTCATGATGATCGCGGGCGTCAATGGCGCCGGCAAGACAACGACGATCGGCAAGCTCGCCAAGCATCTTCAGCGTTTCGAGCAGTCAGTGCTGCTCGCGGCCGGCGATACGTTTCGGGCTGCCGCACGCGAGCAGCTCGCGATCTGGGGCCAGCGCAATAACGTCACGGTCGTCTCGCAGGAAAGCGGAGACCCGGCGGCCGTCATCTTCGACGCTGTGAGCGCCGCGCGCGCTCGCGGAATCAACGTCGTCATGGCCGATACGGCCGGCCGCCTGCCCACGCAACTGCACTTGATGGAAGAGCTGCGCAAGGTGAAGCGCGTAATCGGCAAGGCGTACGAAGGCGCTCCCCACGAGGTGCTGCTCGTGATCGACGCGAACACGGGCCAGAACGCCCTCGCGCAAGTGAAGGCGTTCGACGATGCGCTCGGCTTGACGGGGCTCATCGTCACTAAGCTCGACGGAACGGCGAAGGGCGGCATTCTCGCAGCCATTGCGCGTCAGCGGCCTGTGCCCGTTTATTTCATCGGCGTCGGCGAAAAGGTCGAAGACCTTCAGCCGTTCAACGCCGAAGAGTTTACCGACGCCCTCCTCGGATGATCTTACGCGTTGACGCCTCGTACGAGGCGCTCAACCGCGTACCCCTCGAGCTCACTCGGCGTCGGGCTGGACACCCGGCGCCGCGCGCGCAAACGCATCGAGCCCGCACGCGTAGTCGTAGATGCGCTGAATCGTCGGGTAGCGCTGCGTATCGACATTGAAGCGATGGGCGTTGAAGACCTGTGGCACGAGGCATAGATCGGCCATCGTCGGCTCATCGCCGAACACGAGCTTGCCGACGCGCGGATCGGTCGACAATCGCGTTTCGAGCGTCTCGAACCCTGTCTCGATCCAATGCCGGTACCAGCCGTTCTTGGCGTCCTCTGAGACCCCGAGTTCATGAACGAGGTACCTCAGCACGCGCAAGTTGTCGAGCGGATGGATCTCGCAGGCGAACTGCAGCGCCACGGCTCTCACGTATGCACGATCGGCGGGATCGCGCGGAAGCAACGGTGGCTCGGGATGCGTTTCTTCGAGGTATTCGACGATTGCGAGCGACTGCTGGAGTGTGGCGTCGCGATCGACGAGCGTCGGCACAAGCCCATCGGGATTGAGCTTGCGGTAGTCGTCCGTCAGCTGATCTTTGCGTAGCAGATGCACGGGCACATACTCGAAAGGCAGGCGCTTCAAATTGAGCGCGATGCGAACACGGTATGACGCCGAGCTGCGGAAATAGCTGTAGAGCTTCATGGGACCCCTCCTTTCCTCGTCGCGCTTCGCGTGCCCTCAGACCACCCGCACGCTGAATTCGCCGAGCCTGTCGACGCCACCTGTCATCAGATCGCCCTTCACCACCGCGCCCACGCCTTCAGGCGTGCCCGAGAAGATCAGATCGCCGGGCTGCAGCTCGAAGAGCTTCGAGAGGTGCGCAATGGTTTCGGGAATCGACCATATCAGCTGCGAGACGTCGGAGCGCTGCTTCTCTACGCCGTTGACGCTGAGCCAGATGGCGCCGCGCTCGATATGACCGACCTCGGTAACGGGATGGATCGGCCCGAGCGGCGCCGAATGATCGAAGCCTTTTGCCGTCTCCCAAGGCCGCCCGAGTTTCTTCGCTTCCGCCTGCAGGTCGCGGCGCGTCATGTCGAGCCCCAGCGCATAGCCGTAGACGTGCTCGAGCGCGCGCTCAACGGCGATGTCCTTGCCGCCGGTGCCGATCGCGACGACGAGCTCCATCTCGAAGTGAACGTTGCTCGTCAGCGTGGGATAGGGAAACTCACCCGTTCGTTCCGGCGCGACGTAGAGGACCGCATCGGCGGGCTTCGAGAAGAAGAACGGCGGTTCGCGGTCCGGGTCATGCCCCATCTCTCGCGCGTGCGCTTCGTAGTTGCGGCCCACGCAGTAGACGCGACGCACCGGAAAATAGCGGGCCGCGCCGGCGGATCCTGCGGTTTCGACGATCGGCACCGCAACTGCCGGCGCAGGGGCAAACGCGTAATCCATCCCGTTCTCCATGTTGTTCGGACGAGCAGCAACGCCGCGGCAGCGGCGCGAAGCGAAACTCCGAGTTTAGCGCGGCCGTCC
>CAYPWK010000582.1:0-3296 GCA_964414365.1 uncultured Burkholderia sp.
CGCGGATCCATCACGGCGCCTGATAGGATGTGGGCGCCGATTTCCGACCCCTTTTCGAGCACGCACACGCCGAGCTCGACGCCTTTTTCCTGGGCGAGCTGCTTGAGCCGGATCGCGGCGGAAAGGCCGGCGGGGCCTCCGCCCACGATAACGACGTCGTACTCCATCGATTCGCGCGGACCGTATTGCTCGATGAGGCTTTGTGGGGTCATTGAGGCTCCTCTGCCGTTAGAATGCTTTTTTCGGGATCGTATTGTCAGCGAACGCCGAAGGGGCTGCAACCGACACACAGAGATTAGCACGATCGTTCTATTTATAAGGCAAAATGGCGCTGCCGCCTGCACCAGTGCTTCCGTCGCCATGCGACGTTAGCCGCATGCGTCCTGCCGAGGCCGCGAACGGGCTAAATCTGATCCATCGACAAGGGAACCGGACGAAGGAACGACAATGGGCCGTTCGATCAATATGGAAGGAAAGGTGGCGCTCATCACGGGCGCCTCCAGCGGGCTAGGCAAGCGCTTTGCGCAAGTGCTCTCGCAGGCTGGCGCGAAGGTGGTGCTGGCGAGCCGCCGCGTCGAGCGGCTGAAAGAGCTGCGCGCCGAAATCGAGGCGTCGGGCGGCGCCGCGCACGTCGTTTCGCTCGACGTGACGGACTATCAGAGCATCAAGTCGGCCGTCGCTCATGCCGAGACCGAGGCTGGCACCATCGATATTCTCGTGAACAATTCGGGTGTCTCCACGACGCAAAAGCTGACCGAAGTCACGCCCGCCGACTTCGAGTACGTGTTCGATACCAACACGCGCGGCGCTTTTTTCGTCGCGCAGGAAGTGGCGAAGCGGATGATCATGCGTGCGGGAGCGGGCAGTCAGAAGCCGGCGTACCGGATCATCAACATCGCGTCCGTGGCGGGCTTGCGCGTGCTGCCGCAGATCGGTCTTTACTCGATGAGCAAGGCCGCCGTCGTCACGATGACGAAGGCGATGGCGCTCGAATGGGGGCGGCACGGCATTAACGTCAATGCGATCTGTCCCGGCTATATCGATACCGAGATCAACCACCATCATTGGCAGACGGAGCAGGGGCAGAAATTGCTGTCGTTGTTGCCGCGCCGACGCGTGGGGCAGCCGGACGACCTGGACGGCTTGCTGCTATTGCTCGCGGGAGACGAATCGCAGTTCATCAACGGCGCCGTGATCGCCGCCGACGACGGATTCGCATTGGCCTAAGTCAGCATTGCAGCCTGAAACGGATAGATGGGCGGCGCACGCTGTGCGCCGAAGCAGTTTTTACTTTTTGCGGAAAGACTGGACGTGACGACGAACGACTATCAACCGGTGTTCGAAATGTCGATGCCCATCCGATGGGGCGACATGGACGCTTTCGGCCACGTGAACAACACCGTGTACTTTCGTTACATGGAGCAAGTGCGCATCAGCTGGTTCGAGCGGCTGGGGCTGATCGCGACGGAGGAAGGGCAGGGGCCGGTCGTCGTCAATGCATCGATGGCGTTCTTGCGCCAGCTTCACTATCCGGGCGATATCATCGGCCGTATGTCGGTCGGCAAGCCGGGGCGCAGCAGTTTTGACACGGGTTTCGAGCTGATGCGCGCCGACGATCCGGACACGCTCTACGCGCGCGGCGCCGCACGCTGCGTCTGGATCGACTATGCGGCCGGCAGGTCAGTGCCGATGCCCGAGCAGTTGCGCAAGCTGCTCGAAAACGCGGTGCTCGAACGAGCGCTCTGAAAGAAGTGCAGCCGACGCGACGCGGGCATGCTGCCTCGCGCCGCTATTTCGGCAGGCATTGACCGCTTTACCTGGCTGGTTAATGACCAAGCAACCGCTGCAGCAGCTCGGTCGCGTTTCCCGTTCCATATTTGCGCATCAGTCGCGCGCGATAGATGTCGACAGTGCGCGGGCTGATGTCGAGCGCGCGGCCGATCTGCTTGCTTGTTTTACCCGTCGCCAGTTGCGCGGCGATTTCACGCTCGCGCGGGGTCAGCTCGACGGCGACACGGCGCGTCGCGCTCAAATCCTCGAAAGTCCAGACTCCAGCCGCGAGCGGGGCCTGCCGCTCGAGTGCGCGCCCCGTCACGTGGCACCAGAACAGCTCGCCGTCGGCGCGCTTCATGATGCGGTCGTCGGCATAGCTGCCGTGGGCCGTCATGATCGGCGCGATGCGCTCGCCGATACGCTCGAATTCGTCAGGTGACGGATACAGTACTCGGAACGATTGTCCGATTAGGGCGCTGCGATCGCAGCGAAAGATCGTTGCGATGGCGTCGTTGCAATCCTCGATGACGCGGTCGCGCGAAAGCACGAGCCCGATTGGAGCGAGATGGAAAGCAGTCTGGTAGTCGATTTGCGGCATGGTTTGCGATGTGCGGCGCAAAGGCCCGTTAGCGTCGAAAGGCAGGACGGGCCTTTCACTTATGTAGTTTTGCGTATTGTGCCGCAAGCGCCGGCCGCCTTACGCTGTGGCCCATCATAAAAAGGGCGGGACAATGGTTCGCAACAGTGTATTGCGGGCCTGTCGCTGGAAATAAGACGCCCTAGAATAGGTGAACGCCGACATTCGCTCGAGACGAGCCGGGTGTTCCGGATTTAGAAATTCCAATCGTGGAAGGGACAACATATGAACAAGGTCTATCCCAGCGCGGCTGCCGCCCTCGCGGACATCGTGAAGGACGGGCAGACGTTCGCCGTAGGCGGTTTCGGCCTTTGCGGCATTCCCGAAGCGCTGATCGCCGCGTTGCGCGATTCGGGTGTCAAGGGCATCACCTGCATCAGCAATAACGCGGGCGTCGATGGCTTCGGCCTTGGCCTTCTGCTCGAAACGCGCCAGATCAAGAAAATGATTTCCTCGTATGTCGGCGAAAACAAGGAATTCGAGCGCCAGTACCTCGCCGGCGAGCTCGAGCTCGAGTTCACGCCGCAGGGCACGCTTGCCGAGAAGCTGCGCGCGGGCGGTGCGGGCATTCCCGCCTTCTTTACGAACACGGGCTTCGGCACGATGATCGCCGAAGGCAAGGAGACGCGCCAGTTCGGCGATAACCACTATGTGCTCGAGCATTCGTTGACGGCCGATGTCGGGCTCGTGAAGGCATGGAAGGCGGACAAGTCCGGCAATCTCATCTATCGCCGCACGGCGCGCAACTTCAACCCGATGTGCGCGATGGCGGGCCGCATCACCGTGGCGGAAGTCGAGGAGATCGTCGAAGTCGGCGAGCTCGACCCCGATGCGATTCATACGCCGGGCATTTTCGTGCAGCGGATCGTGCTCAATGCGCATCCGG
>CAYPWK010000583.1:0-3278 GCA_964414365.1 uncultured Burkholderia sp.
CGACGAGGATCACATAGCGGTCGACGCCAAGGCTGCCCGTTCCCGCGATCCGCCTGGCCACGTCGAGCGGCTGATAAAACGGCGGGTTCTCCTGGCTGCTCGCGAATTCACTCATGAAGGCCATTACCGCTTCACGGCTTTCCTTGGTGGGAGCCAGCGCCTTCTTCCCATCGATTTTGAGCGTGCGCTTTTTGCCGGTGAGCACTGTGCGGCGGTTCAGATGATCGACCCTCGTGCGCTTGACGAGCGAATCGAAGAGTTCGCTCACCATGCCCGTGGCCAGCTCAGGCTCGATCCAGCGCGCTTTTCCGAACTTCAGCGACGCGGCGTACGATTCGACGGCCACATGACATAGGGCGAGCGCCTGCGCGCGACTGATCTTGAGATCCTCGGCCGCGATCAGCACGCTCGTGAGCAAGCGGATGAACTCATAAAGGCAAGGAGCGAGACAGCCCTCGTCGAAATCGTTGATGTCGAAGTAGACGAGCCGGTTGTCGGCCTTGTAGCTGCCGAAATTCTGCAAGTGCATGTCGCCGCAGACCCACGTCGATGGGCCCTGCTCGAGTACGCCGCCGTCGCGCAGAGCGCGCACGCGCGCGTAGAACAAGTGACATGTGCCGCGCAGAAACGCGAAAACCGACGCCCGCATGAGCCGATACTTCATCGCGAGCCGCTCGGCGTCGCGGCCTGCGTTGAATCGTGCGATTTCGGATGTGACATCCAACATGACGAGCCTCCGTGGTTGCGGGCCGATCACCCGTCGCTCAGTGTTTTCCCCAATAAAGATACACTGCGCGGACGCCGTTATAGGGCTAACGTCATCGAAGTGTCATGGAGGCCGCGCGGGCGAGCGCAAACGTTTGTACGCGCGCCGCCTGGGGCAACGGGGTTTGCTCGCCGACATGGGGCGATGGCGATAAACGTTGTCACGAAGGAGACGCATGTGGATGCGCTAAAAACCGATATCGGACAACTGGAGAAGGCCGTCAAGGCGTTGATCACGCGCCCGCGCCTGATTCGCCGTGAGTACTGGGTGGAGCAGATCGACCGCCTGCTCGAGCTGCCCAGCATATCGATGCTCGAGCGCCAGCGCTTGTGCGCCCTGCTCGATATGCTCGGGACCGTCGCGCTCGAGTGAGGGAGTGAGGTCGCGCTTGGGTGGGCCGCAAGGACGATGGTCGGCCGCCTTAAGCGCTGCCGGCGCGTCGACCGCCTTCTGTCGACTGCTCTGCTGAAAACCGCGAATTCTGCGAAAGTTACGGTTTTGTCGCCGCCGTCCGGTTCGTTCTTTCGACGAGCGAGCCTGCACGGGAAACGCGACGGATCGTCTTCGGGAACGAGTACAGGAGATCAGCATGGCAATCGAAGGGTATGTGGACACACAGCTTCTCATCAACGGCGAGTGGTGCGACGCCGCGAGCGGCAAGACCATCGACGTCGTCAATCCGGCGACGGGCAAGGTCATCGGCACCGTTGCCCATGCCGGCATTGCGGACCTCGAGCAGGCCGTGTCGGCTGCCCAGCGCGGTTTCGAGATCTGGCGCAAGGTGCCCGCGCATGAGCGTGCCGCCACCATGCGCAAGGCCGCCTCGCTGCTGCGCGAGCGTGCCCCGTCGATCGCGCCGCTGATGACGCAGGAGCAGGGTAAGCCGCTCGCGGAATCGCGCGTCGAACTGATGGCCGCGGCGGACATTATCGAATGGTTTGCGGACGAAGGGCGTCGCATCTATGGGCGCGTCGTGCCGTCGCGCAATCCCGCTGTCCAGCAGCTCGTCGTCAAGGAGCCGGTTGGCCCCGTCGCGGCGTTCACGCCGTGGAATTTCCCCGTCAATCAAGTGGTGCGCAAGCTCTGCGCGGCGCTCGCGACAGGTTGCTCGTTTATCGTCAAGGCACCTGAAGAGACACCCGCTTCGCCGGCGCAACTGTTGCGCGCGTTCGCGGACGCAGGCGTGCCTGCCGGCGTGATCGGGCTCGTGTACGGCAACCCCGCCGAAATTTCCGGCTATCTGATCCCGCATCCCGCGATCCGCAAGGTGACCTTCACGGGCTCCACGCCGGTGGGCAAGCAGCTCGCGGCGCTTGCCGGCCAGCACATGAAGCGCGTGACGATGGAGCTGGGCGGCCACGCGCCCGTGATCGTCGCCGAAGATGCCGACATCGCACTCGCGGCACAAGTCGCGGGCGGCGCGAAGTTTCGCAATGCGGGCCAGGTCTGCATCTCGCCGACTCGCTTTCTCGTGCACAAGAGCGTTCGCGACGCGTTCCAGCAAGCGCTCGTCGAGCATGCGCGGAGCATCAAGGTCGGCGACGGTCTCGTCGCAGGCACGACACTCGGGCCGCTCGCCAACCCGCGCCGCCTCAGCGCGATGACGAGCGTGCTGGCCGACGCGCGCGCGAAGGGCGCGACCGTTGCGACGGGCGGCGAGCGCATCGGCACTGAGGGTAATTTCTTTGCGCCGACGGTGCTGACTGACGTCCCGCTCGACGCCGACGTCTTCAACAACGAGCCGTTCGGCCCCGTCGCGGCGGTTCGCGGTTTCGATACGCTCGACGAGGCCATTGCCGAGGCGAACCGGTTGCCGTACGGCCTGGCCGGCTATGCCTTCACGCGCTCGTTCAGCAACGTTCATCTGCTGACACAGCGGCTCGAAGTCGGCATGCTCTGGATCAATCAGCCGGCCACGCCTTGGCCCGAAATGCCGTTCGGCGGCGTGAAGGATTCGGGCTATGGCTCGGAAGGCGGGCCGGAAGCGCTCGAGCCGTATCTCGTCACGAAGTCGGTGACGGTGACGGCTGTTTAAGCGCGGCACTGATTAGCGCTGCGCAGCAGTCGCGACTCGCGCGGCGGCGAACGGTGCCGCCGCCGCGATGACCCGCTCATTTCGATGGCGAGTCGGAACTTGCCGCGTGGGATCTGTAGCGCAGCAAATGATCGGTGCCTGACTCAGAGAGCCAGACCTCCCCTGGGCGGCCCATCATCTGACGCACGTTCGCGTGCGCGCGCGCAAAGGGCAGCACGTCGAACCGTTCAGTGCGCGGATCGAAGCGCACGAGCGCGTTGCCTGTCCATTCGCTGAGCCAGACGATGTCGCGATCGTCCACGAAGATCGCGTAGGCGTGCGGATTGTCACCTGGAAGCCGCCATTCACGCCATTTGCGCGTGGCCGGATCGTACTCGCCAACTTTTCCGGCGTTCCATTCACTGATCCAGACGTGGCCTCTTGTATCGGACCATACGCGGCGCGCACCCTGGTGCGGCGTTGGGGGTTCGATGACCT
>CAYPWK010000584.1:0-3278 GCA_964414365.1 uncultured Burkholderia sp.
ATCAGCATGCTCATTACCTTCCGATTGGAAACGCGTTGCTCGCATGCGGCGCGCTGGCGGCCGCACGCATGACGCGAGCGCGGAGGTTGAGCCGCTATCGGCCGCAGGAGCCGGATGTAATCGCTGAATGTAACACGCGAGCATTACGTCGACCGCCGCTCATGGGCTGAGCCGCGGCTGCATCCCTCGCCGGCGTCGGCGCCGGGCGATGGCGATATTGACGCGGTTTTCACGTCAAAGAGTCTGACGCCGAGGGCGCGTGGTAAGGAAGTCGACGATGCGGTTTCCCGCAAGAATGGCGACCAGCAGCACCACTGAGATTTTAAAAATCGGTTTCATCATCGGTGCGACGCAACGAATGTGCCGGGCAGCTCCTCCGTCGGCATGACTATCGACGCGCGAATCGCGGCACGCCCCTTGCAGCAGGGACACTGGGTACTGCGCCCGGCCGGGCGCGGTTAATCGGCTTGCATACGGAGGGAGACGGCAATGCGAGTGAAGGGTAAAGGAATTATTGTTTCTGCTTTGGCGCTGTGTATGTCCGGTGCCGTTTATGCACAGGGTGCGGGTGGCGCCGGAGCGGGAGCGGGCGGAGGGGCTGCCGGCCGCGGCGGCACTGGGATGGGAACCCCGAATGCTCAGGGTACGACCGAGTCGCCATCCGCTGCGTCCGGGGGGAGCACCATGGAAAACAACACCATGGGCACGCAAAAATCGACCGGCACGCACAAGCATCGGATGAGGCACCACAAGAAGAGCGAAACGACCGAACCGGCTACTCCTAGCAGTGGATCGGATTAAGCGGTGTCGCTCGGCGGACAAAAACGCCGCCTTTAAAACGCAGCCTTGTATCGCCGACCACGTCGAACGGGTGCGCGGGCTAGCTGCGCCAAGCAGTTGAGACGCCGGATGGTGCGAGTAGCACACGTGCCGTCCGGCTTTTTTCGTGTAATTAACGCAAGCGCTCACGGCTTGCGCGGCAACCCCATCTTTTCCAGCGTCAGTGTTTCGTCGGCACGCCCCCAGCCGCCATCGGCGACTTCCTCGACGAGCACCATCGAATAGGGGCGCACACCTTCACCGAAGTATTCGACGAACATCGCCGTCGTTCGGTGAATTATTTCCTCCTTGCGTGCATGATCGAGAATTCCTTCAGGAAACTTATAGTTCGCAAACGGCATAATTCTTCTCCTTACTGAAAGTCTGAGCGCTCAGGCGAAACCGCCATTGACGCGGACGATCTGCGAATTGACCCAGGCGCCATCGGGACCGGCGAGAAAGGACACGGCCGACGCAATATCTCCGGGTTCACCGATGCGCTCCAAGGGCGCTTGTTTGGCGATCTGAGAAATCAGCTCGTCCGATTTGCCTTTAAGGAACAACTCGGTCGCGACTGGCCCGGGAGCGACTGCGTTAACGGTGATGCCGCGTCCCCGTAGCTCATTCGCGAGCACGTGCACGAGCCCTTCGACGCCGGCTTTGCTCGCGATGTATGGGCCGTAACCTGGGAACGACTTTGCGATGACGCTCGTCGACAAGGCAATGATCCGGCCGCCCTTGTCCAGTTGCTTCGCCGCTTCCGCCATGATGAGGAAAGCGCCGCGGAGATTGATCGCGATGACCTGATCGAAAGCTTCGAGGTTGGCCGTATCAATTGTCGCCATCGGCATGACGCCGGCACTGTTCACGACAACGTCGATGCCGCCGAAGGCGCCCCGCGCCGACGAAAACAGTCGTTCGACGTCGTCCGGCTTGCTCACGTCACCTTGGATCGCCGCTGCCGTTCCCCCGGCCGCCTGGATGGCCGCGACGGTCTCCTCGGCGCTCGCCGCGTTGCCGGCATAGTTGACGGCGACCGCGAAGCCGTCGGCCGCGAGGCGCAATGCGATGGCGCGGCCGATGCCGCGCGAGCCACCGGTGACAATCGCGCTCTTCCGTGCTTTCGTGTTCATGGTTTTGCTCCTTTGGGATGGGCTGTGTAACCGTCAGGAACCCATTCTTGTCGTTCGGAGGCTCGGGATAAATATCTCAGGTTGGCAACGGTATTCAATGGCGCTCAATAATCGACGTTAAGCGGCCCGTATAATTCAAGCGACCGATCAACCTCCCCGGCAAGGGTGCCCATGGACCGGCTGGATACGCTGCAGCTCTTCACCCGCATTGTGGAAACAGGAAGCTTCAGCCGCGCGGCCGATATGCTCGATATCCCGCGCGCAACGGCGACCCATGCGATCAAGCAGCTGGAAGCCAGGCTCGGCACGCGATTGCTAGAACGGACGACGCGGCAGGTACGCCCGACGCTCGACGGGCAGGCGTACTACGAGCGCTGTGTGCAAGTGTTGAACGAGCTCGAAGATGCGGAGGCTTCGCTGCGGCACGTAGCATCGAACCCGCGCGGCGTGCTTCGCGTCGATATGCATGGCACGCACGCAACGCGGATCGTGCTGCCGAAAATCAACGATTTCCGCAGTCGATTTCCCGGTATCGATCTCGTCGTCAGCAGCGGGGACCGGCTGGTCGACCTCGTGCGGGAAGGCGTCGATTGCGTGATCCGCGGCGGCCATCCGCGGGATTCGACGCTCGTCGCAAGGCGCCTCGCCATGATGCCGCAACTCATTTGCGCAAGCCCCGCGTATCTGGCCCAGTTCGGAACTCCGCGTCATCCCGATGAATTGTCGTCCCATCAGGCAGTGCGCTTTTTCTCGAGCAGTGGGAACATCGCCTATCCGTTGGAGCTCGTCGTGGACGGCGAGTCACGCGCATACGAGCTCGAAGGGTGGCTCGCGGTCAATGATGCGGAAAACTATGTTGTCGGCGCGCTGCGCGGCTGCGGGCTGATTCAGGTTCCTCGCTACCATGTCGAAGACGAACTGCGCGATGGGCGCCTCGTCGAAGTGTTGGCTGATTGGCCGAGTGTCGAGATGCCCGTTTCCGCGCTTTATCCCTATCGGCGGCATTTGTCGCCGCGGGTACGCGTGTTTGTCGAATGGCTCGGCGAACTCTACCGGAACAAGTTCGGATAACTTTCGTCCTCCGAGGGAGGCACTCGGCCTATGTGGCAACTCGATCAGGTGACGCTCAAGCTTTTTATCGCCGGCTGCGATGAAGGTGCGATTGCACGCGCGGCCGAGCGCGAAAGCATGGGCTATGACACCGGCATCGATCTCGAGCGGCTGAACGCCTCGCGCGGCCTGCTCGAACACGCGCTGCCGGCGAGCCGCTTTACGGCTATCTCGCGCGTGCAGGCCGTCCGCGCCGTTCGCTGACCGCCGCGACTC
>CAYPWK010000585.1:0-3273 GCA_964414365.1 uncultured Burkholderia sp.
ATGCGCCGTTCGCTTATGACGCGGCGCTAGCAATGCTCAAGGCGATTCATGACGCCGATTCGCTCGATCGCGCGAAGATCGTCGCGGCCTTCCCGAAGGTGACCTTCACGGGCGTGACAGGCAAGATTGCGTTCGATCCGCAAGGCGATCTGATCAAGCCGCCTTACACGCTGTTCGAAGTCCAGCAGGGGCAATGGAAGAGCCAAAGGACCGTCGGCGGCAACGGCGTCTAGAGCTTTCCGATATCCGCCAGCGAGATCGCAGAAATGAACTTTCGCGAAACCATCGGCGCGCGCACCTATCGTTTTGATGGCCTCGCCGCGCTGCTTGCCAAAGCGAGCCCGCGCCGCTCCGGGGACGAGCTTGCCGGTGTCGCCGCCGCGTCGGAAGAGGAGCGCGTGGCGGCGAAACTGGCGCTTGCGCAGATGCCGAACCACGCGGAGGCCGACCAGGACGACATGGACACCCTGCTCACGCTGCTCGGCGCCGCCAACATCAACTTCATTATGGGCGTGCCTGGCGCCGACGACATCATGCTCAATTACCAGAGCACGTCGTGTCACGACGCACTCTATATCCGGCGCCTGCTCGATCTTAAACGCGCGCCGGAGTTCGAGGCCTGGCTCAGCGCGATGCAAATCGCGGACAAACGCGGGCAGATTCAGGGGCACTCGCGCAACCCGTTGCTGCTCGACTGGATCGAACCATGACGGACAACGCCCCGGACGAAAGCGGCGCACGGTCGATCGCCGCCAACCCGTGGAGCGCGTTGCGCCGATTCACCGATGCGCGGATTGCGCTCGGACGCGCGGGCGCCAGCATGCCTACCGCCCCGCTGCTTGCGTTCAACCTGTCTCACGCGCAAGCTCGGGACGCCGTTCACACGCCGCTCGATACTGCGGCGCTCAGGCGCGAACTCGAAAGCCGGACGCTCGATTCGATCGAAGTGCACAGTGCTGCGCAAAGCCGCGAGCAGTATTTGCGTCGGCCGGACCTAGGTCGCGAGCTCGACACACAGAGCGCAACGCGCCTCGCGCAGCACGCGGCGTCGGCGGAATCCCGGCCCGATCTCGTCTTCGTCATTGCCGACGGGCTGTCCGCAAGGGCGGCGGCGTTGCACGCGATCCCGTTGATCGATCGAACCATCGTGCAGTTGAAAAGCTGGCATGTTGGCTCGATCGTCGTGGCGACTCAGGCGAGAGTCGCGGTCGGCGATCATATCGGCGAGCTGATGAACGCAGGCATGGTGGCCGTGCTGATCGGCGAACGGCCGGGGCTCAGTTCGCCGGCCAGCCTCGGCGTGTACCTGACGTATTGGCCAATCCGCGGCCGCAGCGACGCTGAGCGCAACTGCATTTCCAATGTGCGCCCGGAAGGACTGTGCTATGACGCAGCCGCATTCAAGCTCGTGCATCTGCTCGAGGCTGCGCGGGGCCGCAAGCTCACGGGTGTCGGATTGAAAGACGAAAGCGTGTGGAACCAGCGCGCGCTGCTGCCGGCTGATTAGGTGTAAGTGTGAGGCAGAGCGTTCCCTGCGCGAGCGCACGCGCGTGAAGATTGACCACCCGGACCTGCCCGACGCCGTCAAGCAAGTCGCGGCCGAAGCCGTCCTTACCATCTGGCATTCGGCCTCCGAGGCGTCCGGTGCCGAACTGGCTGCCCTGCGCGCCGAGGCGCGTCACCAGGCACACGAAGCCGAAGTCGCACGGGAGCAGGCGGTGGACGAGGCCGAGGCCGCGCGGCTGGCGGCCGCGTCCACACAGGTCCAACTCGAGGCGGTTCGCGTCCAGCTTGCGGAAAGTGGAGACGCGCTGGCCGCCGAGCGCCAGGCTCACGCCGCAACCGACGCGCGCCTACAGGAAGTGCGCCGTCAGTTGGATGAGGCGTCAAATCAGCTCGCGCATGTCAAAGCTGAGTTCGGTACGGAAATCGAACGTGCGAGAGAGCGGGCTGATGCTGCCGACGCGCGCGCGCAGGCGCACGAAAAGCGCGCGCTGCGCGAAATCGACCAGGAGCGCACGGCGCGGCAGAAAAGCGAGCAGCAGCTCGAGAGCCTGCGGACGCGTTTGGCCGCAGCGAAGAACGAACTCAAGAACGCCGCCGTCCAGCACGCCGGCGCGATCGCCGCGCTGCGCACGGAGCTGGATCTCGCATCGCAACGCGTCGAAGCCATCGCCGGTCAGCAGCAGGCCATGGCGGACGAGCTGGCCGACGCGCGAGCACGCCTGCAGGATGCACTGCGGCGGGCCGAGCGCGCCGAAGCCGAAGTGGAGGTCACGCGAAAGCTTGTCGACGGGCTGAAAAAGCCGCCCCCCCGCTCGCGGAGCCCAGCGCGCCAAGGGCTGAACCGCCTTAGCGTACGATTTTTTCCGAATTCTGAAGCCACCCCTACTTCGATGCGCCTGCTTCGGGCGCGGCGGAGCTGGCTGCGCCGAGCGACACCGCGCTCGCGCTCTGAGACGCCGCCGCCTTTTCCTCTTCGTACTCGCGTTTGCCTTTAAGTGCGTTATAGAGCAGCGTGGCAAGCGCAATCAGGACAACGATGACAATGAGCACCGCCACGCGAGTGGTCGGATTGGGCTTAGTGCGGGGGTCGTTCATGGGGCTTTTCTTCGGGCGAAGCCGCGAAGGCGTCGCACCGGGGTCCTTGCTTGGCAATGAAGCCGGCATTCTACGCCCATCGGCGACCGCGCAGTTTCTGCGCGACCTCCTCGCCCGATGCCAGCAAAGCTTGGAATTTTTTTCTAGAGTCGAGCGGGATTAGAGCAAAAGACGCAAACCCTTTTCTCGCGTGACTCGATATAAATAGGGCATCGCAAACGGCCGATCAGCAGCCGGCCACTTATGCCTCGTCGCCATGAGCCATCTATCACAACGGAACCGCCTGATCGCTGCCGCGCGCGAGACGGACGCTCTTACGTGCGGGCCCACCCCAGTCCTCGACCCATTCGCGACCACGGCTCTCGGCGGCGACGGTGTCACGCAGCTGCGTGCCGCGCTCGATGCGGCGTTTGAAGCGAGCAGCGACCCCGTCGAGCCATCGCACTGCCCAAGCTTCGCCCGCCTCGTCCGGGCCGCCCTCCGCGCGGCGGCCGCGGACGAAACGCTGCTCACTCCCGCAGCGTGCGAGGGCTCATCGGAATGCTACCGTCGACATTTGCTGACCGCCGACGCATCCGGCCGCTACTCGGTGGTCGCGCTCGTCTGGCAACCGGGGCAAGCGACGCCCGTGCATGGCCATCACGCGTGGTGCGGCTATGTGGTGCTCTCGGG
>CAYPWK010000586.1:0-3267 GCA_964414365.1 uncultured Burkholderia sp.
GGCCAACTGGCCGGCGACTCCGCTGTCGCTCTTGTCACCATTTTGTCCACCTGAGTGAGAAAGCTCATTCGCACAAGCGCGCCAGAGGCTGGCTCTGGCGCGCTTGTGCCATGTCGAGAAGTGCTTCCCGCCACGTGCCTGGTCACCCCAGCGAGCGGCGAATCGCTCGCGTCTGATGCTTGACTTCTCGCCGCAGCCAATGATTGCCGCGGGCAAGCGACCTCACGCAGCGTTTTGGGTGCTTTCAGCGCGGCCGCTTCGCGCCCGTTGTAGTGCGCAACTCAGACGGCTCGAGGAAGAATTCACTGTTGTCCGCGAGCCTCGCAGTTATGAAATCGATAAAGGTTCTCACACGCAGCGGTTGCTCGGTTCGATGGCGGTAGTAGATATAGATCGACTCGCGCTGGGTCATATGTTGCGTAAGCAACGGTACAAGCCGACCGCGGCGGATGTGCGAGACGGCGGAGAAACTTCCGAGCTGGCCGATCGCAAGACCTGCCAGAACCGCTTCCGTTTCCGCGTCGATATCGTTCGCGCACAGCGACGGTGCAATATCCCGATACACAATCTCTTGGCCGATCAGAAACTCCCAAGGGGCTTGCTTGCCGGTGTTCGCGCGCCGGTACCCCGAGCAACGATGAGCATTGAGATCGTCTATGGTTTTCGGCATGCCGTGCCGCTCGATGTAGGTGGGCGCCGCGCATACGATCAGTTGAATCGGCAGCAGACGCCGGGCAATCGCGCCTTCGGAAGGGGGCGATCCGCCACGGAAGCCTACATCCGCGCGATCGCTGACGAGGTCGGTGAAGTGATCATCGAAACGAACATCCAGTTGCACGTCGGGATAGAGCGCCGCGAATTCGAGGATGGACGGCCACAGCACCGTTCGCCCGAGCGCCGTCGGCGCGCTTACCCGCAGCGGACCGGCGACTTCCTCTTTCGAGCGGCGAGCGTCGTCGATGGCAGACGACAGCATGGCGAGCGCCGGCTCCACGCCATGCAGCAGTCGTTGCCCTTCTTCCGTCAGGCTCAGCTTGCGCGTGGTCCGGTGAAAGAGGCGGACGCCGAGCGATTTTTCCAGCTGCATCACCGCGTGGCTGGCCGCCTGGGGCGAGATGCCCTGGTCGACAGCCGCCTTGCGCAGATTGCCGAGCGTCGCGGCGCGGACAAAGATCGAAATCGCTCGGACCTCATTCATCGGCGGCTCCCGATTCGCAAATAAACGTTGATTATCAGTCTAGCAAGCGACGGCTAGTGTGTGCTAATCGCCCGTCCTATGCTTCGTTCACCTCACCTTCACCTCCACCACGAACATAGGAGCACATCATGAGCAACATTACGAAACAGCAGTTCAAGCGCGTCTGGTTCATCACGGGCGCATCGCGCGGTCTCGGCGCACTGATTGCACAAACGGCCCTGGCAGATGGCAATGCAGTCGTGGCCGCAGGACGCAACGTCGCTGCGATCATCGAGCGTTTCGGCGAGTCGCCTTCGTTGTTGCCGGTAGCGCTCGACGTGACCGACGAGGCGCAGGCCAAGGCCGCCGTCGCGGCAGCCGTCGAGAAGTTCGGCCGCATCGACGTGCTGGTCAACAACGCTGGGTTCGGCCTGCTCGCGGCCGTCGAGGAATCGAGCGATGCAGACGTGCGCCGCATGTACGATACCAACGTCTTTGGTCTGCTGAATGTGACGCGCGCAGTGTTGCCGGTCATGCGCAAGCAACGCTCGGGGCACGTGATCAACATGTCATCGATTGGCGGTTATCGCGCGGCAGCCGGGTTCGGCGTGTACAGCTCGACAAAGTTCGCTGTCGAAGGCATCACAGAAGCACTCCACGCCGAGCTGAAGCCGCTCGGCATTCACGCGACGGTCGTCGAACCGGGCTACTTCCGCACCGATTTCCTCGATGCGTCATCGCTCGTCGTCGGTAACGAAATCATCGACGACTATGATGAGACGTCGGGCAACGTGCGGCGCGTCGCTGTCGGGATGAATCACAATCAGCCCGGCGACCCGGAAAAGCTCGCGACGGCCCTCGTCACGCTGGTCGATGTGCAAACGCCGCCGCTGCGTCTTCCGCTCGGAAGCGACACGCTGAAGGCGATCGCGGAGAAGAACGCTTACGTGACGGCGGAAACTGAAGCGTGGAAAGCGTTGTCGGCGTCAACGGACTTCGCGGTCTGAGTCGCGTTTGATGCGACGAAAGTGGATCGCGACGGCGCCGCGGCGAAGTCATTGGCGCCGTTGTGGTCGAAGTCCGAGAACTCGTCCGGATGCGGACGTGTACGTCGAAAGTCGAGTCAGCAGACGGGCTCGAGCGAGCCGGCGTCACGCAATATTGAGCCGAGTCACTTAAGCGGACGCAACCTGGACCGGGTTTGGCAACTATGCCGTCAACAGGATTTTGTGCGGTGCGGGGCGTGGCCGCTTTGAAAGATCGGATCCGGCTCTGACCGTTCCGGAAGCATTTTTCGCAATGATCGATGACCGCCAGCAGCGAATCGTGGTATCCACACTGCACGACGGCTCCAATCGAACGCGAGGAGGGATCAGCGATGACATGCGTTGCGCAGTGGGTCGCGGCAGAGGGAGTGGGCGCCGAGCACCTGGTGTTGAACGAAGGGCCGGATCTTGTGATCGGCGAGGGGGTGGTCGTCGGCACGCGCTTCGGCACGCCGTATGGAGCGCACTACCGGGTCGAGATGGCGCTCGACTGGACGGTGCGTCGCGTGCTGGTCGCGCTTACCGACGGGCGCACGCTGGTGGTATCGGCTGACGGCAACGGCCATTGGCACGACATCGACGGCAAGCGGCTGGCGGCGCTCGACGGCTGCATCGACGTCGACATTTCGGCCACGCCATTCACGAATACCCTGCCAATCCGCCGGCTCGGGCTGATGAAGGGCGAGCGGCGCGAGATCCGCGTAGCTTATCTGGCGCTGCCGGCGTTGACGCTTGAGCCTGCCGATCAGGCGTACACGTGCATCGAGCCGCGGCGGCGCTATCTGTACGAGGGGCTGTTCCGGCAGTTTCAGGCGGAGTTGGCGATCGATGCAGATTGGCTGGTCGAAGACTATCCGACGCTGTTCAAACGAATCGCGTAGCTTGCGCGGCACGCGCCGCGCGCCGGCAACTCCGCCGAAGTCCTGGGTCGGCCATTCCGCTTCGGTCCTCGGTGGCGCGGCTCCCCCGTTGCACGCGGTGATGCGGAGCAGCCGCTTGAGTGGCCGTGTGCCGGCAATGGCGAAAGGCGGAACTCGGCCGGTC
>CAYPWK010000587.1:0-3261 GCA_964414365.1 uncultured Burkholderia sp.
AAAGAACTCGACATGCGGATCGAAACGAGCGCCGTTATTCGCAATGTGCGGCAAGAAACGTCGCCCGGCAAGTCGACCACGCATGGTCTTGAATTGGATCAGCTCGACGCGGCACAGCACATGGCGATGAAAGTGTTCGTCTTTGAGTGTCAAGAAGACGTGTTTCACTAGACAAGGTAAGACGAAGTACTGTCTAAGTTTGCCGGCGTGCCCATTATCACATTGTTCATTTCGCGATGCCGTTCAAACTAACGATACCGATCGCTATCAAGCTCACCATCAACAGCAGGACAACGCCGAACCAGACGCGTCCCGATGTCCTGGTGTCAGCTTCACTCGATTCCTCCAACGTCCCATGAGACACAAAAAAATTCCACCCTTTTCACTACCGCAATTGTGTCGCAAGTGAGCGTCTCATACCCTCGAGCGCATCGCTGCGCGACACCGCTTCGATAAACCGATTCGGTGGCATCGGCCGTCCAAGCAGAAACCCTTGCAGCGAATCGCAGCCCAGAGTGGTTAGGAACTCCTGCTGCGCCGCTGTTTCAACGCCCTCTGCGACAATCTTGAGATCGAGCGCCCGGCCAAGCGCGACGATCGCCGAAACAATCGCCGCGTCCTCCGAGTTCTGAACGAGATCACGGATGAAACCGCGATCGATCTTCAGTTCGGTGGCCGGTAAGCGTCTGACATAAAGCAGACTCGAATATCCAGTACCAAAATCGTCGATTGCGATGCGCACGCCCAACTCATGCAGCTCCTCCAGAATCCCGACACTGAAATTGACATTGTGCATCGCAGTCGATTCCGTTATCTCCAGCGTAAGACAGCGTGGATCCAGTGCATGGCGTTTCAACGCATCATGTACCGTCCGAGGCAATCCTGCATGCGCGAACTGGAGCGCCGATACGTTGACTGCCATAGTCCAGTCATCATGACCGGCGTCGTGCCACGCCTTCATCTGCCGACAGGCTTCGTCCAGAGCCCATTCGCCGATCGGTACGATCAAGCCGCTCTTTTCCGCCAGGGGGATAAACTCGTCCGGCGGAACAAGACCGCGAACCCGATGCTGCCAGCGCAGCAGCGATTCGGCTCCGATCACCCGGCCATTTCGCGCCTCGAATTTGGGCTGGTAGTGCAGGACAAGTTCGCGTCGTCATGACGATCAGCATCGGCGCGGCAAGCTGGCAGGGGCAGTTGGCCGACAGCATTGCGTCGGTGGTCAAAGCTGCTGATGAGGCGCTGTAGCACGCGCTCGATGTCGGGCACTCCCTCAGTCAGCGACCCCACGACCACTTCCCACTAGTCACGCATCTGATTCTGAACTGGCAGAACGAACCGCGAGCTGCGATGGGCAACGCGCCGGGGAACACCTACGGCTGCGTTCGTCCACAGACTCATCTGCTGGCCGTTCTGACGTGCCAGTCGTAGCGCACTACAGCGTGATGAGCGTATCGAGCGCGAGCGCGCCAGCAAGCAAGCAGCCGCCCACGCACGGGCACGCGTCCGGCCGCTTGCTCCTCGAGTGCGTAGGCCGCCTCGAGCAGGCCTTCGTACGCTGACATGCGCGCCTCGTCAAAAGAGCGAGGCCTGCTCGCCGGCCGCCGCCGCATGCAGAAGCGGCGGTGTCTCGTGTCTGCGACACTTTCGTCTATGTGCCCTGGAGCACATATCGGGGCTGCACAAAAGGATCTCGAGGAAGCCCCATTTCAAGCCAAATCCGTCGTATCGGCAATGGCAGAGATTTAATGCCGATCCGGCAACACCCGCGTTGGTGCGTTAGGCACCGCACAAACAACGGCGCAACCGCCAACCAATCGGCAGATGCTTTCCCGAAGCTCAATAAAGAGAATGAAACGAAATTTCAAACTAAGTCGACGATCCTGATCGCAACAAGTGGCCCGCCATCTGCGGGCCCGCAAATCATAAGGCTCTGCGCATTGCAGGCACGGTCTTCGCGGTTACGGCACCGCCTCATCGGTTGCTTTGGTTACGAAAAGCAAAACGGAGTGTAAAAGCGCGGCCTCGAACCCTTCTACGGCGCTCTCTCGCGTCCGGACCTCCGCTTACCCGCGAGGGCATGCGATTCTTCAGGCCGTAGCGCGAATGCGCTGAGCCGACGCTCGAAGACGATCGCGCGCGCGAATCGCAGGCCAGGACATTAAGGCGAAACCACTTTGGCGGGGGATGTATGTGGTACCAACATGCAGAACAGGAGTTGTGTCATATCAAGACCATGATCGATCAGCTCGAGCGCCTGCTCCAGAGCGACGAGCATGTTATGCCAACCTGGACGGTGATGGCGCCGGCCTATTGGCATGCACGGATCCACGGGGTGCTGGCAGCAACTCAGGACCTGCCTCTTCCGATCGAGGCGCAGGCTTCGGCGCTATTCACAAAGCTCGCCAGCATCCTCAGCGTCGGAAAAACGATGTGAGCGGGCAAGGCGCCTCGGGCGCGCCGAGTCGGAGCCCGACCTAGCCGATGGGACTTGAACCCGCGACAACAGGACCACGACCCGTGCAGCTCATTGGTTTCTTCAAGGCGCTCAAGTGCCTGCGTCGCCGGCTCCCCGACACCAGTCCTGGGGAGATCGCCCTGTGGGTCTATGTTGAAGATCTCAGGGCGTGGCGTACGGAAGGCGCCGGCTCGCCACCTGAGCCCCTCCAGTTCCCTGCCCCGGGCAAACTCGTCACTGCGCTCTTCAACCGGCGAGAAATCGAGTGGTTCGACCCGAATGGCACCGACCACAAAGGGCAGCCGCGAACGGGTCGCTGGCTCACTTACACGCAACTCGTCTTGCGTTGGCGCGCGGCGGCCCCGCAGGTGCCCGAACCGTATCTGCACGCCATGATCGAACAGATGCATGCGCATGAGATGAGAACCGGCTTTCTCACGCTTGCCCCGGACTCTGGGCCGGGTCGCTTAGTGGCCTGTGATCCTGTCGCTCCACTTGGCCTTGCTGAACATGTACAGGACGGCATGTTCCAGGTGAGGCAGGTTGAGTCGATCAAGGAGCGCCAGCTCGGCATCGCCGGCCCCCATGACGTACTCCGATCCCACCCACGGAGACCCGGCGGCATGAAGGCCGGGAGCAATTCCCCACCCGCTAACTCTATCCAGTTGAAAACCTTCGACAGGCGCGTGAGAGCTTCACGCGAGTGACATGAAAATGCGGGTGATCGAGCATCGCCGCTTTTTTTATCTGCGGAAGAGCGCATCCCGAATGGGCCTTCTGTCCCGAGGGCTCCAAACCCGGCC
>CAYPWK010000588.1:0-3259 GCA_964414365.1 uncultured Burkholderia sp.
CCCATTGCGGCCCGTCGATCCAGCGCGACATCTACGGCAGCTTTCCAAGGTACAACGCCATTGCACTCACTCGCGCCTGCGAGACATCGGTAATCAGCACCACTCCCGATCGTCGCACACGGTATCGGGCACCGCCAGCCAGAGCGTTCGAGGCGTATCATGACCATCGTGCGCAGGTGGCTACCTGCTGAGGGCCACTTAGTCGACCGCCGGGGCTTCGAGCAACAGGAGAGGATCATGTCCATCAAGTCTCGTCTGCTGCTCAGCCTACTGTTTGCGTGGCATGTGGTCGCCAGCGGAACCGAAGTCGTACGCTTCCCGATGCCTGAGTTCGTGGGCGATCACCGCAGTGACTACGCGCGGCAATTGCTGCAGCTCGCGCTTTCAAAAACCGGCTCCGAATATCGGGTGGAGGCGGCCGCGTTTCCCATGAGCCAAGAGCGCGAGGTGCGGGAACTCGAGGCGGGTCGAACGATCGACGTCGCCCCGATTCCCAGCTCGCCCGACCGCGAGAAGCGATTGCTGCCGATTCGCATTCCCATCAACAAGGGCATGCTCGGGTTGCGCCTGGGCCTGATCCGTAAAGGGGACCAAGGCCTGTTCGCGGGCATCAACTCGTTGGAGGGCCTGAAAGGCGTGCGGCTCGCGCAGGGTCAGGACTGGCCGGATACGCAGATCCTCCAGGCCAACGGCCTCAACGTGATCACCGCTCCGAACTACGAAGGTCTGTTCAAGATGCTCGTAGTCAAGCGCTTCGACTACTTTCCGCGAAGCTTCATGGAAATCTGGGACGAGCAGGCGAGCAATGCGGATACCATGGACGTGGAACAGCACCTCGCTCTGCACTACTTCTACGACGCCTACTTCATGGTGAACCGCAAGAGAACCAGGCTCGCGCAGGATATCCGCGAGGGACTCGAAAAGGCCATTGCCGACGGCTCGTTCGACAGGCTTTTCCAAAGGTATTATGGCGATCGGCTACGCGAGGCGCACCTGGAAACCCGTACCGTAATTGAGCTGAAAAACCCCTTGCTGACACCTGGCACGCCTGTCGATCGACCAGAACTCTGGTACGACTTCAGGCGGGAACCCACGAATCGCAAGTGAACCAGCGCCGTATCAAGACTGCCGATGATGGTTCGTCGCTGCGCCTCCGGAAGCGCCGTTGCTGCACAGAGGCGCAACTTCAGCTATCTCGGAAGCGATACCCGTCACAATCTTCGGCCCTCCGATCTGTCGGTCATCACCGCGATTTGTTCGTGAGTGCATGTGTCAATGGCGATCGCGTAACATCGCCGTGGTGCGGCACGGGTCCGACGTGTGGTCTGCAGTTAGGTTGTCCGCGCCTACCCTGATCACAGGGGGCGTCGCACTGCGTGACAATCACGATCAAACACCAGGATGGGCAGGCACCGTGAACTGGAAGACGGCGCCTCGGGGCAGGTTCGCGCTCGCCCACAATCGCCCGCCGTGTGCTTCTATGATCGAACGGCAGATCGACAGCCCCATCCCCAAACCGGTGGACTTCGTTGTGTAGAAGGGGGCGAAAACGTGCTCAATGGCGTGCGCGGCAAAGCCCGGCCCTGAATCATGCACTGCCACGAGTACATTGCCAAAGTCGGCATTTCCGGTGCTGATCACCAGATCTCGCACGCCGTCGCCGACGCCGCTCATCGCCTCGATGGCGTTGACGATCAAGTTGAGGAGAACCTGCTGCAGTTCGACACGGTCTCCTTCGACGAGTGGCAAGCATTCCGCGAGCTGCGTTTGCACCGAGGTACCGTTCCGCATCGCTTCGCCACGGGTGAGCTCGAGCACTTCGCGGATCGCTTCGTTGATGTCCACCGGTTCCTTGCGGGGCGGTACTTTTTTGATGAGCTCACGGATCCGCCTAATGACGCTTGCCGCTCGATCTCCGTCGGTGATGATGCGACAGATCGTCTGTCGGGCTTCTTCCACGTCAGGAGGCTGGACGCTAAGCCACCGCATCGCAGCCTGAGCGTTGGTGACCGTCGCTGCGATCGGCTGATTGACCTCATGGGCGATCGAGGCCGCAAGCTGGCCCACGGTAGCGACGCGATTTGCGTGTGCCAACTCCGTCTGCACCTCGCGGTAGCGCCGCTCGCTCTCTCGAGCCTCTTCCTGCGCCCGCTTGCGCTCGGTGAGGTCACGCGCGATGCCGACCGTGCCGGTCACTCGGCCCGCAGCGTCATGCAGTGCTGTCTTGATGGTCTCGATCCAGGTAGTACTCCCATCCGCATTAGCGAGCTGCTCCTCGATCCGCTTGCGCCCGTGCGACGCCATCACCTCGGCGTCATCCTGAAGATAGGTCCGGGCGAGTTCAGCGGGATTAATGTCGAAATCGGTCTTGCCTATCATTTCATCAGGATCGGCAAACCCTTTCGCGGCGGCAAGGGCCTGGTTGACCGCGGTGAAGCGGCCGTCTGTGTCCTTCACCCACGCAAGGTCCGGTATGTTGTCCAGGATTGCCGCCATGCGTGCATTCGCGTTCCCAAGCTCCATCGCATGCTGCCGCAGCCTCTCGCGCATTGCGTTGAGGGCATCCACCAGTTGATCGAGCTCATCACCCTCGATCCGCGAACGCCGCAACCGCAGCGGCGGCAGATCGGCGTCTGGCCTGATGCCGGCCACCGATGCGGCGATGTCCAATAGGTGCCGGGTCGCCAGGCGGTGAACGACGAACAGGATGAAGAACGCAACGAGGAATGTTTTGGCGGCGTTGCTCAAGAGAATGACGAGGGCCTGAGCTGCCAGATCGCGATAGATGTCTGTAAGGGTCGCCTCGATGCGGAGCACACCGATTTCTTGCGGGTGTGCGCCGCAGCAGACCAACGGGAACTCCTTTACCATGGCTGAGGAGGTGGGTCGCTCGCCGCGAAAAATCGTAAAGGCGTCGCTAGGCGAAAGCGTCTCCCGCACCTCAACTGCGCGTATGGACGGCAGGCGCAATATGCCATCGAGCTGCACCTTGAGTTGCTCTGAGTCCATCGCCCACAAGCTCTCACCCAGGCTGCGCGACGTGGCCTGATCGATCTCGCCAAATCGGCTGTCGAGACTCGCCCGCTCGCTGCGGTAGCTCAAGGTCAACTGCAGAACGGTCAGGATCAACGTGACCACGGAACTGAAAAGCACCACACGAAGCAGCAGCGCCATCGCGATGCCACCTCGAGGGATTCGCGCAATCGATGCCAACCACCCGCGATTCAGCGGCTGCAATTCGAACTGGTGTTCCTTGGGC
>CAYPWK010000589.1:0-3244 GCA_964414365.1 uncultured Burkholderia sp.
AACGTCGGGTGCGCAGATGACAAAGCCCTTCGCGCCTTGTGCGCCGAGGTTGTCGATGGCGGCGAGGACCTTCTCGCCATCGGGCGTGCCGATTTTGACGACGCTGAAGCCTTCCTGCTTGCCGAGCGCCGTGGCGGCGTTCTGCTCGTTGATGAACCACGCCTGCTCGGGCATCTTCACGAGAAAGCCGATCTTGAGCGGCTCGTCTGCTTGAACAGTCGAATGCAGGGCGAACGGGGCGGCGAACGTCATCGCCAACGCGGCGCGCAACGTGAAGCGGCGAAGCTTGCTGGTCATACTTCAGTCTCCTTGGTGTTGGCCCCGATGGGCCGGTTTCTGCATGAGGCCGGTGCAAGACCTGAACGCTTGCTCCGGCCTGCGCGTGGTAACAAAAACGACGCAGCCTGGGAACGGAGCGGGGCGCTCTCGCGCTCGCTCTCGTTGTTCAGCAACGATTACTCGGAATTCAGTCCACGAACGCCTCGATTTCGCGGCGTGCGCCCAGCAGGAATGCATCGGCGACATGACGGAGCGGACGGACATCGACATCCTCTTCGCCACGCTCGATCAGCGTCCGCCAATGGGCGTAGAGCGACGCATACTCGCGCTCGGGGCCGACGTCGACGGTCTGTCCGGCGATCGACAGGCGCTTGCCGCCCTGCTCGATGAGCAAGCTGCCGTCGCTCGTCTGCACTTCGATTTCCCATTGCTCGCGCGGGCCGTGCCGCCAGTCGAATTCGGCTCGGACGGGGGCGCCCTTCAAATCGACGAAATCGAGGTTCGCCGCGATCGGCGTATGCATATTCGACGGGACGAACAAGGTTGCGCTCTGCAGGACGATTTCGTGCGGCAGGATCCGCGTGACGATCGAGAGCGCATTGATGCCGGGATCGAACACGCCGAGGCCGCCTGGTTCCCAGATCCATTTCTGGCCGGGGTGCCACTTGCGCACGTCTTCCTTCCATCGAATGTCGACGGAGCGGATCGCGCGCTCGGCGAGCCATTCGCGTGCCGCCTCGACGGCGGGCGCATGGCGCGAATGCCAGCTGGCGAACAGCGTGAGCCCCGCTTTGCGGGCCATCTCGCGCAGCACTTCGACTTCGTGCAGGCTCGCGCCGGGCGGCTTTTCGAGCATCACATGCTTGCCGGCCGCGAGCGCCGCGCGCGCCTGCTGGAAGCGAACCTGAGGCGGCGCCGATAGCGAAACGGCGTCGAGATGGAGCTCGGCGGTCAGCAGCGCCTCGATCGTGGGATAGTTGCGCACGCCTTCCACCTCGGCGTGGCGGCTCGCGCAGGCGATCAGTTCCAGGCCCGCATCGGCGGCGATGGCGGGCAGGTGTTGATCGCGCGCGATCTTGCCGATGCCAATGAGGCCTACCGTCAGTTTCTTCGTCATATTGGCCTCGGCTCTTACTTACCCCAGTGCAGCGCGAGCGGATTGGCTTCGCGCGCGAGCTCGAGCAGTTCGTCGCGCGTGGCGCCGGATAGCGGCTCGAGCGGGTGACGGACCATCTCGCTCTTGATCACGCCGCCTTCCTTCATCACGGTCTTCGTCGCACGCAGCCCGCACTGGCGGTTTTCATAGTTGATGAGCGGCAGAATCCGCGCATAGCCTGCGCGCGCTTCATCGCGCCGGCCTGCCCGGAAGGCATCGAAGACGGGGCGAATGAGGTCGGGCAGCAACGCGCTCGACATCGTGCCCGTCGCGCCCGCGTCGAGATCGGGCATCAGCGTGATGGCTTCTTCGCCGTCGAACGGCCCCTCGATCGTGTCGCCGCCCGCGGCGATGAGCGCCCGCAGCTTGGCGGCCGCCTGCGGCACCTCGATCTTGAAGTAGCGCACGAGCGGGAGCTCGCGTGCGAGGCGTGCGAGGAACGACACGCTAAGCGGGACGCCGGAGAGCGGCGCGTCCTGCACCATAATGGGCACCCCCGCCGCGTCGGCGACGCGCGCGAAATGATCGAACATCGACTGCTCGTCGGCACGCAGCGTCGCACCGTGATAAGGCGGCATCAGCATGATGAGGCTTGCGCCGGCAGCGGCAGCGCGCTTCGCACGCTCGCTGGCGATTTGCGTGCTGAAGTGGCTGCACGTGACCATGACCGGCACGCGGCCGGCCGTGTGCGTAAGGCACAAATCGACGAGCGTATCCCGCTCGGCGTCGGTCAACACGAACTGTTCGGAGTAATTGGCGAGTATGCAAATGCCGTCGACGCCTTGATCGACCATGCAGTCGATGACGCGCCGTTGTCCGTCGAGGTCGAGCTCGCCCGTTTCAGTGAATGGCGTGGGCGCAACGGGAAAGAGCCCCGAAAACGGGCGGGAAACAGTCACCACAATACGACTCCTCGTTAAATCTGTTTGACGATCGATTCAGGTCTTCAGCGGCGGCTCGTTGAGGCCGAGCGGTATGGCGCGCTCGCGCCGCTCTTCGCCGCTCGCATTCGCATCCCGCGCGGCTTTCGCCCGTCCGCCGAGCCCCGTGCCGCTCGACTTGCGGCGTGCCGCCTGTTGCTCGATAACACGTTGCAGCAGGCAGAAAACGCAGAGCAGGGCGCCGATGACGATCCGCGTCCACCACGAGCTCAACGTGCCGTCGAACGAGATCAGCGTCTGGATCGTGCCGAGCACGCCGACCCCGAACACCGAGCCGATTACATAGCCGATGCCGCCCGTAAGCAGCGTGCCCCCGATGACGGACGCGGCGATTGCGTCGAGTTCCATGCCCTGGCCCTGAAGCCCATAGCCGGAAAGAACATAGAGCGTGAAGACAAGGCCGCCGAGCGCCGAGCACAAGCCGCCGAGCGCATAGACGCCGATCTTCGTGCGAGCTACCGGCAAACCCATCAGGAGTGCCGACCGTTCGTTACCGCCGATGGCGTAGACATTACGCCCGAACCGTGTGAAATGTGCGACAAAGATGGCAGCGGCGAGCGTGACGAGTGCAATGAGCGCACCCGCGTTGAGCTCGCCGCTGCCCAGAGGCACATGAAAACCGGACACGGCGTGAAACGACGGCTCGTGAATTTCAATCGACTGCGTCGTGATCAAAAAGCATGCGCCGCGCGCCAGGAACATGCCGGCCAGCGTCACAATGAAAGGTTGCAGTCGGAAGAAATGGATGATGGCGCCCATCGCCGCGCCGTACGCCGCACCGATCACAAGTACCAGCGGCGCGATGACCCAGATCGGCCAATGCAGGCGCTCGGCGCAGATCGCGCAGACGATCGTCGTGAATGCGACG
>CAYPWK010000590.1:0-3244 GCA_964414365.1 uncultured Burkholderia sp.
GCGAGCCTCGCAATGAACTATCTCGAGCAACTACGTCACGTCATCCTCCCGCAGGCGTTGCGAATCGCCATTGCGCCGACGGTCGGTTTTTCGGTGCAAGCCGTGAAGGACACCGCACTCGTCTCGATCATCGGCTTCACCGAGCTCACGAAGGCGGGAACGGTGATCTCCAATGCGACGTTCCGCCCGTTCCTCGTCTACGGCTGCGTCGCGCTCATTTACTTCGCGCTTTGCTATCCGCTGTCGCGCACGGCCCGTGCGCTGGAGAGAAAACTCAATGTCGCTCGTTGAAGTCAGCCAGCTGCATAAGCAATTCGGCACGACCCACGTCTTGAAGGGTATCGATCTGAACGTCGAAAGCGGCCAGGTCGTCACGATCATCGGCCGCAGCGGCTCGGGCAAGAGCACGCTGTTGCGGACACTGAACGGGCTCGAAAGCATCGATGCGGGATCGATCGATATCGACGGCGAACGCATCGACGCGCGTCACGCGGACTTGCGGCGCTTGCGGCTCAAGGTCGGCATGGTATTCCAGCAATACAACCTGTTCCCGCACCTCACGGCCGGCGAGAACGTCATGCTCGCGCAAACGGTCGTCAAGAAGACGCCGCGAGCCAAAGCGCAGGACGTCGCCAAGCGCATGCTGGAGCGCGTCGGGCTCGCCGATAAGTTCGACGCCTATCCAAGCCAGCTTTCGGGCGGTCAGCAGCAGCGCGTCGCGATTGCGCGAGCGCTTGCGATGGAGCCGTCATTGCTTTTATGCGACGAAATCACGTCGGCGCTCGACCCCGAGCTTGTCGGCGAAGTGCTCGGCGTCGTCGAGCAATTGGCGAGCGAGGGAATGACGCTTATCATGGTCACCCACGAAATGCGCTTCGCGCGCCGCGTCAGCGATACTGTCGTCTTCATGCATCAGGGGCGCGTCTGGGAAAGCGGTCCGCCGGAGCAGATCTTCGGGGCGCCGCAAAGCATAGAATTGCAGAAATTCGTCCAGTAACGGGAACGGTGCCCAGGAGGCGCTCGGCTCGACAACACGTCAAAGCGATGAAGCTCACACCACGCGAAAAAGACAAGCTGCTCATCTTCACGGCGGCGCTCCTGGCCGAGCGCCGCAAAGCCCGCGGGCTCAAGCTCAACTATCCGGAGGCGGTCGCGTTCATCACGGCGGCGTTGATGGAAGCGGCCCGCGATGGCCAGACCGTCGCCGAGCTCATGCACTACGGCACGACGCTGCTCGGTCGCTCGCAGGTGATGGACGGCGTGCCGGAGATGATCGACGAGGTGCAGGTCGAGGGGACGTTCCCCGACGGCACGAAGCTCGTCACCGTCCACCACCCGATTCCGTGAGCGTCCGAGGTCCTATGATCCCAGGTGAAATCCTGACCGAGCCCGGCGACATTGAGCTCAACGCCGGCCGTGACACGGTCGTCCTGACCGTTGCAAACACGGGCGACCGCCCTGTGCAGGTCGGCTCGCATTTCCATTTCTACGAAGTCAACGCCGCGCTCTCCTTCGATCGCGAGCAGGCGCGCGGCTTCAGGCTCAACATCGCCGCTGGCACGGCCGTGCGCTTCGAGCCGGGGCAGGAACGCACGGTCGAGCTCGTGGCATTGGCCGGAGACCGCACGGTCTACGGGTTTAACGGCAAAGTGATGGGCCCGCTCTGACGCTCGCGCGCGCCCTGTCGATGGCAAGGCGCGCCGCGTGCAAGACGCATTTTCTTTCGGACTCCGAATCGACATGACTCTTCGCATCGATCGCCGCGCCTACGCGGAAATGTTCGGCCCCACGACGGGCGACCGGATCCGGCTTGCCGATACCGAGCTGCTGATCGAAATCGAGCGCGACTTCACCGTCTACGGCGAGGAAGTGAAATTCGGCGGCGGCAAGGTGATACGCGACGGCATGGGGCAATCGCAACGCGTCGCCGCCGAAGTCGCGGACACCGTCGTGACGAATGCCGTGATCCTCGATCACTGGGGTATCGTCAAGGCCGACATCGCGATCAAGAACGGCCGCATCGCCGCAATCGGCAAGGCGGGCAACCCCGATATCCAGCCCGGCGTCACGATCGCAATCGGCGCCGCGACCGAGGTGATCGCCGGCGAAGGCCTCATCGTGACGGCAGGCGGCGTCGATACGCATATTCACTTCATCAGCCCCCAGCAGATCGACGAAGCGCTCGCGTCGGGCGTAACAACGATGCTCGGCGGCGGCACAGGGCCCGCCACGGGCACGAACGCCACCACCTGCACGCCCGGCCCCTGGCACCTCGAGCGGATGCTGCAGGCGGCTGACGGCTGGCCGATGAACATCGGATTCCTCGGCAAGGGCAACGCGAGCCTGCCTGATCCGCTCACCGAGCAGATCAAAGCCGGCGCCATTGGCCTGAAGCTGCACGAAGACTGGGGCACGACGCCGGCTGCCATCGACAATTGTCTTTCGGTGGCCGATGCGACCGATACGCAAGTCGCCATTCACACCGACACGCTCAACGAAGCCGGCTTCGTCGAAGCGACGGTGGCGGCCTTCAAGGGCCGCACGATCCACACCTATCACACGGAAGGCGCCGGCGGCGGCCACGCCCCCGACATCATCAAGGTCTGCGGCGAAGCGAACGTGCTGCCGTCCTCGACGAATCCGACGCGGCCCTACACCATCAACACGCTCGACGAGCACCTCGACATGCTGATGGTCTGCCACCACCTCGATCCTTCGATCGCCGAAGATCTCGCATTCGCCGAGTCGCGGATTCGCCGCGAAACGATCGCGGCCGAAGACATCCTGCATGATCTCGGCGCGCTCTCGATGCTCTCGTCGGATTCGCAGGCGATGGGACGCGTCGGCGAAGTGATCATTCGCACGTGGCAAACCGCGCACAAGATGAAGGTGCAACGCGGGTCGCTACCCGAAGATAGCTCGCGCAGCGACAACTTCCGCGCCAAGCGCTACGTGGCCAAGTACACGATCAATCCGGCGCTCACGCACGGCATCGCCCACGAAGTCGGATCGATCGAAGCCGGCAAGTGGGCCGACCTCGTGTTTTGGGAGCCGGCGTTCTTCGGGATCAAGCCATCGCTCGTACTGAAGGGCGGAATGATCGCGCTTGCGCAGATGGGCGATCCGAATGCCTCGATTCCCACGCCGCAGCCCGTTCACTATCGCGAGATGTTCGCCACGCGCGGCGGGGCGCTCGGGCGCACGTCGCTCACCTTCGTCTCGCAGGTGGCGGCCGATTCCGGCA
>CAYPWK010000591.1:0-3234 GCA_964414365.1 uncultured Burkholderia sp.
GACGGGTCAGGTCATCAAGAAGATCATGGACGTCGTCTATTCGATCGAGCAGCAGCTGCTCGCCGTGCTGATCGAAAACATCGCACCCGAGCGGCGCGAGCAGTTCGCACAGAACGCCGCCGCGCTTGCGGCCGAGCCGGGCACGTCGTTCAGTGCGCAGGAGGACGGGCTGCTAAACGGGCCGCAGATCAACCCGCAAGGGAAGACCGACGTGGTGCAAGACCAGCAGCAAGTCGACGATCTACTCGCGAGTCTCGGTTTCTGACCGGCTGTCAATCACCGGTTTTACATCGAGTCGTTTCGATACGGGCGGTGCCGCGCAGACGGCCCGGCCCGTGTTGTGGTAACACGCCCCATGACGTTTGCCCAAACGCGACGCGAGTCTGTAACTCGATGAATTAACGGTGGCAAACGATTGCTCCATGATGGTAGTTTACAAGACCGAAAAAACGATATTTGGCGACATAACACCAAATCGAGGGAGAATTGTTCTTATGTTCGTTCGTTCCATTCGGAGCGTGATGCCGGCTGTTTTCGCGGCTTGCGCCTCGCTCGGGGCCGCCATGCCCGCCCATGCAGAACTCGGCGCGGCGCCCATGCAGACGCCATCGGGCGCGACGGTCGACAGAATGTCAACGGTGGCGCATGCCGCAGCATCGGCCGCGTCCACCACCGCCTCCACGGCAACCTATACAGTTAAGCAAACCACGCTCGAGACTGGCACAGTCGTGCGCGAGTACATCGCGAACGACGGCAACGTATTTGGCATTGCTTGGCAGGGCGCGCAGATGCCCGATCTCTCGACGCTGCTCGGCAGCTACTTCCCGCAGGTGAAGAGTGCCGTCGAAGCACAGCGCGCGCAGCGCGGTGGCGGGCGCGGACCCGCCAAGGTCGAGCAGTCGGGACTCGTCGTGCACGTGGGCGGACACATGGGCTCTTTCGTCGGCCAGGCCTACCTGCCGAATGCATTGCCCAGCGGCGTCACCAGCAACGACATTCAATAAGCGATCGACGGCGAGCGGAGAGATCATAGTGCGATCGAAAAACGATTTTTTGCGCGCTTTGAGCGCAGTGGGTATCGTCATTGCGGCGGCATTGATCGCCGGCTGCGGTGGCGGCGGTGGCAGTAGTTCCAGCGGCTCGGGCGGCTCCAGCAGTTCGAGCAGTTCCGGAAGTTCCAGCAGTTCTAGCGGTTCGAGCAGTTCGAGCACGGTGAGCAATCAGGTGACGGTCACCGTCGCCAAGAGCACGGTGACGTCGACGCGCACGCCCAACATCCCGACCGTGAGCGTGACCGTCTGCGCACCGGGCACGTCGACGTGCCAGACGATCGACAACATCCAGGTCGACACGATGTCATACGGGCTGCGGCTCGTGAATACCGCCGCGTCATCGGTGTTGAGCAGCCTTTCCGCCGAGACGGACAGCAGCGGAAATACCATCGCCGAGTGCACCGTCTTCGCCGACGGCTATACGTGGGGCTCTGTGCGCAAGGCCGATGTGAAGATCGGCGGCGAGACGGCGAGCAACATCCCGATTGGAATTCTCGGCGATATGGACTCCACTAATCCCGCGCCCTCGAGCTGTTCGTCGCGCACGACGGGGGCATCCGAGAATACGGCAAGCGCCATCGGCGCGAACGGCATTCTCGGCATCGGTGTGGCGCCGTACGATTGTCCGGGTTGCGTGAGCACAACGAACAACGCCACGTATTACAGCTGCGGAAGCAGCAGCTGCAATCAGACGGCGATGGCGCTGACGAGCGAAGTAACGAACCCGGTGGCGAAGTTCACGTCCGACAACAATGGCATCATCCTCACGATGCCGGCGATCGATACCTCTGGGGCGACGTCAGTGACCGGCACATTGACGTTTGGGATCGGCACGCAATCGAACAATACCTATTCGGCGTCACAAAAGTTCGGAACGGATTCGGCGGGCAACGTCAACAGCACAGTCCTTGCGACGCCGACCGGTGCGACTTTCGGATTCTTCGATTCCGGCTCGAACGGCTACTTCTTCGACGACAGCACGCTCACGCAATGTTCGGGCAGCACCTGGTACTGCCCAAGCTCGACGACGACGCGCAGCGTGACCGTTTCGAACAAGTCCGGCTCGACTGCGTCCGCAACCGTCACGATGACGATCGCCAACGAAACGTCGTTGAGCACGAGCAACTACGCGCTCAACGATCTTGCCGGCACCCTGGGCCTGACCAATGTTATGGACTTCGGCCTCCCGTTCTTCTACGGCAAGACCGTCTACTTCGGCTACGACACCGCCGCTGCGGGCACGGGAAGCCAATCGCCTTACGTCGCGTACTAGCCGAGCGCCGATACCTTTCTTTTCGCTTTCGCTTCGCCCGCGGGCGGTTTCCTCCGCCCGCGGGCGTTTGCGCCTCCCCCCCGAGCCGCCGTCCCCCATCGGGCGAATTACACCCGTTTAACGCTCTTTATCCGCCGATCGTAGGTTGACGCCACCGGGAATAATCGGTGTCGTGAAAAGCGGCATCTCGCCGCGCGAAGAGCGGAGAAAGCCTGGTGGCAGAGGATAGCGACCTCGAGAAGACCGAATCAGCCACTGCCCGGCGCCTGGAGAAGGCGCGCGAGGAAGGGCAGGTCGCTCGCTCGCGCGAACTCGCCTCGTTTGCGCTGCTCTCGGCCGGCTTTTTCGGCGTATGGGTGCTCTCCGGATCGATCGGCCTCCATCTGCAGGCCATGCTGCGCGGCGCATTTACGTTTAATCACGCCTACGTCGTCGACACCAACCGCATGCTGATCGGCGCCGGCGCCGCCGGCCGCGAGGGGCTCATCGCCGTCGCGCCTGTGCTCGCGCTGACCGCCTTCGCTGCGCTGGCCGCTCCCATGGCGCTCGGCGGCTGGCTTCTCTCGACCAACGTCTTGCAGTTCAAGCCCGAGCGGCTGTCGCCCATCGCCGGTATGGGCCGCATCTTCTCGATCAACGGGCCGATCCAGCTCGGCATGTCGATCGCGAAGACGCTCGTCGTCGGCATCATCGGCGCGCTCGCCGTCTGGCACCGCAAGGAAGAGATCCTCGCGCTGCCTACCGAGCCGATGCTGAATGCGATCGGCCACGGGCTCTCGCTCGTCGCGACCTGCTGCGCGATGACCGTTGCCGGCATGTTCGTCATCGCGGCGATGGACGTCCCCTACCAACTCTGGTCGTTTCACAAGAAGCTGCGGATGACGAAGGAAGAAGTGAAGCGCGAGCACC
>CAYPWK010000592.1:0-1317 GCA_964414365.1 uncultured Burkholderia sp.
GCACGACGGCGTCGGGCCGTGCTCGCGCAACCCCCTCGGCAATGGCCTCGGCGACAGCTTGCGCGGTCAGTGATCCTTTGAAGGAATCGGGGGCGATGACAATGACCGGCGGGAGCGAGAGGGTCGGCATGATGTCTCCGAAGTTGACGGTTATCTTTAGTCTCTACGTGCGGCAAAACGCGCATCGCGAGTGCGCCTCGCGGCGAGCCTGCGCGCGCCCGGCGTCCGGGCGACAGCTTATCAGGTCGCGTCATTGGGGTGGGAGCCGTTTGAAGAGGCGAAACTACGCGCGAGAAAGGCAGCATGGCCGGGTCGTCGCTAGGCCAGAGAGGCGGAATAGTTTGCTAGAATAGCCGATTCTTCCGATCCGAACCGTGCTCCGCGCAGGCGCTGCGCCCGGTCGACATTGCCAGAAAGCACGCGAAGGCAAGCGAAACGGGACGCGAAAGAGGAAGCGAAAGGATGGTGATTCGGCACCGTTTTTTCGCGTCCGCTCGTGCGACCGATGCGACCGGCACATGAAGCCGCGCTCGCGAGACCGGTGACGGTCCCGTGAAGCGGTGGACACGGCGAAGACTACTGATACGCTTGAACAATTTAGGACGATTGAAAGCCATGGCTAACGTTGTTGAAAACCTCGGCAAGCTCGAACGCCGCGTGACGATTTCCCTGCCGAAGGACGCGGTGCAAAAGGAGATCGAGTCCCGTATCCGCCAGATCGCCAAGAACGTGCGCATGCCGGGCTTCCGTCCGGGCAAGGTGCCGCTCAAGATGGTGACGCAGCAGTACGCGGGGCAAGTCGAGGCTGAGGTGCTTTCCGACAAGGTCGGCAAGCAGTTCTTCGACATCAGCCGCGCCGAGAACCTGCGCGTTGCCGGTCAGCCGAGCTTCAGCCCGAAGGAAGATAGCGACGCGGACAGCTACGCGTTCGACGCGACGTTCGAGGTCTATCCCGAAGTGAAGATCGGCGAGCTTTCGACGGCTGAAATCGAGCGCTCCGTCACGACGATCTCGGAAGCCGAAGTCGATCGCACGCTCGAGATCCTGCGCAAGCAGCGCGTGCATTTCCATGCACGCGGCGAAGCCGGCGAGCATGGCGACGGCGGCGCTAACGCGGCGGCCCAAAGCGGCGATCGCGTCACGATCGATTTCGTCGGCAAGATCGACGGCGAGGCGTTCCAGGGCGGCACGGCCGAGGATTTCGTGTTCGTGCTCGGCGAGGGACGTATGCTGCCGGAATTCGAGCAGGCCGCGACGGGCCTTGCGGTCGGCGAAACGCGCGAATTCGACCTGAAGTTCCCCGACGACTACCACGGC
>CAYPWK010000592.1:1327-3233 GCA_964414365.1 uncultured Burkholderia sp.
AAGGAAGTCGCGGGTAAAACGGCGCAATTCACGATCACGATGAAAAAGATCGAATGGCCGCATCTGCCGGAGATCGACGCCGATTTCGCGAAGTCGCTCGGCATCGCCGACGGCGATCTCACGAAGATGCGCGCCGAGATCAAGGAGAACCTCGAGCGTGAGGCGAAGCGCCGCTCGCAATCGATCGTGAAGAACCAGGTCATGGACGCGCTTTTGAAGATCTCCGAGCTCGATGTGCCGAAGGCGCTGATCGAGCAGGATCAAGAGCGCCTCGTCGAAATGGCGCGCCAGGATCTCGTGCAACGCGGCGTGCCGAACGCGACAAATGCGCCGATCCCGGCCGAAATGTTCAAGGAGCAAGCCGAGCGCCGTGTGAAGCTTGGCCTCGTGCTGGCCGAGCTCGTCAAGGCGAACAACCTTGAAGCGAAGCCCGAGCAGATCCGCGCCGAAGTCGAGGAATTCGCGAAAAGCTACGAAGACCCGAAGGAAGTCATCCGCTGGTATTATTCGAACAAGCAGCGCCTGGCCGAAATGGAAGCCTACGTCGTTGAAAGCAATGTCGTGGAGTTCGTGCTCGGCAAGGCGAAGGTGACGGACAAGGAAGTCAGCTTCGAAGCACTGGCGAGCGCCTCGGCGCAAGCGTAAGGCATCGCCACGAACGGCGTGCGGGCTGTCGGGGCGACGGCCGCACGCCGTTTTTGCTCCTCGCGCCGGTTTTTCGAGGCAAGACGCCGGTACGGTGCCGTGTCTCTCAAGATCTATTCCAAAGAAGGACTCATCGCATGACCTTTCGCGCTCAATTGCTCGATACGCTGGCCTCGCAGGCGCCGAGGGATCTGGAAGCCCAGGCGCTGGGGCTCGTTCCGATCGTCGTCGAGACGAGCGGCCGGGGCGAGCGTTCCTACGACATTTATTCGCGCCTGCTGAAAGAGCGCGTCGTCTTCATGGTCGGCGAAGTCAACGATCAGACGGCGAATCTCGTCGTTGCGCAGCTGCTGTTCCTCGAAAGCGAGAATCCGGACAAGGACATCAGCCTCTACATCAACAGTCCGGGCGGTTCCGTATCGGCGGGGATGGCCATTTACGACACGATGCAGTTCATCAAGCCGGACGTCTCGACGCTTTGCATGGGGCTTGCGGCCAGCATGGGCGCATTTCTGCTCGCGTCCGGAGCGAAAGGCAAGCGGTTTGCACTGCCCAATGCGCGCGTAATGATCCATCAGCCGCTCGGCGGCGCGCGCGGCCAGGCGTCGGATATCGAAATCCAGGCACGAGAAATTCTTTACCTGAAGGAGCGGCTCAATCAGTTGCTGTCGCACCACACGGGGCAGCCGGTCGAGCGCATCGCGCGCGACACCGACCGCGACAACTTCATGTCCGGCGAGGACGCCCAAGCGTACGGCCTCATCGACCAGGTCTTGCAAAAGCGCCCGTAGGATCCGCGAGACGCCGCGAAGAGTTCGGTGTGCTCTCATACCTCCGTATGGATGCCGGCTCAAGCGATGTTATAAATGGTCGATAATAGGTTCAAGCGGGGCAGCGGAGGCGCTCGTTCCGACCCTAATGGGTCGACGGCGTGCCCTGCGCAGGTAGTAAATTCGAGTGTCCGGAGGCTCGTATATCCATGGCGGACAAAAAAGGTTCGAACAGCGAAAAGCTGTTGTATTGCTCGTTTTGCGGGAAAAGCCAGCATGAGGTGAAGAAGCTCATTGCCGGCCCGTCGGTGTTCATCTGTGATGAATGCATCGACCTCTGCAACGAGATCATTCGCGACGAAGCCGCGGGAGCAGGCACGGACGCCGGCTTGTCGAAGTCCGATCTGCCGAGCCCGCAGGAGATTCGCGAGATTCTCGATCAGTACGTGATCGGCCAGGAGCGGGCGAAGAAGATCCTCGCGGTTGCCGTC
>CAYPWK010000593.1:0-3161 GCA_964414365.1 uncultured Burkholderia sp.
CGCGGGTCCGTGTTGCCCTGGATCAGAATGTGGCGATCCGGATGCCCGCGCAGGTAGTTCGCGTGAGCTTGCAGCGTCTGCGTATACTCATCCTTCACCGCGTAGCTGTCGAAGTCGAAGTACACGCTGCGCTTGGCGAGCGGGCTGTTCGGGTTGCTCAACTCATCGACGGTGACCGGCGCCACTGCGTTCGGGTTCGGCTGCGTGCCGACATTGCCCTTGCTAGCGTTCTCGTTGAGCTTCACGCCTTGGTGGCAGGCCGCCAAAACGCCCACGAGCAAAGCCGCGAACACCATACGAAGTTTGGACGTCATTTCTTACTCTCCTTGTGTGTCATTGCATAAGTCATTGCATAAACGGACCCCAGGACGGCTCGCGCACGCTGCCGCCCGGAACGGACAGGATTTGCCGCGTCCGACCATCGGTCGAAACTGCGGCCAACACGCCACGGCCGTTCACCTTAGTGGCGTAAAGGATGTACTGACCATTCGCCGCAAAGCTCGGCGATTCGTCGTATCCCGTGTCGGTGAGCGCCGTTGCCACACCGCTCGCCAAATCCATGACGTAGAGCTTGAACTCACCGCCCACTCGCGAGATATAGGCGAGCTGCTTGCCGTCGGGGCTAATACGCGGACTCGTGTTGTAGCTCCCCGTAAAAGTCACGCGCTGCGCAGAGCCGGCGCTTTCCCCCTGCGCCGGCATTTTATAGATCTGCGGCTGGCCGCCGCGATCACTCGTGAAGTAAATCCATTGGCCGTCGGGCGAGTAACAAGGCTCGGTATCGATCGTCATGCCTTGTGTGAGGCGCCTGAGCCCGGTGCCGTCGGCATTGACGGCCCAAATTTGGGTGTTGCCCGTACGCGACAGTGCAACGGCGAGCGTACGGCCGTCGGGCGACCACGCGGGCGCGCTGTTGTTGCCCTTCTGATCCGAGATGATGACGCGGTGGCCTGTCGGCAGATCGTGCACGTAGACGATCGGCTTCCTCTTCTCGAACGAGACGTAGGCCACCTTCGTGCCGTCGGGCGACCAGGCCGGCGAGATAATCGGCTCGGGGCTCGACAACGCGACGTGCACGTCCTGGCCGTCGGAATCCGAGATTTGCAGCAGGTAGCGGTTTCCGCTCTTCATGACGTACGAGAGGCGCGTCGCGAATACGCCGCGCGAACCCAGCAGTTTCTCGTAGATGTAGTCGGCCACCTTGTGCGCCGTCATGCGCATGCCGCTCGCCGGCGTCGTGAGCTCCAGACCGCCGAGGTTTTGCTGCTTGACGGTGTCGTAAAGGCGGAAACGGACCTGATATTGCCCGTTGGCGAGCGGCGTCACGCTGCCGTCGACGAATGCGTCGGCTCCCTTCGCCTTCCAAGCGCCGAGGTCGACGGATGCTGTTTCGGCGACCGGCGTGCTGCCGGCGTCGATGTTCGTAAATTTGCCGCTGCGCTTCAGATCGTCGCGGACGATCTGGCTGATCTGCTGCGGGGAGTTCGCTTCATTGGCGAAGTTCGCGGTTGCAATCGGAAATTGCGTGGAACCGACGCCTGTCACCAGAACGTTGAGCTGCGCATGGGCGGCGCCGCCCGCCGCGATCAGGCACGATGCCAACAATGTCCTCAAGCCTAGCTTCGTCATCAAACTCATGCCGGATATCCCAAAAATCGAAGAATTGTCACAACCGAAAAGAGACTAGCAAACGCTCGTTTCGTTCCTTCCGAGCGTCGCCATGCGGCCGGCGCGGCCGCCTACTTTTCCCCTGTGTTCGCGCGCTTGCGATCAGCTGGCCGGCCGCATCGTGATCGTGAAGCTCGCCGGCGTCCGCCCGTTGTCGTCGAGCGGCATCGGATCGGACTTCTGGACGGCGCGCAACGCCGCTTCGTCCCACTGCGGATTGCCGCTGCCATGCTGGACGCTTGCCGACAGCAGCGTTCCGGTAGGCGAGCAGCGAACCGCAATGACGGTCTCCAAACCTTGCGTTTCGCCGGCCCATACGATGTTCGGACGCACGCGGCGGCGAACCTTGTCCGCGTAGCCCGGCGACGCGGCCGTGCCGCCCGAGCCGCTGCCCGTGCCGCTCTTGGCAAGGCCATTGCCGGTCTCGCTTTCGCCGGCGAGCCCCTGCAACTGCGCAAGCCTCGCGCGCCGTTCCTGGTCGAGCTGCTTTTGCTTCGCCAGCTGCTCGGCCTTCGCTTTGGCAGCTTTCTCGGCCTCGGCCTTCTTCTGCGCCGCAAGTTGCTGTTTCAGTTGCTCCTGCTTTTGTTGCTCGAGCTTCTGCTGCTCGAGCTTCTGCTGCTCGAGCTTCTGTTGCTCGGCGAGCTGCTGCTGCTTGAGCTTCTCGGCCTGCTGCTGCTTGAGCTTCTCGGTGGCGGCCTTCTGAGCCGCGAGCTCGGCTTGCTTCTGAGCCTGCTCTCGCTGACGTTTGGCCTCCGCCTCCTGCTGGGCGAGCTGTTGCTGGCGCTGCTGCTCCGCGAGCTGCGCCGCGCGCGCCGCGGCTTCCTGCTGCTTGCGCTTTTTCTCTTGCAGCGCGATGTCGGCCTGCTCTTGATCGATGGGTGGCGCGGGCGCGACGCGGGCGGGCGGGGCGGGCGCCGGGCGAGGCGTGGGCTGCTCGGGCGTTGCGGTCCAAAGCTCCGCCTCGGCTCCGGCCGGCGTGCTGTTTTGCCAGTGGATGCCGTGGTAAAGAAAGATCCCGAGCAACACGTGCATCAGCAGTGCAAGCCCAAAGGCGCGCCACGTCCCGCGCTCGCGGGGCGGCTGCAACGGGTAATTGGACTTCCTGCGCTTCATTGCGATTTGACGAGCAGCCCCACACGTTTGACGCCGCGCGCCTTCAAATCGGACATGACGTTCATGACCGTCTCGTACTGCACGGTTTTGTCCGCAGCGATCACGACAGGCTGGTCGGGATGCGAAGCCTCCCGATCGGTCACGAAACTATCGAGGTCCGAGCGCGTCATTTCCTCCTGCTGCGTCGCGCCGCCGTCATCCTTGTAGCGTACGCTCATCTTGCCGTCGGCGCGGATATTGACGATGACGGGCGGCGTCTGCTGTTGCGGCGCCGCGCCACCGACGGTCGGCAGATTGACGATCGACGGTGCCACGAGCGGCGCCGTCACCATGAAAATCACGAGCAGCACCAGCATGACGTCGATATACGGCACGACGTT
>CAYPWK010000594.1:0-3130 GCA_964414365.1 uncultured Burkholderia sp.
TTCGTCGTCAATGTCGGCGACTTGCTGGCGCGTTGGAGCAACGATCGCTTTCGCTCGACGCTGCATCGCGTGATCAATGCATCGGGCCGCGAGCGCTATTCGATCGCGACGTTTTACGATCCGACGTATGACGCGCTCGTCGATCCGCGCGATCTCGGCACGCTCGACGCTAATGCCAAGTACGCCCCTGTGGCGGCCGGCGACTACATTCTCGGGCGCATCAACGACTCGATGGGCTATCGGAAAAAGCTTGCGGCACAGCAGGGGGCGCGCGCATGAGTACGGAAGGCGCGGCGCCTCTCGCCGCGACGATTGCCGCATTGCGTGAAGCGCTCGGCGACGATGCGGTGCGCGTCGGCGAGCAGATCGGCGAGCGCGCGATGACCGACTGGACGCGTCATACCCCGACACGTCCTGCCGCATTGATATTGCCGCGTACAACGCAGGACGTTTCTCGCGCGCTCGCGATTTGCAACGCCGCGCGCCAGCCGGTGGTACCGCAAGGCGGGATGACGGGGCTCGCCGGCGGCGCGATCGCGCGTGCGACGGATATTGCGTTGTCGCTGGATCGATTCTCCGGTGTCGAAGAGATCGACGCCGCCTCCGCGACGATGACCGTGCGTGCCGGCACGACGTTGCAGGCCGCGCAGGAAGCTGCCGCGGCGGCGGGTTTCGAGCTGGCGCTTGATCTCGGCGCGCGCGGCTCTTGTCAGATCGGAGGCAACCTCGCGACGAACGCGGGCGGCAATCGCGTGATCCAGTCCGGTACGGCGCGCGACCAGGTGCTTGGGCTCGAAGCGGTGCTAGCGAGCGGCGCGGTGTTGAGTTCGATGAACAAGATGATAAAGAACAACACCGGTTACGACCTCAGGCAATTATTTATCGGCTCGGAAGGTACGCTCGGCGTTATCACGCGCGCAGTATTGCGGTTACAGCCGCAACGCGCGGTGCGGCATACGGCGCTGGTCGCGTTCAATGGTTACGACGCGGCGGCGAGTTTGCTGCGCAAGCTGACTTCTCGCTTCGGCAACGACATCGGCGCTTTCGAGATCATGTGGCCGGATTTTTTTGATTTGGGCGTGTCACTGCTGGCGGGTGCGCGTTCGCCGTTCGCGTCGGCGCACCCCCTCTATGCGTTGATCGAACATGCAAGCTTCGATCCTGCGGACGACGGTGAGCGGTTCGCCGGATTGCTTGCTGAAGCGCTCGAAGCGCACGCGATTCGTGATGCGGTGGTCGCGCAATCCGTCGCCGATGCGCGGGCGCTATGGGCGATTCGCGAGTGTACGGCGGAGTTTCCCCAGCGTCTCGATCCGATCAATTTCGATGTGGGCTTGCCGATCGGCGAGATCGGCCGCTTTGTCGATGCGTGCCGTGCGGCACTCGATCGGCAGTGGCCCGGCAATCAGTCGTATTTCTTCGGGCATATCGGCGATTCGAATTTGCATGTGACGGTGGACGGGCGTTCGGTGCCTGGCCTTTCGCATCATGCGGTTTATGCGTTTGTCTACGCGATGCTTGGGCCTTATGGCGGGTCGGTTTCGGCGGAGCATGGGATCGGGTTGCTCAAGCGCGAGTTCCTGCCGGTTTCGCGCTCTGCCGAGGAGTTGGCGGCGATGACGGCGATCAAGCGAGCGCTGGATCCGAATGGGATTCTCAATCCGGGGAAGGTGGTTTGAGGGTGCTCTAAGCGGGTGTGCGGTGACTATTGGCGCTAGCTAAGCTCAGCAACGGTCGATGCGCACTGGCAATCGATGTTTCATCTGGCGACGAACCATCGCGTCGGCGACACCGCTACGATAGGCATCATGAATACGCTCACCCCTTCCCATGCACCTGCCCGTTTTACACCGGCGATCGCACGCATCCTCGCCACGGTCAGCATTGCTTTCGTCGTCACGCAACTGGACGTGACCATCGTTAACATCGCGCTCCCGAGCATCGGCATCCAGCTGCGCGCGCCCGTGACGAGCCTCCAATGGATCGTCGACGCCTATACGCTTGCCTTCGCCGTCCTGATGCTTTCGGCGGGTGTGCTGGGCGATCGCTACGGTCCGAGGCGTCTTTTCTCGGCGGGTCTCACGTTGTTCGCGTTGGCTTCCCTCGCATGCGGACTCGCCCCGAACGCGCCTGCGCTGATCGCCGCACGCGCCATCCAAGGCGTTTGCGCAGCCGCGATGTTGCCGAATTCTCTCGCGCTCCTTAACCGATCATGCGGCCATCATCCTCACTTGCGAGCCCGCGCCGTTGGTCTATGGACCGCATCGGGCGCCGTATCGATTGCCGCGGGGCCTGTACTCGGCGGCCTGCTAATCGCCGCATTCGGCTGGCGCAGTATCTTCCTCGTCAACCTGCCAATTTGTGCTCTCGGTCTCCTTGCGACGTTTGCGTGGCTGCCGCGCGAATTCGACGCGCCGTCGCCGCACCAAGCGAAAGGAACAATCGGGATCGACGTGCCCGGTCAATGCGTAGCGATCGTCGCATTGACGGCGTTCACGGGCGCCGTCATCGAATCGCGGCCGCTCGGCGCGGAAAGCCCGTGGATTGTGGCCGCATTGCTCACCGCGGCGCTCGCCTGCGTCGCCTTCTTTGTGATTGAGAAGAGGAGCAAGGCGCCGATGGTGCCGCTCTCGCTGCTGCGTGACGCGACGTTCAGCGCCGCCGTCATATTCGGCATCTGCGTGAACATGGCTTACTACGGCGCTGTCTTCGTACTGAGCCTCTACCTGCAACGCGTCCATGGCGAGACGCCGCTCACGGCCGGCCTCGCGTTCCTGCCGCTGACAGGCGGCTTCCTGATTTCGAATGTCGTAAGCGGCTGGGTGGTCGCGCGCCGCGGACCGCGCTTTCCGATGATGCTGGGTGCCGCGATCGGCGCGCTCGGGTACAGCTTATTACATGCGACGCGAGCCGACACGTCCTATGCGGCGCTCATCGTTCCGTTTCTGCTGATTCCGGGCGGCATGGGACTCGCGGTGCCCGCGATGACGACGGCGATCCTCGCCTCGGTGGAACCGAATCGCGCCGGCACGGCCTCGGCCGTCCTCAATACCGCACGCCAGGCGGGCGGCGCCGTCGGCGTCGCCGCGTTCGGCGCGCTCGCGAGCGGCATCGGTCCGCAAGCGGTGGT
>CAYPWK010000595.1:0-3124 GCA_964414365.1 uncultured Burkholderia sp.
TGGTGATTACTGCCTTGTCATAGAGAGCCAGACTGAATTCAATAATTCCGAACATGATCAAGAGAAGCAGCGGCAGCACAATGGCGAACTCCACAAGCGCTGAGCCCTCTTGATTTCTCGGACTTTTTAAGGAAATAAGGACCCTCGATCTGCTTTCCACTTATTTCACCTCGAAAGAAAAGTGCTCTCCAACAAAAAGTGCGCGGGAGGCAAGCGAGCCGGCCATTAACGAATCGCTGTAGCGTTCAGTTTCATGTGGGCTGGCCCTCTATCGTGCTACCTGCGCGCCAAGCAGGAGCCATGCCACAACGCCGCATCCAAACTCCCGGCCGCACGACCCCAAAAAAGAGCCAAATACCCGCCTGCTTGCGTCCAAAATGTTTCTGCATTGCAACGCTCGTCTCAAGCAAATGTCGATAACGACGCTCGGAATCGTCGAAGGTCAACAAGGCCATTCACACCCGACGGCCTGAACTCTGCGGCGATGGACTGTTTGAGACGCGGAGAACGTGTCTCAAGATTGAGACGACAACGACTGTGGGCGTTTGGAAGAAGTCGAGGTGGTCAGAATTCGGAAGTGAAGTCACGCCAGTTATTGTCTCGACTCGTGAGGGACAGTGAGACCCGTTGTTCCCTCAGCGATAGCTACCTGGGCGAACGCGGCTGGTAACGGCCGGGTTTGGAGCCCTCGGGACAGAAGGCCCATTCGGGATGCGCTCTTCCGCAAATAAAAAAGCGGCGATGCTCGATCACCCGCATTTGTAGGTTGTCAACTAGGAAGTCCGGCCTAGCGACAGTTATGATGTCCGGTCGGCAGGGCGTAATTGATCGCGGCCCTCATGCCGCCGGGTCTCCGTGGGTTGGATCATGGTACGTCATGGGGGCCGGCGATGCCGAGCTGGCGCTCCTTGATCGACTCAACCTGCCTCACCTGGAACATGCCGTCCTGTACATGTTCAGCAAGGCCAAGTGGAGCGACAGGATCACAGGCCACTAAGCGACCCGGCCCAGAGTCCGGGGCAAGCGTGAGAAAGCCGGTTCTCATCTCATGCGCATGCATCTGTTCGATCATGGCGTGCAGATACGGTTCGGGCACCTGCGGGGCCGCCGCGCGCCAACGCAAGACGAGTTGCGTGTAAGTGAGCCAGCGACCCGTTCGCGGCTGCCCTTTGTGGTCGGTGCCATTCGGGTCGAACCACTCGATTTCTCGCCGGTCGAAGAGCGCAGTGACGGGGTTGCCCGGGGCAGGGAACTGGAGGGGCTCAGGCGGCGAGCCGGCGCCCCGCGTACGCCACGCCCTGAGATCTTCAACATAGATCCACAGGGCGATCTCCCCAGGACTTGTGTCGGGGAGCCGGCGACGCGGGCACTTGAGCGCCTTAAAGAAACTAATGAGCTGCACGGGGTTGTGGTCCTGTTGTCGTGGGTTCAAATCCCATCGGCTAGGTCGGGCTCCGACTCGGCGCGCCTGAGGCGCCTTGCCGACTCACACCGTTTTTTCGACGCTGAGGATACTGGCGAGCTTCGTGAATAGCGCCGAAGCCTGCGCCTCGATCGGTAGAGGCAGGTCCTGAGCTGCTGCCAGCACCCCGTCGATCCGTGCACGCCAATAGGCCGGCGCCATCACCGTCCAGGTTGGCATAACATGCTCGTCGCTCTGGAGCAGGCGCTCGAGCTGATCGATCATGGTCTTGATATGACACAACTCCTGTTCTGCATGTTGGTGCCGCATACATCCCCCGCCAAAGTGGTTTCATGTGAATCTCCCGGCCGGCGACTCGGGCGCGCGATCGTCCTTCGAGCGTCGGCTCAGCGCATTCGCGCCACGGCCCGCTTGCTTCATTTTCCTTCGACCAGCATAGCCGGAACTTGGATCCGCCAAAGTGGGGTAACCGTCCGAGCCGCGCAAAAAATGGCGCTTAAAGCCCTTGCCAGTCAATAGCTTGTGCAACGCAGATATTGCGGAACTGTGAACCCTTGACGGAAGCGCCTCTGCCTGCGATGGCCGCAAGAAATCGGGGCGCGGGCACGACATCGATGTGCAATTCCATCGCCAGCAGGCCAGCGTCACGCACTCGCACAAACAAGTAGCGTCAAGTACACGGTCGGCGCGCTGCCTCACGCCGGCACGAAGCGCCTCCCTTTACTGCGAGTCGCCGCCTGGCGACGACCAAGAAGCCATTCAGACCAGATTTCTGCGTTTCGATTGCTCACGAGCTTCCTGGACTATCCGGGCGCGCATAGAGTTTTGTAAACCTTTAAGGTAAGTGTCCGCTGACCGGGCTGCCGGCGCGGCTTTTACTTCCTCGGTGATGCATCGAGCTCAATGAAATTGCGCCTGACTGGATCCGAGACCGGTCCAATTTCGAATTTGAATACGAGTGAGGGCGAGGACGCCCTGGTTTGGCGATCTGCATGCTTATTCTCTTCGAATTCGGCTTGCGGGAGACGGTTCCGCCGCACCTGATGCCGCTGATGACGTCGATGCGCTACATCGCCCGTCCGGCGGCGGCCGGCGAGCAGGCCTCGCTCTTTTGAGGAGGCGCGCATGTCACTGTACGAAGGCCTGCTCGAGGCGGCCTACGCGCTCGAGAAGCAAGCGGCCGGACGCGTGCCCGTGCGCGAGCGGCTGCTTGCTGGCGCTCGCGCTCAATACGCTCATCACACTGTAGTGCGCTACGACTGGCACGTCAGGACGGCCAGTAGATGGATGAGTGCGCTCGCATTCGCGCCGCTCGCGCCGCGCGGCCTTCCGTTGGAATCACGACTCGATCATGCGCGAAGGCGGCCTGGCGCTCGCGCGCCTGCTCGATGCCCGTCTCATAGATATCGAATAGTCGGGACTCCCCGTCGCCATTGCAATGCACGCGCTCGATGTCGGGCACTCCCTCAGTCAGCGATCCCAAGAACCACTTCCCCCTTGGTCACGCATCTGATTCTGAACTGGCAGAACGAACCGCGAGCCGAGATGGGCGAGCCGACAAGCGCACTACGGCTGCGCCGTAGCTTGTACGGCAACAAGCGGCAAGGTGGCGGTTAGCGTAAAGCCCTCCCCCGATGCCGTGACGATCTGGAGGTCGCCGCCGAGTCGCGCGATCCGCTCGCGTAGCCCGATAAGGCCGAG
>CAYPWK010000596.1:0-3122 GCA_964414365.1 uncultured Burkholderia sp.
ACCCGGCCAATGCGCTAAGCAAGCCAACCGAACACCAACGCTCCTACGACCTTGCCGAGATAGACGGCGGCAATCAGCACGCCAATCTGGCCGGCGGAAAGATGCCAGAGGCCGACAAGCACAGGAAGCACGAAAGCAAGCGAAAGGGCGTCGAACGCGTCAAACAGCGTCGCGCTGCCCATGACGATGCGTGCCTTCGTGTGCCACCTGCAGAACGGCACGTTCTCTACGCGAAACAGCAGGTTTGCAGCACGCAACTGCTCGCTGGCGATACGTGTTTCGCTCGCGGGTTGACCAACGCCCAGGCCGTAGTCGGTCGAAGAGGTGTTCATGCTGTCTCCTGTAAAGCTGCATTTTATGGACCCACGGCCTCTTTCTTGTTTTTCAAGCACCGGTCGCGTTTTCCATCTTTTCTGTGTCGCGCTTCGGCGCTTTTCTGGTCGTTTCCCGATCCTGTTATTGACGTTGCGCGGAACGTGGTTTCGCACATCGCCATCATTTCTTAACGCTGATAGCGAAGCGGTGCATTGCTTCACTATCGTCATGGGGCTACTGGTGCACAGTCCCCTCGTCAGTCGACGAGGCCCGCCGAACGAAGCGCGTCTGCGATTTCAACGTCCGCGCCTTGCGCGAGCGGCAGCAATGGCGAGCGCACCGTGGCGTGTTCGAGGATGCCTCGAGCAACGAGACCGTGCTTGAGCGCAACGGTGCCTTCCATATGCGAGCCACGGTGATACACGTTGCGAGTCACGGGCAGAAGGCGATCATGGATCGCGCGAGCGGCCTGGTAGTCTTTCGCCTTGCCCGCCTTGATCAGTTCGATGAGTGGCTCGGGAGCCAGTCCGCCGTAGCCGACGAGCGCACCATCAACGTCAAACATCGTGTGGAGCAGATACTCATCGTGGCAGGTCAGGATCTGCAGTTCCGGACGCTCGCGTCGGATGACGGGGATTTCCGTGTCCCAGCGACGCATGTTGCGCACGCCGTTCTTCATCGCGAAGACGCACGGCTGTGCGGCAATGTCCAGTTGCGTCTCAAGGTTGTAGGTCGCCTTGGTGGCATCCGGGTACTGGAAAAGAATCAGGGGCAGTCCGCTGCCTTCGTAGATGGCGCGGTAGCGGTCTTGCGGTGCCCCCTTCTGGTAACCGAAGCGCAGCCAGCCGTGCGACGGGTACACCAGACCGGCCGACGCGCCGGCTTCTACGGCACGCTTCGCTTCTTCGACAGCCACTTCAGTGCCTTCCAATGTGATACCGGCGATGACCGGGATCTTGCCGTCCACGGACTTCACGAAGCTCTGGATGACCTGAGCCTGTTCTTTCTGCGTGAGGAACGTACCCTCGCCAGCGTGGCCGAGTACCGTCAGCCCTTTAACGCCTTCGATGCTGCCGAGCCAAGAACCCAGCCTTTGAATCGCTGCGTGATCCACCGCTCCGTCGTGGGTGAAGGGGGTAACAGGTGCCGGGACCAAACCGCGCAGATCGATCGCTTTCATAACGTCTCCATCCAGATGTGAGCTTTTCGGCTCCTCTTTCCTAAGAGGAGAGCCCGCTGCTCGTTTCCCTTGAAGCTGGAACAACGGTGCATGCGCTGCAGTTTAGAGATGGACGTGCTATACGAGAACTGCTAGTTGGACATTTCAGCTATACTGAATGGACATAACTCGTTGGGGTCTCGTGGTGGACTATGCTGCCTGGAAGCTATTCATCGATGCCGCGGAACTCGGGAGTTTGAGCAAGGTTGCCGTTGCCTATGGGACTAGTCAGCCTCACATCAGCCGCCAGATTGTTGAGATTGAGCAGTATTGCGGCGGCCGCCTATTTCAGCGGACCGGGCGAGGCGTGGTATTGACCGAGTTGGGGGCACGTATCGCCCCGCGCGTCAGGGCGTGGCTTGCCAGTACGGAGCAGTTGGCAAACGACATTCGCAGCACTGCGGGGGAACCGATCGGCGTGGTCAGACTCGGGATCTTGCCCTCAACCGCCCATCCGCTGGTCAGCACCCTTTACCACCGCCTTCGAGAGCGATATCCCTTGGTGCAACTACAGGTGCGCGAGGGTCAGGGCGCGTTGCTGGAAACGTGGCTGGAAAACGGCAATGTCGATCTCGCCATCCTTTTCCGAAACAGCCCGACGCCGAGAAACGGTGACGAATATCTGGTCGAGGCGGCGACCTACCTGGTCAGCGCCCAAGGCGACCCTTTGACCAAAGAGTCCACGATAGCCTTTTCAAAGCTCGACGGGATCCCACTGATCTTTTTCTGCCGCCCCAATAGCTGGCGCGACCGGCTCGAACAAATTGCGGGTGAACATCAGGTCTCCCTCAATTTCGCGGCAGAAGCCGACTCTTTGAGTCTGCAGGGGCACATCGTGGCAGACGGCGGCATTTACGCGTTGCTCGGACCTTACGCGATTGCCAACCTTGAAAAGGAATGCCGATTGCGCGCGTCGATGGTGGTTGACCCGTCCGTGCCGCGCTTCGTTGCTCTTGCCATGTCGCCCCACGGCGAATTGACGCTGGCGTGCCGCACGGTCATGCAGCTCACCAAGGAGATAGCGCGTTCGCGGAACCTCTCATCCGACCTCCAGCTTGGCGTGTCCGCAGCCTTCCTGCGATCCATTTGAATGGTTGAAGTGCAACGGCGAAACGCGTCGACGTTGAAAGGACCGCGCCGTGATTAACGAGGGTAACGGACGAAGGACCCGCCGCTGTCCGGTAGCTGCGCGGCCCTCGCACGACGGACTCGGCAACAAGGAGATTGCGCGGCAACTCGACATCTCGGACAACACGGTGAAATTCCACCTGTCCTCGATCTTCGGTAAGCACCCGGCAAAGTCACCAGCGAGAATGGGTGGTCGCCGGTCAGACGGTGGCAGATGTCCAGCGATACGGCAGTAGCTGGCCGATGTCGTCGGCCCGGTGGGTAGGCAATCGGGTGAGCACGTCTTTCAGGTAGACGTATGGGTCGTGGCCGTTGAGCTGCGCCGATCGGACCAGACTCATGATCGCGGCGGCCCGTTTGCCGGCTCGCAGAGAGCCAGCAAATAACCAGTTCGCCCTTCCTGTCGCAAGCTCGTGTTCATTCTGCCCATATCGGGCAAGAAGTTGAAGTCCATTATCGT
>CAYPWK010000597.1:0-3109 GCA_964414365.1 uncultured Burkholderia sp.
TGTTGATGCCGATTGTCGCGATCATGAACGTCAGCGCGCCGAGCACGACGGCGAAAGGCTGGTCGATGCGGCTCACGGTTTCGACGGGATCCGTAATCAGCTGGCCGAAGACAGGCAGCGTCGCGGATGTCGTGATAACGGTCACGAGCGAAAACGCGAGGAAATTGACGGGCAGCCCCCAGAAATTGCCGCGCTTGATGCTCGAAAAGCTCCTGCAGTAACGCGAGAAATCACCGAAATTGAGCATCGGGCCAGAGAAATACGACACGACGAGCGAAATCGCCGTGATCATGACGGGCACTGTCTGCCAGCCGTGATACTTGACCACCCCGAGATTCAGGCTGATGTGAGAGACGCCCGCGCGCACCACCATATAACCTGCCAGCACGAACATTACGACATAGACGGCGGGTCCGGCAAAATCGATGAATTTCTTGATCGTCTCCATGCCGTTCCAGAACACGAGCGCCTGCAAAACCCAAAGCAGCATGAAGCCCGCCCAGCCGAGTTCGGACAGCCCGAGCCAGCCGTGCTGATGCACGTCGGCATAGGGCATCAACTGAGGGGCGAACTTCAGCAGGACGACTACGAACGCGCTCGAAGCGAGGTAAGTCTGAATCCCATACCACGCTACCGCGATAAGCCCCCGAATCACAGCGGGCACATTGGCGCCCAGCACGCCGAACGTCGCGCGACAGACGACCGGGTACGGCACACCATTTTGCTGGCTCGATTTGGCAATGAGGTTGCAAAAGACATTGACGATCGTGATGCCGACAATGAGCGCGAGCAGCACCTGCCAGCTCGTCAGCCCCAGCGCGAAGAGACTGCCTGCAAAGACGTAGCCGCCGACGCTGTGCACGTCCGACATCCAGAACGCAAAGATGTTATACGCGCTCCAATGCTGGTCCGCGAGGGGAGCGAGGTCTTCGTTGTAAAGGCGCTCGCTGAAGCCATGCGGCAGCTCGCTTGCGGCGACGGGCGAACGCGTAGCGTTCGCCTGGGATGGGATAGTCAGATCAGGCATGAATGTCTCCAATAAACCGACGAGGGGCGCATCACGCTGGCATCTCCCGTGCCAATCATCGATGCTCCTTGATGGTGCTTCGCGTGTGTCGCTTCTCGCGGCCCGCAATTCTTTTAGTAGTCCTCAACAATCTGCCGGGACCGCGCGCTCGGCGCTCCGCTGCAATACTTTCGGCCTTGCCGTTCCGTTTCAGGGCAGGACAGCAGGCTCAGGAGCCGAACACGTCACGCAAATCAGCTGCGCCACGCGTGGGCCGATCTAACATCTTCAATTCGACGCTTTGCAGATGTTGTGTCATCAACTCTGTCGCACGAACCGCGTCACCGCCTTCGATCGCTTCGGCAATCTGCGCATGCTCATCGAACGAACACGGGCTGCGACCCAACGACTCATAGAGCGCCGAGATCAGCGTCGATCGCGCGACCAATCCCGCAAGGCAGTCACATAGCACGGTGTTGCCCGTGAGCGAGGCCAGCTGCGTATGAAATTCGCCCGACAGCCGGATCCATGTGCGGAAATCATGGCTCTCGAATGCCCGCTTCTCGCGCTCGATCATCGTTCCAATGCCTTTGAGTCTGCGGGCGCCCAGTCCGGGCAGGCTGCGGCAGGCGCGCTCGATCACGGCCGCCTCGATGATCCGACGCATCTCGAACACCTCGTGCACCTCCTGCAGCGACGGACTGGCGACAAAAGCGCCCCGATTCGGCTCGAGATTGACGAGGTGCTCGTTGGCGAGCAGTTGAAGCGCCTGCCGAATCGTGCCGCGCTTCACGCCGAATACGTCGCATAGCTGTGCTTCCGTCAACTTGGCGCCAGGCGCGAGCCGGTGTTCGAGTATGGCCGAGCGAATCCGGTCGGCAATCGCCGCCGGGGTTGCTAGGTCGGATGATGTCTGCGTCTGCGTGCTCATGAAAGGTATGCTAGATCCAGGATCGAAATTGTCAACACTTTTGACTTGGATTGCGTGCAAACACCTACGTGCGGGTCCAGGCCATAGGGCCTGCCGGCCGTCGTCTTCTGGTGTGCCATTGCCCTGCGCCTGCGATTTCCCGCGTCAACGCGTCAGTCATGGCGCAAATTTTTTAGCATGATTGTTGACAATCTAGGCGTGATCAGCAGTCGCCAGGTCGCCGTTCATCGGCAGAACGCCGGACCCGGCGCCAACGACTGCGTGCACGGAGGGGATATGACATTCAAGGCGCCGTGCCGACTCCGAGCACGAGCGCGGTCGTCGCGAGGGTGGCACTAACAGAAGCGAACACCATGCCCCGTCGCTATCCGCTGAACCGCCGGTCCGCCCTCCCCCGACAGCGGCAAAGCGCACCGTCAATGTTACCGTCCCATGGCAGCGCCGCCACAACGTCGCGTCTACCGCGCCGCCGTCATGACAACCGCTCTGTCTCGACCACCGGTTCGAACAGCGGATCGTCACCGTGCGCGCCGCACTCAAAACGCCGCGCGAGCCGGTCGAACCACAGATAGACGACGGGCGTCGTAAACAACGTCAGCAGCTGCGACAAGATCAGCCCGCCGACAATCGCGATCCCAAGTGGCACACGCAGTTCGGCGCCCGCGCCGTGTCCGATCGCGAGCGGCAGTGCACCGAACAGCGCAGCGAGCGTCGTCATCATGATCGGCCGGAAGCGCAACACGCAGGCCTGACGGATCGCCGCGACCGGCGTGAGGTTCTGCTCTCGCTCGGCCACCAGCGCGAAGTCGATCATCATGATCGCGTTCTTTTTGACGATCCCAATCAGCAGGATAATCCCGATCATCCCCATGATCGACAGGCCCTGCTTGCAGAGCATCAGCGCAAGCAGCGCGCCCACCCCCGCCGACGGCAGCGTCGAGATGATCGTGAGCGGATGGATCGGGTTCTCGTAGAGCATCCCGAGCACCAGGTACACAACGACGAGCGCAGCGAGGATCAGATACGGTTCGCTCGCGAGCGACGCCTGAAACGCCTGTGCCGCGCCTTGGAACATGCCCGTGAGCGTCTCCGGCTTGCCGGCCGCCCCCTCGGCGGCGCGGACCGCCGTCACCGCATTGCCGAGCGACTGGCCCGGCGCGAGGTTGAACGAG
>CAYPWK010000598.1:0-3107 GCA_964414365.1 uncultured Burkholderia sp.
CTGGCTGATCGGCACGCCGACCATGCGCTCCATGACGAGCACGTTCGGTGTGCAGAATTCCCAATACATCTCCGGCACGAGCAGCAGATCGAGTCCGGCGAAGTTGCGGCGCAGCTGGCTGCCGTTGGCCGCCTCTCGCATGAGATCGAGCTCGTCATGCAGATACTTGTCGAATTCGGCGACGACTTCACGCGGCTTCAAGCGCTTCCCGTCGGCCCAAAGGCGTTCGGCCCAAACGGCGAGATCGCGCAAGAGCGCGAGGTCCGAATCGATCACGGGCAGCATATTGGGCCGCAGCACCTTGACGGCGACGGATTTGCCCGCGTGCCGCCCCGACTTGACCTTGGCGAAATGCACTTGCGCGATCGAGGCGCTCGCCACGGGAATCCGCTCGAAGTCGTCGAAAAGCACATCGACGCTCGCACCGAGCGACTTCTCGATGATCTCGATCGCCACGTCCGAATCGAACGGTGGAACCTGATCCTGCAGCTTCGCGAGTTCCACGGCCACTTCGGTCGATAGCAGATCACGCCGCGTCGAGAGCACCTGGCCGAACTTGACGAAGATCGGACCGAGGCTTTCGAGCGCGAGCCGCAGCCGCACGGCCGGCGGCGACCTGAAGCGGCGTCCGAACGTACCGATGCGCAGCAGGAATCTCAAGCGGCGGTCCTTGATGCGCGCGAGCATCATTTCGTCGAGACCGAAACGGATGACGGTGAAGACGATCTTGATAAAGCGCAGAAGACGCATGAAGGAAAAATCCAGTGGCCGACGTCTAGCGCGCGCCGCGCACGGGTACGCTCACCGCTCGCCCGCCGCGCTCGAGGCGCTCGATGCGCTTTTCGAGCCGCGCGAGCGCGTCGCGTGAGCGCGCGAGCTCTGCGTTGAAAAGCTCGAGCGATGCTCGCCGCACGAGCTGCGGATTTTCATCGAGCAGGTATTCGGCAAACGAATCGCGCAAATTGCGCCCCGCACGCTGCGCCTGCTCGGCGGCCGCCCGTACGAGCGTGGCGACGCGATGTGCGGCCGCATCGCCGATCAGTTTCGCGAGGTCTTCTTCGGGCTCCCAGCGCAAGTGCTCGGCCAGCTTGCCGAGGAGCGTCGCAAACTCGGCGTCGCCCTCGATCTTCACGTGCTTCATGACCGCGGTCTGACCGCCCTGCACGAAGGCGGGCAGCGCATCGGCCGGCACGGCGATCGCGACGTCGACCTGCGGGGCCTCCGACTCGTCGACACCGATCAGATAGCCATCCGGCTGAACGACGAACGTCACCGCGACGGACGAGAAAACGAGCCGCGCCGTCTTACCCGCATAAGGCGCGAGACGCTCCCGCGCCCATGCTTCGCGAGCGAGCAGGTGATTAGCGGCGGCGGCAATCGGTTTGGCAGCGAGGATCATCGGGCTCGGAAATGAAAAGCCCGCGCAGGCAGGCGGCCTGCGCGGGCCTCTATTGTACCGTTCGTTCGCTGATCTACCGCGCCCGAGCGGCCGGTTCGCTCAATGAAGCACGTCTTGCTGAATGCCGGCGAGCAGCCAGCCCTCGTCGCTGCGGACCACTTTCGACAGGTTCCAGACTTCCGAGAACGGCTCGGCCGGAGCACCAGCCGATTCGCGAATCAGCCCGCTGAAGCGCACGCTCGCGAAATACTCGCTTCCGCGATCTTCGACGCCGAGGAGGTCGGCGTTCAGCTGAACGACATCCGTGCGGTTCGTCTCCCGGCCGCGCGCGTCGATATCGCGTTTGAGCTCGGCGAACATTTCGGGCGTCGTGAGATCGCGGATGTCGGCGAGATTGCCGGCGTCCCAAGCCGCTTGCAACCGCGCGAAGCTGAGCTTGGCATGGTGAAGGAAAGTCCCGGCGTCGAAGCCGGCGGGCAGCGCCGCCATGTCTGACGCCTGCCCGGCGCCCGACCACGCGCTTCCCGTACGGCCGAACGCGTCGTACCCGCCAGCCTGCATGCGGCTTTCGCCGAAGGACGGCCGCGAGCCGAGCGTCGCGCCGCCCGGTGTTGCGCCGGCCGCGCCGTACGCGGGCGGCGACTCGCGCCGGCCGCGTCCGAAGAGCTTGCGTACGAGCCAAATGCCGACCATGACGATGAGCGCGATGATGATGACGTTCGCCATTGCACCGGCGAACGCCTCGCCGAGGCCGAAGTGTGACAGCAGAGCCGCAATGCCAAGACCGGCCGCCAGTCCGGCGATCGGTCCTAGCCAGCGCGAGCGCGGCGACGCGGGGGGCGCCGGCTGAGCCGCCGGAGGCTGCTGAGCGCGCTGCGCCTGCGACGGCTGCGCCGATTGCTGCATGGGTTGTTGCTGAGCCGGAGTGCGAGGTGACGACGGCGAATTCTGCGGGGCCTGCAGCGTTTGCGACTGGCGCCCGAAGCTACGCCCGCCGCCGAGCCGCTTCGCGTGCGCATCGAGCGACGCGATGGTGCTCAGCGCGACCACCGCCACCACGGCCGCCGTTCCGATTCGCTTCACCCATGGCATAGAAAGCATCCTGAAAGAACAGCGTTGCGAATCGGTCATCTCAAAATCCTCCGTTAAAACAATGGGGTAGCGACGCTAATACTTCGTCGCGACATGCAAGGCTACCACGCCAGCTGACAAATTGTAATATTTGACGGCGTCGAGGCCCGCTTGTTCCATCATTGTTTTTAATGTGTCCTGGTCGGGATGCATCCGGATCGATTCGGCGAGATAGCGATAGCTTTCGGCATCCTTCGCGAACTTGCCGCCGAGCCACGGCAGCACCTTGAACGAGTAAATGTCGTAGGCACGGCGCAACGGCTGCCAGACCTTCGAAAATTCGAGCACGAGCACGCGCCCGCCCGGCTTCAGCACCCGCCGCATCTCCGCTAGCGCGACTTCCTTATGCGTCATGTTGCGCAGACCGAAGGCGACCGTGACCACATCGAAGTAGTTGTCGGGAAACGGGATTTTCTCGGCGTCGCAGAGGAGCGCGGGTGTAATCACGCCCTCGTCGAGCAGCCGGTCGCGGCCCACCCGCAGCATCGACTCGTTGATGTCGGTCAGCCAGACTTCGCCCGCTTGCCCCGCCTGCTTGGCGAATGCCTTGGCGAGGTCGCCCGTGCCGCCCGCGATG
>CAYPWK010000599.1:0-3106 GCA_964414365.1 uncultured Burkholderia sp.
GGGCGCAACCTTTCAGAAGGCATTCCGCGCAGCTTCACGATCTCGAGCAATGAAATCCTCGAGGCGTTGACCGATCCGCTCAACCAGATCGTCTCCTCGGTGAAAATCGCCCTCGAGCAAACGCCGCCCGAACTGGGCGCGGACATCGCCGAGCGCGGGATGATGCTGACAGGTGGCGGCGCACTCTTGCGCGACCTCGACCGACTGCTCGCCGAAGAAACGGGCCTGCCCGTGCTCGTGGCTGAAGATCCGCTCACCTGCGTCGTGCGCGGCTCGGGCATGGCGCTCGAGCGGATGGACAAGCTCGGCAGCATCTTCTCGTACGAGTGATGGCGTTCGCGGGCGCTGCACGCACGACCTCCCCGGCGCAGCTGGTGCGCTGAGGGACGCGCCGCCCGCTCACGATCACGCCTTCGGCGTCGACCATGGAATACAGTCCGCCGCCTCTATTCAAGCAAGGCCCGTCCGCGCTTGCGCGGCTCATTTTCTTCGTTGCCCTCGCCCTCGCGCTGCTGATCTCCGACGCCCGCTTCCGGACGCTCGATATGGTGCGCGCCGTACTCGACATCGGGCTATACCCGTTGCAACGCGCGGCGCTCGTGCCGCGGGACATGATCGTCGGCGCGACGAGCTTCGTCGTCTCGACGGCCACACTGCGCCGCGACAACGACAAGCTCAAGACGACGAACCTTCGGCTTTCCGTCGACGCGAATCGCGCCGCGTCGCTCGAGTCCGAGAACGCGCATCTGCGAGCGCTGCTTGGGCTTGCGCAGCAGATCGGCGCGCAAACGACGCCGGCGGAAGTCCAGTACGACACGCGCGATCCGTTCACGCAAAAGGTCGTCATCGGCCGCGGTTCTCAGCAGCACGTGACGGAGGGCTCGCCCGTCGTCACGGAGGACGGCATGATCGGGCAAGTCACACGCGTTTTTCCGATGCAGTCAGAAGTAACGCTGCTCACCGATAAAGATCAGGCCGTGCCCGTGCAGATTGTCCGCACCGGGTTGCGCGGCGTCGTCTACGGCACGTCTGCCGGCAACGGGCTCGAATTGCGCTTCGTGCCGATCAGTGCCGATATCGTTGCCGGTGACGAGCTCGTCACGAGCGGGCTCGACGGCGTCTACCCGCCAGGGTTGCCGGTCGCGAAGGTCGTTCGCGTGGATAAGCTCGCCGATACAGCGTTCGCACGCGTCGTTTGTGTACCCGTCGCGGCCGTGCGCGGCGCGCGCGATGTGCTCGTGCTGAGCTACAAGAGCGGCATCCCGCCGCGCCCCGAGCCGCAGCCGGCCCCGGCCGCGCAAAAGGACGCAAAAGGGAAGAAAGGCGCGAAGGCGGCCGACAAGAACGACAAGGCTGCCAAAGGCGACAAGAACGCCAAGAGCGACAAAGGTGCGTCGCAGACCGTCGGCAAGCCGACTGACAAGGCAGCGTCCGACAAAGCTACAGGCACGCCGACCGACAAAACGGCCGAACGAGTGTCGAAGCCGGCCGAAAAACCGGCTACCGATGCCGCCGGCGCCCATACGAAGAACCCACCCGCGCCGCATGCGGCATCGGGAGCGTCGCGATGAACCGTCCGCAATACATCCTGCTGCCGGTCAATCCCTACTTCATCGCGTTCAGCCTCGCAGCCGCGTTTCTGCTGGACCTGATGCCATGGGGCCGGCTCATCGGAGTACCCGACTTTCTCGCGATCGTGCTGCTCTTCTGGAACGTCCACCAGCCGCGCAAAGTCGGCATGGGCATCGCGTTCTTTCTCGGCCTCCTGATGGACGTACATGACGCGAGCCTGCTCGGTGAGCACGCGCTCGCCTACACGCTGCTGTCGTACGGCGCGATCACGATTCACCGGCGCGTGCTCTGGATGCCGCGCGGCCTGCAGGTCGTCGCCGTCGCGCCGCTGCTCGTCACCGCGCAGCTCGTCCCGTTCATCATTCGCCTGCTGACTGGGGCCGCATTTCCAGGCTGGGGATACCTGATCCACGGTTTCATCGAAGCCGCGCTCTGGCCGATCGCCTGCACGCTGCTGCTGATTCCGCAGCGCCGTCCGGCCGACCCGGACGACACGCGGCCCATTTAGTGTCCTGAGCGCCGCCAAAGCGCGAGAGCATGACCGAATTCAAGAACACTCAGCAGCAGGTATGGCAGTTCCGCGTGCGCGTCGCGGCCGCGGGACTCTTCGTGCTCGTCTGCTTCGGCCTGCTCGTGCTGCGCTTTCTTTATCTGCAGGTCTGGCATTACAGCAAGTACTCGCTGCAGGCCGACGAAAATCGCATCTCGGTCGCGCCGATCGTCCCCAACCGCGGCATCATCACGGACCGCAACGGCGTCGTGCTGGCTCGCAACTATTCGGCCTACACGCTCGAGATCACGCCGTCGAAGCTCGACGACACGCTCGAGAATGTCATCAATAAGCTCGCCACCGTCGTCAATATCGATGCCGTCGACCGTCGGCGCTTCAAGAAGCTGCTCGAAGACTCGAAGAACTTCGAGAGCCTGCCGATCCGCACGCGGCTCACCGACGAAGAAGTCGCACGCTTCACGGCCCAGCGCTTCCGTTTCCCTGGCGTCGATGTGCGCGCGCGACTCTTCCGCAATTACCCGCTCGGGCCGACGGCCGCGCATGTAATCGGCTATATCGGCCGCATCTCGCAGCGCGACCAGGAGCGCATCGACGCGGCGAGCGAGCAGAACGACAGCGATCCCGACCACTACGATCCGCGGCTCGACGCGAACAACTACAAAGGCACCGATTACATCGGCAAGATCGGCGTCGAGCAAAGCTACGAAACGGAGCTTCACGGCCTCACCGGTTTCGAGGAGGTCGAGGTCACGGCCGGCGGGCGGCCCGTGCGCACGCTTTCGCGCACGCAGGCAACGCCCGGCAGCAACCTCATGCTGTCGATCGACATCGGCTTGCAGGAAGTCGCCGAGCAGTCGTTCGCGGGGCACCGCGGTGCACTGGTCGCGATCGAGCCGTCGACGGGCGACGTGCTGGCTTTCGTCTCGGCGCCGAGCTTCGACCCGAATTCATTCGTCGACGGTATCGATCAGCAGACCTGGGACGCGCTCAACAACTCGCCCGATCACCCGCTTCTGAACCGGC
>CAYPWK010000600.1:0-1131 GCA_964414365.1 uncultured Burkholderia sp.
TGAACCCTGCCTTGAAAGAGTGGGGCTACCAACCCGTCGAAATCCGCGTCGGCAATCGCAGCCTGAAACGCCGCCTCGGTTTCATCCACTTTCGGGTAATGGAAGCCGTAGTTGTTCCGGACGGCGGCGAGAAGTGCCGACTTGCCCATGAGTTTCTTCAGATAGGCACGGGCATCGCTGCCCTTTTTGTCGAGCTTGTCCTTATAGTCGTTGCCGATCTTGCTCTTTACGAATAGCCGCTCGACAACAAGCAAGGACTCGAACACAGCGCTAACCGCGAGCCGGACAAGCATCTGCGTTTGCACGCCAGTCGTGTATTGCTCGACTTCGTTCTTGGAATCGAGTGTGGTCGCGAAGATCAGAAGCTTCTCAAACATCAAAACCTGATTTGCCATATGCCCCAGCTGCAGTAGGCATACGCGCTCGTCCTTCGGCAAGCTGAGCAAAGAGCCCTTCGGGATCGGGATGCGATAGACCTGAATCATGTCACGTCCCTTCGACCGTCTTGCCGCGCATTTCGGCAAGCACTTTCTGCACTTCCCGATCAGTCCATGCGTCGAGGTCGCCCGAAAGCGCGGCCTCGTGCGCCCCTGCTATGAGTTCGTCGAAGGAAAGCGATGGTGTCGGGTCGGGCTCGACATCCACAGACCAGGGGCCGGACGGTTTAGCCCATTGAAATAGTGCGCGCTCGACGCCCAGCACGGGCAGCAGGAACACGCGATTGTAGCTCGAGCGCCCCAAGTCGTGCCCTGTCGCAGCATCGAGATTGGCGGGCGAAAGGTGCGCGGAAAAAATAAAAGTGGAAATCACGCTTCCGGTCTCCGGCACACCAGCAGCGACAAGCAGCCAGAGTTCATCGAAGCCGGTTACGCGATGTAGCGCTTTCGGCCGGATAGCTGCCACGATATTGGTGACGACCTTCGCGGAATCATTCTCCGCGAAACCGGCATAGGTTTGACATTCGTGAGCAAGGCGCTTCTCAGCACCGCGTCCAGTGATAGGTGGACCCGTCACGCTAGGTAGGCTGTAGCAGTTGTCGATTTGCGTGACCTGAATCCCGACGCGCTTCCCGTCGATGATCGCGAGCACATCGGCTCCGCTTTCCCCGTCGAGATTCGGATTTGTGAGCGG
>CAYPWK010000600.1:1141-3097 GCA_964414365.1 uncultured Burkholderia sp.
GTCTTGATCCGCAAACGGTCGAGCAGACGGGCTGCCAGCGGGACTTCGTACGCGAATTGGTCTTTGGGCATGACGACCTGCGTCTTTATCGAGCTAAAGAGTCCATAGCTGAGGTTACGCCGTGTGGCGCGAGAAGAACAATGGAGGCGGGATTGGGCATGCGGCCCCCCGTTTCGCTCTCGCCCGGGAATAACATCACGATTTGGCAAATGTCCGACCGGTTTCGTAGGCAGTCTTGATTGTGGTCGCCAAAATGATTTTGACTACGACTGCGGGTCTTCGTTGCACTGTGGCCCGTCCCCTGCGACATCGCGGGTCACCTCGTCAGCCAACTTGCGCCCACGCGCCAAACGACGTCCCAGCGCTTCGATGAATCCCTCATAGCGCTCGCGGCCCTTGATCTGCGCCGCAGCCAGCGCCGTGTCCGGCAGCGGAGGCGTGCTGGTCAACCAGAACCGCACGAACACCGCCAACGCCTCATTCGCGATCGTGACGTGTCGCTCGATGAGCTCCATCTGCCGCGTCATGCGATCAAGCCGCCGCGCCAGTGCCGCTTCCAGGCGGTCGGCACCGTCGGGCGACAGATGCGAGGCAAGCGCCGCCTCGACGATCAAGGCCTGTGGCACGCGTTTGCGGGCGGCATAGTCCGCGAGCTTCGCTGCGAGGTCGGGCGGCAGCCGGAAGGTGTGCTTGGTGCGCATGAGCGTTACATCTGCATGTCATCGCCCGGGTCGAGCGAGACCTGACGCGCGATCGTTCCGAACGTGCGCTGCATGATGCGCTGACGCTGAGCCTCGTCGTCCGGTTCGTCATCCATGGGATCGAACTCGTGAACCGGCTTCTTCGGCTCTGACACGATCTCCTCGTGCTCTGGCAATTCGGGTTCGCGCCGAATACCGGCATTGGCGGGATCTTCAGGGGCAGACTCGGACGGCGCCTCGACGACCTGGCCGGTCCAATCACCTTGAAGCAAGGCCAAAAGATCTGCGCCGGTCGGCGGCGATGTTGGGCTGGTCAAGGTCGGTGGCCGAAGAATACGCGCCTGCATCTCCGGGTCCTCGAAATAGCGCGCCTTCTTCGCCCGGATGGGAGCGCAGCCGGAGACAAGGACCAACTCGTCGTCGGGCGGGAGCTGCATAACTTCGCCGGGAGTCAGGAGAGGCCGCGCCGTCTCCTGACGTGAAATCATCAAATGACCGAGCCACGGGCTGAGCCGACTGCCGGCGTAGTTCTTCATCGCCCTTAGTTCGGTCGCCGTGCCGAGCGCATCGGAGACGCGCTTGGCCGTTCGTTCATCGTTGGTCGCGAAGCTCACGCGCACATGGCAATTGTCGAGGATGGAGTTGTTCTGCCCGTAGGCCTTCTCAATCTGGTTCAAACTCTGGGCGATGAGGAAGCTCTTCAGCCCGTAGCCGGCCATGAACGCCAAAGCCGACTCGAAGAAGTCGAGGCGGCCGAGCGCAGGAAATTCGTCCAGCATGAGCAACAGTCGATGCCGGCGGCGTTTCGAGTCCAGTTCTTCTGTCAGGCGCCGCCCGATTTGGTTGAGGATCAGACGCACCAAAGGTTTGGTCCGGCTGATGTCGGAAGGTGGAACGACGAGATAGAGCGTCGTGGGGCGCTCGGCCTCGACGAGATCGCGGATCCGCCAGTCGCAGCGTCGCGAGACCGCCGCAACGACCGGATCGCGATAGAGACAGAGAAACGACATGGCCGTCGACAGGACGCCCGAGCGTTCGTTCTCGCTCTTGTTCAACAGCTCGCGCGCGGCGCTGGCGACGACGGGATGTACGCCCTTCTGCCCCAGATGCGGCGTCGTCATCATGGCGCGCAGTGTCGTCTCGATCGGGCGCCGCGGGTCGGAGAGGAAGCTGGCCACGCCGGCGAGCGTCTTATCCGTCTCGGCATAGAGGACATGCAGGATCGTGCCGACGAGCAGCGAGTGACTGGTTTTCT
>CAYPWK010000601.1:0-3093 GCA_964414365.1 uncultured Burkholderia sp.
CCTGGCCAAATAGCCATCGCACGGCAGTTCTTCCTCGGGAAAGTCGAGGCGGCGTCATAATAGAGGGTCGGCCGCTGTTCGAGCGATGGCGTAAAGCGCGAATGCGAATGCGCAGCGAGGCGCTTTTTTGGGGCCCGGAAACCGCAGCCGACCAACCTTCACCTCGAAAGGACCTTTTCAAATGGCAGTCATTCGTCATCACGTCGGCAAGCGCCTTTCCGAAATCGCGATCCACAACGGCACCGTCTATCTGGCCGGGCAGATCGCCGAGGACACGACGCAAGACATCACCGGTCAGACGCGCGAAGTGCTGGCTCATATCGATCGCCTGCTCGGCGAGGCGAACAGCGATAAGTCGCTGCTGTTGTCGGTGCAAATTTATCTGTCCGACATGGACAACTTCGGCGGCATGAATGCCGTGTGGGACGAATGGGTCGCGCAGGGCGCGACGCCGCCGCGCGCTACCGTCGAAGCGAAGCTTGCCAATCCCGATTGCCTCGTCGAAGTCGTCGTCATTGCAGCTCAGAAAAGCTGACCGGAGCGATTGCAACCGATCGATTTCGCAGGGCCGGTATCGCCTGACAGAGAGCGCCAGGTAGAGCTCGCAGTAGTCATGATCACCGAAAACGACGCCGCAACGTTACCTTCCTTCGAAGACGCCATCGCCTTCGTGCGCGAGCACGCGGGCGAGGTGCGGCTGCCTTCCGGCGAACCGCTCGCCGATCACGCCGCGGGCACGGCTTCGATCGTGCGCAAGCTCAACGTCGATCCGCCGGCGGTGCTGGCCGCGGCGCTGTTCACGCTGACGCCGTGCCTCGACAATCCGGAGCACCTGCTGGCGCAACGCTTTGGCGAGGAGGTCGCGCAGCTCGTCGCCAACGTCCGCAAGCTGCTTCGCCTCGGCACGGTGAGCCTGCATGCCGCCGCCCAAAGCGCGCAACCCGAGGCCGCGAGCCGCGACGCCGAAGCCGAGCGCCGCGCGCAGATCGAAGCGCTGCGCAAGATGCTGCTCGCGTTCGCGCAGGACATCCGGGTGGTGCTGATTCGGCTCGCCTCGCGGCTGCAGTCGCTGCGCTATTACGCGGCCACGAAAACGTCGCCGGGCATCGAGGTGGCGCGCGAGACGCTGGAGATCTACGCGCCGCTCGCGAACCGACTCGGCATATGGCAGCTGAAATGGGAGCTGGAGGATCTCGCGTTTCGTTTCGAGGACCCTGAAACCTACAAGCGGATCGCGAAGCTGCTCGACGAGAAGCGCGTCGAGCGCGAGACGTATGTGGCGCGCGCGATCAGGCAGCTCGAGGCGGAGCTTGCCGCGGCGCATATCAAAGCCGAAGTCAGCGGCCGGCCGAAGCATATTTACAGCATCTGGCGCAAGATGCGCGGCAAGGGGCTCGACTTCGCCGACGTCTACGATGTGCGCGCGTTTCGCGTGATCGTCCCCGACATCAAGGATTGCTACACGGTGCTCGGCATCGTGCACAACCTCTGGCAGCCCGTGCCCAAGGAGTTCGACGACTACATCTCGCGGCCCAAGCCGAACGGCTACAAGTCGCTACATACGGTCGTGATCGGCGACGACGGCCGCGCATTCGAAGTGCAGATCCGCACGCAGGAAATGCATCAGTTCGCCGAGTACGGTGTGGCCGCACATTGGCGCTACAAGGAAGCGGGCACGGCGGCCAGTTCAGCGCGAGCGAGAAATACGACGAGAAGATCGCCTGGCTGCGGCAGCTGCTCGCCTGGAAAGACGATGTCGCCGAGGGCGGAGAAGATGCGAGCAATCCGTGGGAACAATTGCGACAGGCGACGCTCGACGACGACCACATTTACGTCTTGACGCCGCAGGCGCGCGTGATCGCGCTGCCGCAGGGCGCGACGCCCGTCGATTTCGCCTATCACCTTCATAGCGAGCTAGGCCATCGCTGCCGCGGCGCGCGCGTGGACGGCGCAATGGTGCCGCTCAACACGCCGCTCGCGAACGGTCAGACGGTCGAGATCGTCGCGGTGAAGGAGGGCGGTCCGTCGCGCGACTGGCTCAATCCGCAACTGGGCTATTTGCACAGCGCCCGGGCGAGGCAGAAGGTGCGCGCGTGGTTCAACGCGATCGATCTGCAGGAGAACATCGCAAACGGCCGGGCGATGGTCGAAAAGACATTGCAGCGCGAGGGCAAGACGTCGGTCAGCCTGGATCAGCTTGCGGCCAAGCTCGGCTTCAAATCGCCCGAGGATCTCTTCAACGTCGTCGGCAAAGAGGAATACAGCCTGCGCAACATCGAGCAAGCGCTTTCCGAAGCGCCGCCGCCCGAGCCGCAGCCCGAAGCGCCCGAGCAGTTCGAAAAGCGGGGCAGCGGCACGAGCGTCGCTCATGGGGCTTCGGCGGGCGTGCTCGTCGTCGGCGTCGATGCGCTGCTCACGCAGCTCGCGCGTTGCTGCCGCCCGGCGCCGCCCGACGACATCAGCGGGTTCGTCACGCGTGGCAAGGGCGTGTCGATCCACCGCAATGACTGCCCGATGTTCCAGCGCATGTCATCGCGTGCGCCCGAGCGCGTGCTGCAGACGGCTTGGTCGGCCGACGTGCTGGGCGGACGCGGCGCATCCGTCTACCCGGTCGACATCGCCATCGAGGCACAGGACAGGCAAGGGCTATTGCGCGATATTTCGGAAGTCTTCGCACGCGAGAAGGTCAACGTCGTGGGCGTGAAGACGCAGAGCCGCCGCGACACCGCATTCATGCAGTTCACGGTCGAAGTATCGAACTCGACGCAGGTGCAGCGCGCCTGCACGTTGCTCGGCGAAGTGACCGGCGTCGTGCGTGCCGCGCGCAAAGCTTGAGATCGAGCATGGAGCGGCGGCGGCCCGGAGGCTTGGCGCCTGCGACCCGAGTCGCGGCACTGCCCGCAACTGCCGGTAACTGCCCTTGGGGCGGCTTTGCGAGCGGCCGGGAATGCAGCTGAGCGACCGTTCGCGTACGCTTTTCAAAAAGTGCAGAAAAGGACTTGCCAACCTTCGTTGGGCTCCATATAATCTCGTTTCTCTCAGGCTCGTAGCTCAGCTGGTTAGAGCACCACCTTGACATGGTGGGGGTCGTTG
>CAYPWK010000602.1:0-3085 GCA_964414365.1 uncultured Burkholderia sp.
GCTGGCTCGATGCAGTGGCAATCGTGTCAGTGCCCAGACGCACTTCGCTGACCATCCTCGTCAGGCTTTCATTCATGTCCTTCAGGGATTGCAACAGTTGGCCGGTCTCGTCCCTGGACCTCACAATGATGCTGCTTGTCAGATCGCCGGAGGCAACCGTCTGCGCGACCTGCACCGCTTCATGCAAGGGGCGCGCTATCGAGCGGGTGATGAGGTATGCGCAGGCAATGCAGATCACCACAGCTGTCAGCCCCAGCCCAAGCATCAGGTAACGGGCCGAGTCGATCACCTGCTTTGCCTGCGCGCCGCGCTCATTGACGAGACGTCGCTGGAACTTGACCAAGTCCGTGACGTGGTGCTGGAGACGGTCGAGTGTCGGCAGCGTCTCTGCGTTCATCAACGCCGTCGCTTGATCCCGGTTCCCCTGAACGAGCAACTGGGCTACCTTGCCAAACGATGCGACGTAGGCTGCACGGGCCTCATGGATCTCTGCCAGCATGCGTTTCCCTTCCGGCTGGTCGACCAGGGCGTCGAGCCTTCCGAGTGCCCCGTCGATGACCGCCTTGTTGCCGTCGATTTGCTCAAAGACGGCGCCCATCTTGCTCGGGTCGCTCACCATGAACAGTTGCAAAGTCGCCTGTGCGTTGGCGCGGGTTCTCGCGTTAATGATCTGCGCAGCATCGGCCTTCACCCAGTCCTGTTGAATGATTTTCTCGCTGATGGTACCGATACCGGCCAGACGATTTAGACCGACGGCGATCAATATCGCCATCAGAAATACAACAACTCCAAAGCCCACGCTCAGACGCGTGCCGATTCTCAGGTTCGCAATATTCACTTTTTTCTTCCCGTTTTCATCATTAAATCGTGACAGAGTCCGATAAGGCAAAATCGAACGTTCCGACCTGGTTTGAGCGGTCAGCGGACTAACTATCCCCTCGCGGCATCAGCCTACCTATGTGGGACAGCAATTGCTTGATATTCGTCAAACTCAGGCTGGGCCGATAGAGTGGTGATGAAAATTTACTACGGGAAAAAGCAATGAACATAAGCGAGATATACAGCCCGGTACGTTCATTCTCCGGCATCGTGCAACTTGTAGCAGGCGGCACCGCAAATGCCCCGGCAACACGTCGGTGCATTGATCATGACGAACGGCGAAATAAACGATCAGATCGCCGGATCGAGTTACCAGACTTGCCGCGGCAGCGTGAAAAAGAATGTAGTGCCTTTGCCCGGCTCGGAACTGACCCAGATCCGGCCGCCGTGGTGCTCGACAATGCGTTTGCACAGGGCAAGCCCCAGCCCGGTCCCTGGATAATCGCGGCGCGTATGCAGGCGCTGAAAAATGAGGAAGATGCGCTCGAAATACTGCGGATCGATTCCGATACCGTTGTCCTGAACCCGGAAGAGCCAAGCGTCGTCGCGCGCTTCGGCACCCACGTGGATCTCCACGGGGCGCTCCTTGCTGCGGAATTTGATCGCGTTGCCCACCAGGTCAGCCCTCCCGACACGAGCCCCACCATGATCGCGGCGTCGCGCGTAGTTCTGGCGCTCTCGTGTAGCACCGTCAATTGATTGCGGGCAGTGGCCTCCATGTCGGAAACGATGCCGCGCGCCTGATCCATTAGTGCCTTACCGGTGTCATTGCCAATCACGGCTTGCGCAGCTTGCAAACCCTCGATCCGTCGCAACCAGATCGTGTGCGCCAGTTCGATTTGCTTTTGATCGAGCAACGCGCGGAGCTTCGCGAGGCGTTGTCGTTGAACAGCCTCGTCCCGCAGGAGCGTATTGACGCGTTCTAATTGCCGGTCGATTTTTGGTCGCGCATCGAGATAAGGCTGGAGGTAACCAGGCTTGCCCGTAAGGATGTATCCGCGCTGTCCCGTCTCCATATCCTGAGCTAGCGATAGCAGCTGTTCGAGCCCGGAGATCGTCTCGTTCACGCGATCAACATCAGCTTGGCTGTTGAAGAGGCGCACGGTGCCGAGCGCGCCGATCCCCGCCGTTAGCAGCAGCATGACGGCAGCGGTACCCAGACCGAAATCGAACCAGCGCGAAGCAATTTTCCCCGGTCGCCTCATGGCGTAGGCCGCCATATCCAGTTCTCCGGAATGCCGCCGGTGCACATGAGTGACGCTGAATGTAATGTCTCTCGAACTTCACCCCTGTGCCGGACAACGACGTTTCACCGCGTACTGAGCGCCTAACCACGCGTACCGTCCGCAGAAGCATCGTTGCTGTCGAAAAGCAGAACGGTCTGCCGATCAACGTCTCTCAACGCGAGCCATCTGCCTTGCACGGATTATTGGAACCGATTGCTGTCAACGATCGATAACTACCTCAGGAGGTTAGACGAAGGATTGATGCCTCGCAACCGCGAATCGGCGCGGGCGCTCCTGCGGGTACGCACGAAATGCGTGGCGCAAGCGAACCGTTCAATATACCGATGCCATACCCGGTGGTCGGTGCTTGAAGCGTCGATGCACCCAGTAATATTGCTCGCCGAACCGACCACGTTGCCGCTTGGCCAGCCTCCCAAAGACTCCTGCTTGACATATCGCAGTCGTGAGTCAGCGCCTCCCGCATCGACGACGCAGGTTCACTATTCCTTGGGCAAAAAATGCCTAAGCCGTACACTCGCGGCGATGTATAAAGGATGCCGGGGACTACCGTCACGGTTCAACCCGAGGTGGTAGAGTCTGCCGCTTCGCTGAGCAGCGGCGAGCATGCCCAGTACCTCGGCTGCCCGATAAACGGCCGCGGGATGAGCACCCCAAGCGCAAACCGCTATGTCCGTGCGATCTAGTGCGTCGACGATCGCGGCGTCGGCTAGTGACTTCGGTCCAAGCGGATCAGGATGCTTGAGCAACTCGTTTGGGTCGGTCGCACGCAGCGGGTACAGATTGACGACTTCCAGTCGCCCGAAACCGCTAGCCACGGCACGTGCGAGGCAGCGAGCTATCGTCGGATCGTTTGTCCGCTCGTCCGCCGTCGAAGGGTTGAGCATGATAAATGCGAGCGCTCGCCGCGACTCGTCCCACTGGCGCCAGAGGCGGTACCGGTATGTGCCGCAGTGGCTGAA
>CAYPWK010000603.1:0-3081 GCA_964414365.1 uncultured Burkholderia sp.
GCATCCGGCCGGACCCGGACCAGGGCGCCAATAACCCGCCGGCGAAGGGCAAGCGCAGCTACTGGGCGGTCGATGGCGGCGAGAAGACGCTGCCCGCCGATCCCGACGAATGGTTCGAGGCCGCCGTCGAAAAGCCCGGCAGCTGGTGGCCCGAGTGGATCGCCTGGCTTGACCAATATGGTGGACGGAAGGTGAAGCCCCAAGCGCAGCTCGGCTCGGCCGACTACCCGGCCATCGAGCCGGCGCCTGGGCGCTATGTGCAGGAGCGCGATTGAGCGAGCGCCCAAGGCGTTCGTTTGGTCGACAGCGACACGCGATCGGACGGAGCACGGACGCGCGACGTCCTGATCGATTGCTTCATGGGACCGCCGTAGGGCGCACACGCGCGAACCGCGGTCGGCGTTGATTTTTCAACTGTACGAGATGCGGCCCACACGGCCGCCTCGCTCCGAGGAGTTCCAAAATGACAGATGTAGTGATCGTTTCCGCTGCCCGTACGGCTGTCGGCAAGTTCGGCGGCTCGCTCGCGAAGATTCCGGCGCCCGAGCTCGGCGCCACGGTGATCCGTGCGGTGCTCGAGCGCGCGGGCGTGAAGCCCGAGCAGGTGAGCGAAGTCATCATGGGCCAGGTGCTGACGGGCGGTTCCGGGCAGAACCCGGCGCGGCAGGCGCTCATCAAGGCGGGGCTACCGAGCGCCATCCCCGCGATGACGATCAACAAGGTCTGCGGCTCGGGCCTGAAGGCCGTCATGCTGGCCGCGAACGCCGTCATTGCCGGCGACGCGGACATCGTCGTCGCTGGCGGCCAGGAGAATATGAGCGCGGCGCCGCACGTGCTGCTGGGCTCGCGCGACGGCTTCCGGATGGGAGACGCGAAGCTCGTGGACTCGATGATCCTCGACGGGCTCTGGGACGTCTACAACCAGTACCACATGGGCGTCACGGCCGAGAACGTTGCCAAGGAATACGGCATCACGCGCGAAGAGCAGGACAAGTTCGCCGCGCTCTCGCAGAACAAGGCGGAGGCCGCGCAGAAGGCGGGGCGCTTCGACGACGAGATCGTGCCCGTCGACATCCCGCAGAAGAAGGGAGAGCCGCTGCGCTTTGCCACGGACGAGTTCGTGCGCCACGGTGTCACCGCCGAATCGCTGGCGGGGCTAAAGCCTGCTTTCTCGAAGGAAGGCTCGGTGACGGCCGCCAACGCGTCGGGCATCAACGACGGGGCGGCGGCCGTGCTCGTCATGTCGGCGAAGAAGGCCGAGGCGTTGGGCTTGAAGCCGCTCGCGCGCATCAAGGCCTACGGTAATGCCGGTGTCGATCCGAAGGTGATGGGCATGGGCCCGGTGCCCGCATCGCAGCGCTGCCTCGAGCGCGCGGGATGGTCCGTCAACGATCTCGACCTGATGGAAATCAACGAGGCTTTCGCGGCACAGGCGCTGGCTGTCCACAAGGAAATGGGCTGGGATACGTCGAAGATCAACGTGAACGGCGGCGCAATTGCAATCGGTCATCCGATCGGGGCGTCGGGTTGCCGTATTCTTGTCACGCTTCTGCACGAAATGCAAAAGCGCGATGCGAAGCGCGGTCTGGCATCGCTTTGCATCGGCGGAGGGATGGGCGTGGCGCTGGCCGTCGAGCGGGTTTGACGGCGGGCGCGCGTCGTTGACGTGGCCGCTTGGTCGGGGCGGTAAATACGAGGGGCGCGTGGCGCCCCAGAAAAAGAGAATGGAGCGTGATTCATGAGTCAGCGTATTGCGTACGTAACGGGCGGGATGGGCGGTATCGGCACCGCAATTTGCCAGCGCCTTCTCAAGCAGGGCTATAAGGTCGTCGCGGGGTGCGGGCCGAACTCGCCGCGCCGCGCGACGTGGCTCGAGCAGCAAAAAGCGCTCGGCTACGATTTCGTCGCCTCGGAAGGCAACGTCGGCGATTGGGAATCGACGAAGGCCGCGTTCGATAAGGTGAAGGCCGAAGTCGGCGAGATCGACGTACTCGTCAATAACGCGGGCATCACGCGCGACGTCGTGTTTCGCAAGATGACGCACGAAGATTGGACAGCCGTCATCGACACCAACCTGACGAGCCTTTTCAACGTGACGAAGCAGGTGATCGACGGGATGGTCGAGCGCGGTTGGGGGCGTATCGTCAATATCTCGTCGGTGAACGGCCAAAAGGGGCAGTTCGGCCAGGCGAACTATTCGACGGCCAAGGCGGGCATTCACGGCTTCACGATGGCGCTAGCGCAGGAAGTGGCGACCAAGAACGTGACGGTGAACACCGTGTCGCCGGGCTACATCGGCACCGATATGGTGAAGTCGATCCGCTCCGACGTGCTCGAGAAGATCATTGCGACCATTCCGGTACGCCGGCTCGGCACGCCGGATGAAATCGCTTCGATTGTCGGCTGGTTGGCGTCGGAGGAATCGGGATTTGCCACGGGCGCCGATTTCTCGTTGAACGGCGGTTTGCATATGGGCTGATGCGCGTCGCCGGCCGGCCGTGGATTTGTGCTGTGCCGCGGCCGCCGCCGTCGCGTTTCGGGGTTTCGGTTTCGGGGGCCGGTCTGCCAGTGCCACAGCGGCGGATACGACGCGCCGACACTGCGCTACATTGGCTTGATACAGAAGGCGTTACATGTCGACTACTACAAAGAAAACAGCCGAGCGATTCATCAAAAAATATCCGAACCGCCGGCTGTATGACACGGAGACGAGCACCTACATCACGTTGAGCGACGTGAAGCAGCTGGTGCTCGAGCAGGAGGACTTCAAGGTCATCGATGCAAAGACCAACGAAGATCTGACGCGCAGCATCTTGCTGCAGATCATTCTCGAAGAGGAGAGCGGCGGGGTGCCGATGTTCTCCTCTTCGATGCTGTCGCAGATTATCCGTTTCTACGGACATGCGATGCAGGGAATGATGGGTACGTATCTGGAAAAGAACATCCAGGCGTTCATCGACATTCAGAACAAGCTCGCGGAGCAATCGAAGAACCTCTATGAGGGCAATGCGCTCAATCCGGAGGTCTGGTCGCAGTTCATGAACATGCAGGCGCCGATGATGCAGGGGATGATGACGAGCT
>CAYPWK010000604.1:0-3073 GCA_964414365.1 uncultured Burkholderia sp.
CGAGCGAGTCGTCATAGCCAAGCTTCGACTTGAGCCAGGTAGCCGACCAGAAGCAGACCACGCCCGCAACGATGCCGATCACGAACGCGCCGGTCACGCCGACGTAGCCCGAAGCCGGCGTGATCGCCACGAGGCCCGCCACGGCGCCGGACGCGATGCCGAGCGCGGACGGCTTACCCTTCGTCGCCCATTCTGCGAACATCCACGCGAGCGCCGCCAGGGCCGTAGCAACTTGCGTCGTGAGCATTGCGAAGCCCGCGCGGCCATCAGCGGCCACGGCCGAGCCCGCGTTGAAGCCGAACCAGCCCACCCACAGCATTGCCGCGCCCATCAGCGTCAGCACGAGGTTGTGCGGCGCCATCGCTTCGCGGCCATAGCCGACGCGCTTGCCGAGCACGAGGGCGCACACCAGGCCCGCGATACCGGCGTTGATGTGCACGACCGTGCCGCCCGCGAAATCAAGGATGCCCGCAGCCGACAGCCAGCCGGTCGGCTCCCAGACCATGTGCGCGATCGGCGAATAAACGATCAGCGACCAGAGCGACATGAACACGATCATCGCGGAGAACTTCATGCGATCCGCGAATGCACCGGTGATCAGCGCCGGCGTGATGATCGCGAACGTCATTTGGTAGACGAAGTAGACCGACTCGGGAATCGTCGTCGCGAGGTGACTCACGGTCAGCGTCGTCGCCTTGTCGCCCTTGATGTAATTCATCCCGGCGAGGAAGAAGCGCGACAAGCCGCCGATGAACGCGTTACCGGGCGTGAACGCTAGGCTGTAGCCGATGATGGCCCACAAGACCGTCACGATGCAGGTGATCGCAAAGCTTTGCATGATCGTGGCGAGCACGTTCTTCTTGCGGACCATGCCGCCGTAAAAGAGCGCGAGACCCGGAATCGTCATGAACAGAACGAGCGCCGTGGAGGTCAGCATCCAGGCGGTGTCGCCCGAATTGATCTTCGACGAATCGACGGAGATCGGGGCGGTGGGCGTGGCAGGGGCAGCTTCCGAGGCTGCGGCAGCCGGGGCCGAAGCAGCTGGAGCGGCCGCGGCACCCGACGCAGCCGACGCATCGGCGCTCGGTGCGGACGCTGTCGCCGCGGGCGCCGATGCGGCGGCGGCGCTCGACGCATCCTCCGCCAAAGCGGCGCTGGCGCCGCCCGCAAGCAGCGTGGCGGCCATCGCCACGGACATCAAGAATGTGCGCATCTTTCGGTTTCCTCTTATCGCTAACTTTTTCGATTCACAGGGCATCGGCGCCCGTTTCCCCAGTACGGATCCGAATCACCTGCTCGATCGGCGTCACAAAGATCTTGCCGTCGCCAATCTTGCCCGTGCGGGCCGCCCGTTCGATAGCCTCGATCGCCTGGTCGACGATGTCGTCGGACACAGCCGCCTCGATCTTCACCTTCGGCAGGAAATCGACGACGTATTCGGCGCCGCGATAGAGCTCGGTGTGCCCTTTCTGACGCCCGAACCCCTTCACTTCCGTCACCGTGATGCCCGAGACGCCGATCGCCGACAACGCTTCGCGCGCCTCATCCAGCTTGAACGGCTTGATGATTGCGGTAATGAGCTTCATGAAATCCTCTTTTTCGTTGCGTGAACCCGTTGCCATGCGGCCGAAAGCCTCGCAGGCGACGCCGTACGCCCGCCGATATCCGCGGGCCGGCTAGTGCGGGCGCAGTAGAGCAACTACTGTGCCATCGGCCGCATGCGCGGCGGCGTCCCCGCCACTGGCACCCCGGCTCCTCTTCGGCCGAATGGCCAACGCCGGCCATCCGCGCTGGCGCGGCCCTCCGATCGTTGCTAGAGTGTTCACACGATCGCCAGACGGCCCGCGCACCAGCGGTGCTCATGCTGGCGAAACTGGCGCAATTTCAGGCACCAAATTGAAACATTGGTGCTTTATGACCGCGTCTTCAGCGATTTTGCGCACGTTTTTTGTGCATGAACGAGGAACCATCATGAGGCAACCGAACGATTTCTTTCAGGAGTTTCAGGCGCGCATGAGCGAGCTGCTCAAGAATTCGCCCGCGAAAGACGTCGAGCGCAACGTCAAAGCGATGCTGTCGCAGGGTTTCTCGAAGCTCGATCTCGTCACGCGCGAGGAATTCGATACGCAGACTCAGGTGCTGCTGCGCACGCGCACGCGCCTTGAGGAACTTGAGCGGCGCGTCGCCGAGCTCGAGCAAAAGCTATCCGCCGCGCAAGAATCTTGATGCCGCGCCAGGCGGCATCTTCGCGAAGCGAACCGTAAGGTCGCGTCAGCAGCGCTCGGCAAGCGAGCCATCAGTCAGGTCTGGAGGGCCATCTCGGCCCTCGTCATTGAAAAGAGGCGGTGTCTTTCGCTGCCGCCCTCTCCCCGGGAGAACCCATGTCGCTTGCCGTGGTGCGTTCGCGCGCGCCGGCTGCCGGCCGCGCGCCTGAAGTTACCGTCGAAGTCCATCTCGCCAACGGACTGCCGTCGTTCTCGATCGTCGGCTTGCCCGATCTCGAAGTCCGCGAAAGCCGCGAACGCGTGCGAGCCGCGCTGCAGAACTGCGGCTTCGACTTCCCGGTGCGACGCATCACCGTCAACCTCGCGCCCGCCGATCTCCCGAAGGAGTCGGGGCGCTTCGACTTGCCGATCGCGCTCGGCATTCTCGCCGCGAACGGACAAATCCCCGCGGCGTCGCTCGGCGAGCGCGAATTCGCGGGCGAGCTTTCGCTGACAGGTGCGCTGCGGCCCATGCGGGGGGCGTTCGCGATGGCCTGCGGCACGTCTCGCCGCCACGGCCGTGGACACGCGTGGACAAGCGCGGGCGAGGAGCGTTTCAAAGCCGATCATGGGCCGGCTGCGGGTGCCGATAAGCCCTTCCCCGAACTGTACTTGCCGCTCGAAAGCGCTTATGAAGCGGCGCTCGTGCCGGGCGTCGACGTCTATGGCGCGGCCGATCTCCCGTCACTTTGCGCGCATCTGGCTGGCGCCCCGGACGGACGGCTCCAACCGCTCGACGTCCCAAAAATCGATTGCTCGGCGATGGCGGCTCCGCCCGATATGGCCGACGTCATCGGGCAGCCCGGTGC
>CAYPWK010000605.1:0-3038 GCA_964414365.1 uncultured Burkholderia sp.
ATCGGCGCTTTTGCGATCGTCTTCCTCTATGACTACCATCACGGCGTCGACTTTGCCGAGCGCGGCGGGCTCAGGCAGAAGATCGACTTCCTGCGCGTCATTCATCGAGGCAACGCCGAGCGGTTCGCCGAGGCCGTATTCGAGCGCGGCGCGGTGCCCGACTTCAGCCAGTTCTCACTGTTTCTGCACCCTGCCCGCCGCCGGTACGAGTTCGACTTCCTGCGCCAATTGAACGCTCAGTCCCCGAGGGCATGATGCGGCGCTCCCGGGATTCGCGACAAGCGGCGTCGCTGCGGCTCGATCTGCACGGAAAGCTGATGCTGTGGCTTATTGTTCTGATCGGACTCGTGCTCGGCACATCGGCCTACTTTTTGATCGACCAAGAACGCACGCGCCGATTGACCTCGCTTGAAGAGCGCGCGACCCGCATCGCCGCTCTTTACAGCAGCTCGTTGGCATTGCCGCTGTGGAACGTCGATCGCGAAGCGATCCATCGTCAACTCGCCGCGCTCGCGCCGAACCCCGAGGTTGCGCAGTTCACGGTGACGGCAACGCGTTACGGTGTCGTCTCCTCGGTCGAGCGGCTGCCGCACATCGATGCGCGCGATAGCGTCGTTCGCGTCGCGCCGATCGAATACGATCCTCCGGGCAGCGCGCCGCGCGAAAAGCTCGGCGAAATCCGCGTCGTCATGACGAAGGCCGTCGCCGAGCGCGCCATTCATCGCGCGCAGCATGCCGTGCTCGCGGTGTTGGTGCTCGTGCTGGGCATCCTCTACGGCGCGATGTTCATCCTCCTCAAGCGGGCAGTGCGCGACCCCATGCGGCGTCTCGAAGAGACGGTAGACCGCATAGCAGGCGGTGACCTCGATGTCCGCTGTCAGATCGGCTCGGACGACGAGGTGGGCCGACTCGCCTCGCATATCAACGCTATGGCGGAAAGGTTGCGCGAATCGACGCAGCGCTTGCGCACCCATCGCGATCATCTGGAAGCGGAGGTGGCGGAACGCAAGCGAACCGAGGAGGCATTGCTGGCTTCGCGGGAGCAACTGCGTCAATTGGCGGCGCACATGGAAGTCATTCGCGAGGAGGAGCGCAGGCACATGGCGATGGCCGTACACGACGAACTGGGCCAACTGCTGACAGCGCTCAAAATGGATTTGTCGTTACTGAAGTTGAAAGTCGCGCCGGACTCGCCCGAACGTCAAAAGGCCGATGAAATGGGCGATCTGATCGAGCAAACGATGCGCATCGTGCGCAACGTGGCAAATCATCTGCGCCCGGCGGCGCTCAACTTCGGGCTCGTGTCGGCCCTCGAGTGGCTTGCCGAGAATTTCTCCCATCACAGCACGATCACTTGCCATTTTCATGTCGAAGGCCCTGAGCCGACGCTTTCGGATACGCGTGCCACAGCGGTCTTTCGAATTGCGCAGGAAGCGCTGACCAACGTAGCGAGGCATGCCAACGCATCGCGCGTCGAGATCGTGCTCGATAGCACCGGTCCGGCCGTGGAATTGACCGTCGAGGACGACGGTCGAGGCTTCGACGTCCAGGCCGCCGGCAGAGGGTTTTCGTATGGACTCCTCGGGATGGCCGAGCGCGCGCGGCTAGCCGATGCCGAGTTGCAGCTCGAGAGCGCCCCCTCGGCAGGCTCCGTCGTACGCCTTTCGTTTCAGGCCGACGCAAGCCGATAACTTCGGCGTCTCATCGCTTTGCCGCTCATATGCCGCAATGCTCTTATTGCGGTTTATCGATCAAGATCGGTAAGGATCGGTAAGAAATCGAGAACCCGTGATTGTCGCCAGATTCAATCCCAATCGATGTAGGAATATCCTGAATTCGAGGTAGGGGTGCGGGGGAACAGTGAAAGGAAGTATAAAGTACTACGAATGCGTGTCGTAATACTCGCTTGTCGCTGCACGACGACCATCGGCGCGTCGAGAGTTGAGAGGCACCCGTGTTTCGGAGATCGAATGAAAGTTGCTAACCTTTCCATTGCCCGTAAGCTATACACCACGTTCGGCATCGTCATTGCCATACTCGTAATTCTGGGTGTTACGTTTTATTCGTTTTTTTCGTCCGTGATGGCGGCCAACGGATGGAATGTCCACACCTATCAGGTAATCGAAGAGACGCGTGCGTTGACGGAAAGCCTGATCAACATGGAGACGGGCCTGCGCGGCTACGCGATCGTCGGCGACGATGCGATGCTTGAGCCGTACCGCAACGGAACCGAATCGTTCAGGCAACACCTCGGGACGATCAGGAATCTCACGAGCGATAACGCGCAACAACAGGAGCGGCTGCGCAAGCTCGAGACTCAAGAGGCGCAATGGGCTTCGAGCTTTGCCGACGATCTTCTCGCGAAGCGCAAGGCCGTCACTGCGGGCAGCTCGACGATGGATCAGTTCATTGCGTCGTTCAGGGGGCAGACGGGCAAGGCGCAGATGGACGCCATGCGCGCGACGCTGTCGGAGATCGCGGGCAACGAAGCGTCCCTCCTTTCGGTGCGTGAGTCCGAGGTCAAATCGCTGCAAATGAAGGCGCAGGCCGTGCTGATCGGCGGCACGCTCGCGGCGGTTGCACTCGCGTTCTTCTTCGCGACGTGGATCGCACGACTCATCGCTTCGCCGCTGCGGGAGGCGGTGGCGCATGCCGAAGCGATCGCGGGCGGCGACCTGACGCGCACGATCGTCTCCCGGACGACCGATGAAGTGGGCACGTTGATGCGCGCATTCGCGAGCATGCAGGACAAGCTCGTCTCGGTGATTTCCACCATCAAAACGTCGACTGATTCGATCAACGTCGCCGCGGGCGAAGTCAGAACCGGCAACGCCGATTTGTCCTCTCGCACGGAGCAGCAGGCCGCTTCCCTCGAGGAGACGGCATCGAGCATGGAACAGCTGACGGCGACCGTCAAGCAGAACGCGGACAATGCGCGCCAGGCGAGCGGGCTCGCTTCGAATGCATCGGAAGTCGCGGACAAGGGAAACAACGCGGTGGGCCGCGTGGTGGCAACGATGAGCGATATCAACGAGAGC
>CAYPWK010000606.1:0-3037 GCA_964414365.1 uncultured Burkholderia sp.
ATTATCGGGGACGAAGCCGAGACCGTTCACGCGACAGGCAGCTGCCTCACGGATCCCTCCATCGCGGAAGCAGGCGACATCGACTCGACGGCTGTCACGATCCGTACGAAACGCGGGCGTCTCTGCCAGATCAATACGACGCGGCGCGCGGCGTATGGCTACGACCAGCGGTTCGAAGTGCTCGGCAGCGGCGGGATGCTGCAGGCCGGGAACGTGCGGCCCACCGAGGTGACCGCCTACTTGGCCAAGGCTGTCTCGACCGATGTGCCCGAGCCGTTCTTTCTTGAGCGCTATCGTGCTGCCTACGCGAACGAGATTGCGCATTTCTTCGAGGCGGTGACGCGCGGCACGCCCGTTCGCACGACAATTGCCGACGGTGTCAAGGCGCTCGAGCTTGCCGAGGCGGCCACGCGTTCGTGGCGGGAAGGGCGGGCGGTGAAGGTCGGCGAGGCCGCCTGAGCGCGTTCTCACTGGGAGGAGACGATGACGATTCCAGTCAAGCGCACGCCCGTGCGCGTTGGCGTGGTGGGGCTTGGGCGCCTGGGCAAGCGGCACGCGATGAACCTTGCCTACCGTGTGCCGGGCGCGGTGCTCGCGGCGGCGTGCAGTCCTGTCGAAGAAGAGCGCGCGTGGGCGCGCAATGCGTTGCCCGAGCCGCGCGTTTATGAGGACTACGAAGCGTTGCTTGCGGACCGCGACGTCGATGCAGTCTGGCTCGTCACGCCCTCCTCGCTGCATGCGGAGCAGATCGTGGCCGCCTTGCGCGCGGGCAAGCATGTGTTCTGCGAAAAGCCGCTTTCGCTCGACGTGGCTGAGTGCGAGCGTGTGCTGGCGGTCGCGGGCGAGTACCCGCACCTCGAGGCAACGATCGGGTTCATGCGACGCTTCGATCCCAGCTACGTCGATGCCTACGAGAAGGTTGCCGCCGGCGTGATCGGCAGGCCATTCATGATCCGTTCGCAAACGACGGACAAGAACGATCCGGAAGGATTCTTCGTCCGTTTCGCGCCGACTTCGGGCGGCATCTTCCTCGACTGCACCGTTCATGACATCGACGTGGCTCGCTGGTTTTTCGGCAATGCGCGCGCCACGCGCGTCTACGCAACGGGGACGATCGCGCTGCACGAGGGGCTGCGCGAATGGGGCGACGTCGATAACGGCGTGGCGGTGGTCGAGTTCGAGGGCGGGCGGCTGGCCGTGTTCTACGCATCGCGGACGATGGCGCACGGCAACGATACGGGGAGCGAGGTGATCGGCACGGCGGGGGCGCTCGCGATTGGTCGCTATCCGCGGGCAAACCGCGTCGATATCTATGACGCGGGCGGGATCCGAAACGAGTGCACGCCGACGTTCTTTGAGCGCTTCGAGGAGGCGTTCCTTCGTGAGGCGCAGGCGTTTGTGGAATCAGTGCGGCAGCGCGGGCGCGGAGCGGCGGACGCCTCAGCGGCTGCGATCGTGGCCGGCGCGACCCTATCAGATGCGCTCGAAGCGACGCGGATCGGTCACGCGTTGCGTGAAGCATTGACCAGCGGACAGCCGATCGCGTTATAGCGCCGGGACAACTTAGTCAGGTTGCGCATCCTAAATTCAGATATCGTCCGACGAGGAGTTCGTTCAAAGAAGCCGCGTGGTGCGTGGCTGATGCAATGAGCGAACCCAGTGAGACGTGCGGTAAAATTGAGCGTCCGCTTCCCGTGCTGCCGGCCGATCCGGCATGCAGGGGGAAGTCTCTCCTCGAAGGTCGATCGCTGATGGAAATTCACAAGGAAGTCGATGCACGCGGGCTCAATTGTCCGCTGCCGATTCTGCGCGCGAAAAAAGCGCTCGCCGACATGCAAAGCGGCCAGATCCTGAAGGTGCTCGCCACCGATCCGGGTTCCCAGCGCGACTTTGCAGCGTTTGCCAAGCAAACAGGTAACGAAATCGTCGATAGCTCGACGACGCCCGAGAAGACCTTTATCTTCCTCATGCGCCGCCGCTAAAGGCGCTAGCCGCCGGCCGGCTTAGCGGCCGGCCGCGAGCCCTTAAACCGGTTATTTCTCGCTCCTCTTCTTCCTCGGCACGCGGCACGCCGCCTGCTGCGCCTCGGGCATTCGTGCGACGTTTGGCGCGATGTGCCGCGAGCTGTCGCCGCCTGAACGAAACGGCGGATTCGCAAGAATATCGGCTTATCCGCTGATCCACCAGCCGACGGTCAACTTGACGTCTGTACCGTTCAGTTCAAGGCGCAGCCACGTATGCCGTTAACGGGCTTTGGGACTGTCCGCCAAGCACTCGCTCGCGTTCTATCGCGACGTTCGGTAGGCGCCCGCGACCGGCGCCCGGCACCATCATGCCGCGGCGCACGATCCAACAAAATCAAGGAAACGACCAATGAGGAAATGGATAGGTGCCGTTGCCGCTGGGGTGGCATTCGCAAGCGCGTCGGGCGCTCACGCGCAGGTGACGCAGGAAATCTACGGGCAGGCAGGCACCGAGGGCGTCGGTATCGGCTACGGCCACGTGCTCGGCTCGATGTTCAACGCGCGCGCCGAGTTCAACGGGTTCGCGCTCTCGCATAGCTTCAACGCGGGCAATCTGCACTACGATGCGACGCTCAACCTGTACCACGCTGGACTCTACGCCGACTTTTTCCCGGCGCCGAGCGTGGTGCCGTTCCGCCTGACTGCCGGTGTGCTGATCGGCGGCGACAACGTCGACGCGACGGCGCAAGCCATGTCCGGCACCTATACAATCAACGGTCAAACCGTCTCGGCACAAGGCCAGCAGATTCATGCAAAGGCGAGCTATCCGACGTTGCGGCCTTACATTGGCCTCGGATTCGGTCATTCGCCGCGCGCGACTAGAGGCTGGGGGATGTTCTTCGATGCCGGTATCGCCTATGGCAAGCCGCATGTCGACTTCGACGTGCCCGCGACGATCACGGCCCAGGCAGGACAGTCGAACGTGGATGCCGAAGAGCAGGATCTGCGCAACAAGGTCCAGCGCTATCACATCTATCCGATCGTGAAGGTCGGCGTCACATACCGCTTCTAGG
>CAYPWK010000607.1:0-3031 GCA_964414365.1 uncultured Burkholderia sp.
CTGGCACGAGCATTCGAGCGGCAACGCACGCAAAACGTATCGAACGTGAAACGGGACAGGAAGGCCGTTTAACAGTGGCGTGTTTCTCGTGCCGCGCTGCTGACGCCGCGATAGAAGGCGTGGCTCGCGTTATTGCTTGTTCCCGGCCACCTTGCATTCATGATCGAGCAGCACTTCGGCGGACCCTGTACCGCCATCGACATCGGTGCCGCTATTGAGGATCAGCCATCCGTCGCGCTGCGCAGACGGCCCCGCACCCGTGACGAGGATCGTCTGAGCCGCCATCGCATCGGGCCCTTGCTTGTCCCGGGCGACGATATCGAAAGGGTTGACATCGAAGGTCGAACCATCCACTCGCATGATGCGGTAGCGCGCCTCATCGATCGTATCCCACACCCACTGATTCGGCGTGTCGCCGCGATGACGTCGTCGCAAAGCGTCGATTGCACTCGAACGCATGCAATCGATATGGATGTGCAACTGCGCTTGAGAGCGCCGGTAAGCAGAATTGATCTCGAGGCCCAGCTCGTCGTCTTCGAGCTCTTCGCGATGCGCGGCGGCCAGCGAAGCTTCGACGAAGCTACGGGCTTTCCAGGCGTCGGCCCAGTAGTTTTGCGCGTCCGGCGCGAGCACCAGCGGGCTTTCGATGCCGGAAATGCGCTCCGTCGGTATCAGCAGATGCTGCGCCACACCGTTGCGATCCTTCAGCACTGCATAGCGATGCGCAAGGTCGACGCTCGAGCAGATGCCGGTCTTGTTCGTCGTTCGCGCGGCCGGCGTGCAATCGAAATGAACGATCTGCCACAGCGCGTTCGGGTCCGCCGCGGCAAGCGTCTCGCACCCGGCCAGCAGCACCCCCGCGCATATCATCAATCGGCGCGCGTGGGCACGTATCCAGTCGCAAAGTGGGCTCATGCTACTTCTTCAGGAACCGCAGCGCGAGCTTCGCAACGCGCGGGACGAACGTCGGCCGCAACAGGCGACCGTCATAACCGCTCATGCGCCGCTCATTCTCTTGAAGACAAAGCTCGATGAGCGCGCGCGGGGTTATCTCGTTGCCCACCGAGGCTGCCCCCGTGGCGGCAAAATTCGCGTCGTGCGCGACGCCCTCAGCATCGATCCCCCTTGCGATGGCGACGCGTTCCCAAATCAGCAGAAACCAGACGCCGATCACGCGGGCGAAGAACCAGGGCCGCTTCCGCCAAGGCAGGTTGCGCCAATGCCATGCGACCCAGTTCACGAAGAACAGAATGTGCCGCGCTTCTTCCTGTATGACGGGCTCGAATGTCTCGACGAGCGCCTCGGGGAAGAAGCCCGAAAGCTGCGCAGACCGGAAAAGCCCGAATGCGAAGAAGCTGTCGATGCATTCACTGAAGCCTGTCACCATCCAGGCCCACTCCGCGTCGCGCGGCATGGGATATTCCGGTTCGGGAGCGAGCTCGATGCCGTAGGCGCCGACTAGCTTCGATAACACCACCTTATGACGAGCCTCTTCGGAGCCGTCGAGTTCGAGCGCTTCACGCAACAGCGGGTCGCGCACGCTCGCCGCAAAGGTGGCGACGCGGACCGAGGCGCGGCCCTCGGTCTGCACGGCGATGTCCCAAATCGGGAGCGACGTGATGCGCGCGAGCGCATCAGGAGGCAATGGAGGCCACTCAATGACGGCCGGCTTGTAAGGATGATGCGTCTCGAGCAGCATGCGGCAAAACATCCGCTTGTGGGCCTCGGAACCCAGCCGCACCGGTGCGTTACCGCCGGCGCTCCAGTGACGCATCGCATAGTCGGCTGCTTCTTGCTGTTCGAGCGTTTCTGACATGGCTTTCGCGTAGCGGCAAATGCAAAAACGCGGCCATTTTGTCATATAACGAAAGCCGGCGGTAACGAGGCGCGCGCCGGTATCGGCGCCTCTCCGGCACCGCAGAGAAGCCCGGCGCGGCCTGTCGCGCTCGCCGACGTCAGAAGGTCTTCGTCAGCGTGGCGAAGACCGTCGTCTGCAACCGTCACGCTGGCCTCGCAATACGTCTCGCGAGGGTTTAGGCAGACCTGGGGCAAGCCGGCGATTCAGGGCGGCTTCGCATGCCGGCGCATAGCGCTATGCCGCCGAGGCCGGTGGTAGTAAGGCGGAATCTCGTCTTTTTGTTGTCCATCGGTGCACTCCGTCGTTGCAGGCGCCGCGCTAAGGCGGCAGGGCAGAAATTGGCCGCTTGCCGTTTCCGGCGAGGGGCGCGATCCTGACGGGGTGAGTATTGCCAGCCGAATCTGCCGCTGCGCACGGGTATTCGGACGCGAATCTGTCGAATCGCGACATGCCAGACAAGCGCGCCCGCTGGCGCGATGGGCGACCGATAGCGGGAAAGCCTTGCGGGACGGGGCCTGCGGGCCGCCCACGCCGCCGGGCAGTTTCCCGACGTGTCGCATTTTCGCAAGCGTGCGTCGGAATTCGTCGGCAAACGGGGGATTTTTCTGGCAACTATGTATGCACACTTCGCAGGCTGGCGCCTGCCGCTAGGAGACGGTAAAGATGAGTTCACCGAAGGTGCAGGTCGAAGGCCTCTTCAAGGTATTCGGCAACAGCCCGGGAACGGCCCTGGATATGCTCGCCCAAGGCGCGACGAAGGATGAGATCTTCGCTCGCACCGGTCAGGTGGTCGGCGTGCACAACGTGTCGTTCGAGGTTCCGGAAGGCGAGATTTTCGTGCTGATGGGCCTGTCGGGCTCCGGCAAGTCAACGTTCGCGCTGATGCCGCAGCGGACGGTACTTTCCAACGCGGCGTTCGGGCTCGAGGTGGCGGGCGTCAAGCGCAAGGAACGCGAAGCGCGCGCGATGGCCGTACTCGAGCAGGTCGGTCTCGCGCCGTTCGCCCAGAAGCTGCCGGCTGAGCTCTCGGGCGGCATGCAGCAGCGCGTCGGCCTTGCGCGCGCCCTTGCCGTCAATCCGTCGCTGATGATCATGGACGAAGCGTTTTCGGCGCTCGATCCGCTCAAGCGCAAGGAAATGCAGAACGTCTTGCTGCAACTGCAGAAGGAACAG
>CAYPWK010000608.1:0-3030 GCA_964414365.1 uncultured Burkholderia sp.
CGCAAGCGAGTGAGCGATAGCGTCGTCGGGCGAAAGCTCGCCCGCATCGATGCGGTGCTGGAGGTCGGCAAGTGAGATCATGGCAAAACCCTTCTTATTACCATCGCTTTTAGCATCGCGACGAGGTCGCGCAAGCGCACGTGGACGCGATCCATTCAACCGTGAAGTTGAGCGGGACCGGACCGATCGACTGCGTCCGCCGAGCACCGCAAGCCGGCATCTCGACCACAGCATTTGTATCCGCGACGCCGCGGCCGCCTGGCCGTTAGAGCAAAAATAGAAACAATGATTTTCAATCATTTCTATTTCGATCGCAATTCGATCGGGCCAGTTTGGCACCACAACCAAGGCCTCACGGCGCGCAGCTTTTACCCGCAACAAACGTCACTGCCGTCAAACCTCAACCAAGCACAGGAGCGACTACTGTGGATACGACGACCCGTTATGCTTCCCTCGTTGGCCGATTGATGATCGGCCTCCCGTTCGCAATGAGCGGCTTCGGCAAGCTCGCCGCCTATGGTGCGACGACCGCTTACATCGCTTCGGCCGGATTGCCGGTGCCGCCATTGGCTTACGCGATCGCAGTTCTCGTCGAGCTCGGCGGCGGCCTGCTGCTGATCGCGGGCTATCAGGCCCGCTCGGTCGCGCTGGCGATGGCCGTATTCACGCTGGCCGCGGCAGTCTCGTTCCACAACAACTTTGCCGACCAGAATCAGACGATCCATTTCCTCAAGAACGTGATGATGGCCGGCGGGCTGCTTCAAATCTTCGCCTTCGGCGCCGGTGCGATCAGCCTTGACGCGCGCTTCTTGCGGGACGGCGCCACCGTCGCTCAGGCGGCACACGCGCGCTGAACGGACAGCTTTGCGGAAGACCCGTCGACCGCGGCGGGTCTTTCGGTCGTGCTTTGAAGCGCGATCATCGCACGCCCTGTTGCTCACGCTCTCAGGTTGTTTCATGCTGCGCCCACAAGGAGACACCGTGGACGCCATCAACCGAAGCGTGGAGCTGACCGAAGCTGAACGGATCGATCGCCTGCGGCTGATCCGTTCCGACAGTGTCGGCCCCGCGGCATTATGGCGCAAACGCCACCGCGCGGTTTAACGACGGCTAGAGATGTAGCGCCGCAATATCGGGAAAGGACCCGATGTTATGGAATCGATGGTTGCTCTTTGAGGTGCTTTCTACACTCTGCGGATATCAGGTTGGCGACCGCGCCATTTGCGTAGAGCGCGAAACAGTGGGCATTCGTGTAGTGTTTGGCTGCCCGGTCGCTATATGCAAATTCGAAAAATATCGCGATACCCAGGTCTTTAGCACGCAGCCGGTTAAATTCGGCTTCCGTAGTGAACTGAGAAAAGACCGTAAAGAACCCATCACCTTGCGGCAAAACATCATCCATCTGAAACGGGTCATTTCGGACGCGACTGTTACTTCTAACGAAGGCGCCGCCGTCCACCGAGAAGTAGCTATTGACGACTACATCGGTAGCCCTTCCCTTTCCGGAATTAATGTAGGGAACGTTCCATCCGATCACGCCAAACTCTGGATGGTCGCTTGCCTTTTTAAACAATGGGCCCTCAAATTTGCCTTTAGCGATCAAGAAATGAGGCTCTTGGTCCTGCGTCATTAGGTCGAGTTGCCCTTGCATAATTTCCAATTGGGAATGCAAGGCGGCTATCAGATCGTCGGCTTGCCTGCCGCTAGACCGCATCTCCTCCAATTGTTGTCCGAACACTCTCAGTTGCCCGTTGGCATAAATCGCGAGAAGAACGTCAATGCAGCAATGATAACCGTTGAGAGAGCGGTTACAAAGCCATCATGATCGTCAACCCACCTAACGACAGTCTTGATCGGTCTAGCGCCGTACTGGGAGAGAAATTGTTTGGCGGTTTTTGCGTGGTTGTTGGCTTCTTGCTTGCCATTTGGGGCATCAGTGCTCTGATGACCACTGAGGGCGTCAGCTGCAACATCTTGGGGGTGGCGAGTATGCTGCTCGGCATCGCCAGCATCATTCATGGCTTTGGCACCCTAACTAGCTAGATTGCCTCCAATGCTACCCGTTCGAGTTCTAGTGCTGCAATACACGCAAGCAAGAATGTCGCGGGGAAAGTGCCTCGCGCCAGTTTATTGGTGATTGACGCCTCCGTTTCCTTCAGCCGCTGCTTTCTGAGTCGCTTCGCCAGCTCGGCATAGGTGACTTCGGTATCCTTCAGCTTGCGCTTCAGGAATGCTGCGACGCGTTCGTTCTTCTTGGGAATCGCCAAGGCGAACGCGATGGCGCCAACGAAGTCAGCATTTTGGTTACCATTCGAAATGGCATTGGTGGGGCCACCCCTAAAAGTGGAGTCCTGATCGCGCTTTTGAATCACGGGGAGAATCGCAGCCGGTCAGTCAGGTGCAAGGGAAGCTGCCAGATTCCGTTTCTGGGCCCATCGAGACGCACAAGCGCACGCCGCTTGCCCACGCCCTCAGGTTGCTCCATGCTATCCCCACAAGGAGATGCCGTGGACGCCATCAACCGAAGCGTGGAGCTGACCGAGGCTGAGCGGATCGACCGCCTGCGGCTGATCCGTTCCGACAATGTCGGGCCGCGCACGTTCAAGTCACTGGTCGATCATTTCGGCACCCCGCGGGCCGCGCTGGAGCGGCTGCCCGATCTGGCGCGCCGCGGCGGTGCGGCCCGGTCGGGGCGCATCTGCAGCTTGGACGAGGCCAAGGCCGAGTTCGACGCGAGCCGCAAATTCGGCATCGCCTGGCTCGCGCCCGGCGAGGACGGTTATCCGGGGCGGCTGGCGACGCTCGACGATGCGCCGCCGCTGCTTGCGGTGCGCGGTGACGTCGCGAGCTTAATGCGGCCGATGATCGCGATCGTCGGCTCGCGCAACGCCTCCGGCGCCGGCTTGAAATTCGCCGGCCAGCTCGCGCGTCAGCTCGGTGAAGCCGGCTTCATCGTCATCTCCGGGCTTGCGCGCGGCGTCGACCAGGCCGCGCATCGCGCCAGCGTCGAGAGCGGCACGATCGCGGTGC
>CAYPWK010000609.1:0-3025 GCA_964414365.1 uncultured Burkholderia sp.
AAGGGCGGCGCGGGAGCGTTTCCAGCGGGGGTGCCAGTGTACACCTCCTGATCCCCCGTGGGATGGCCGGCGGCCGCCCAGGGGGCAATGCGGCGGCCCGCGGCAGAATAGGATGTCGGTGTCCCAATCCCGTCCCAATCCCGTCGCAATCCCGATTGGCGGCGCATGGACTCGGGTAAAATACGCGGTTACGCGCGAGAGCCTCCCTCTCGCTCTTTTGGCGGCTCCCCGGCGCTCCGAACGATTTCGGCGCCTTCTTTGCCGCCATCGCCCCCCTACCGCAAGGACGCGCCCATGACAGGCTTCGATCGCCAAACGATCTCCGATACCACCGCAAAAATCCTGCTCGAAGTGCAGGCCGTGCACTTCAACGCCGAGAAACCGTTCATCTTCACGTCGGGATGGGCGAGCCCGGTCTACATCGATTGCCGGAAGCTGATCTCGTTTCCGCGCGTGCGACGCGGATTGATGGATATGGCCGAAACGACGATCCTGCGCGATGTCGGCTATGAGCAGATCGACGCCGTCGCGGGCGGGGAGACGGCCGGCATTCCGTTTGCCGCCTGGATCGCCGATCGGCTCATGCTGCCGATGCAGTACGTGCGCAAGAAGCCGAAGGGCTTCGGCCGCAATGCGCAGATCGAAGGCTTTCTGCAGGAAGGCTCGCGCGTGCTGCTCGTGGAGGATCTGACGACGGATAGCCGCAGCAAAATCAACTTCGTCAATGCGTTGCGCACAGCGGGCGCGCGCGTGAACCACTGCTTCGTTCTCTTTCACTACAACATCTTTAAGGAGAGCGTGTCGGTCCTGAAGGACATCGACGTCGACCTGCACGCGCTCGCGACCTGGTGGGACGTGCTGCGTGTCGCGAAGGCATCGGGGTATTTCGATACCAAAACGCTCGATGAGGTCGAGAAGTTCCTGCATGCTCCCGCCGAGTGGTCGGCCGCGCACGGCGGGGCGACGTCCGCGCCTCAGTAACGCGGCGAGGAGAGATTCAGCAGTCCGGCGCTTTGCGCGTACTGGAATAGCTCCGAATCGCGCTGGAGCCCCAGCTTGCGCTGCGCCGCAATCTTGTGCGTGCTGACCGTCTTGATGCTGCGATTGAGGCGCTCGGCGATCTCCTTCATCGTCATTCCCGACACAAAGAGCCGCACGACTTCGATTTCGCGCTGCGAAAGCAGCGCGTCGACAGGCTCGTCCGCGCCGCCCTTGCGGAGCGCCTCCAGCGCATCGCGCACCGAAGGCCCCCCGTACGACAAGCCGTTCATGACGTAGCGAACGGCAAGGCCGATATGCGCGAGATCGTCCGACTTGCCGACGACGGCCGTGACGCCCATCTCGCCCAGCCGACGGATCAGAGCGGGGTTTTCGAGCATCGTCAGCACGACGATCGGCAGCGCGGGAAAACGGCGCCGGACGTAGCCGATGAGTGGCAAGCCGTCGCCGTGGACGCCGCCAGGCATCGCGAGATCGGTGATGAGCACGTCGCATGGCGCGTTCGCGAGTGCCTTGACGAGATCGGTCGATTGGCGCGCTTCGCCGACCACCTCGATGTCGGGAAACTGCGCGAGCGCATGGCGGGCCCCAAGCAGGATGACGGGGTGGTCATCGGCGATGATCACGCGAATTCTCGCACCGTTGCCCGCAGCGTGCGGCAACGCCTGTGCCTCATGTTCCGACAGAGAGTTCATCCGCGGGCGATCGTTGAAAGGTTCGCGCCGGCGGCCTCGCGCGCCCACTGTACAGCCGCTGCGCCGGCGAAAAAATGCAATGTTAGACTCGATTCTGGCCCCGACGCTGATTCGGGCCGCTAATCGGCGCTGTTTCTCGTTTCGCCATCCGCAAGGAGCATCGGCTCATGAGTAAGCGATGGTCGGTCGTGGCATCGGTGGCACTCTCGCTCTCTTTCCCGGCATGGCTCGGCACCGCCGCGCCCGCCTTCGCGCAGAGCGCCTTCACGCTGACGAGCAAGGATTTTGTGCCAGGCAAGCCTATCGGTTCTCAAAACGTCTATGACCACGGCGGCTGCGACGGCAAAAACGCCTCGCCGGAGCTGAAGTGGGCAGGCGCGCCCGCCGGCACCAAGAGTTTCGCCGTGACGATGTTCGATCCTGATGCGCCTGGCCCCGCCGGCTGGTGGCATTGGGCCGTGGCGGAGATACCCGCCGACATCCACGAGTTGCCTTCGAATGCGAGCGCGTCCGGCTTTCTCAAGCGCAACCATGCGGTGGAAGCGAATAACGACTTCGGTACGCTCGGCTACGGGGGTCCTTGCCCTCCGGAGGGGCAGGCGCATCGGTATGTCGTGACCGTCTACGCGCTCGGCACGTCGGATCTGCGCCTCACCCCGGGACAGCCGGCGCCGATGTTCGACCATGAAATCGGCACGTCGATCCTCGGCAAAGCCAGCATCACGGTGACTTACGGGCGACGCTGAGCGCGACATGGCCTTAAAATCACGTTTTTGGCGCCGTCCGCGCGCCGCCCACGTCAATCCGGCCAACTCAACGAGAGCGAAATGAGCACGAAAGTATTTGTCGACGGACAGGAAGGCACGACAGGTCTGAAGATTTACGAGTACCTGTCGCGGCGCGCCGACGTCGAAATCCTTCGGATCGACGAAGCCAAGCGCAAGGACATCGACGAGCGGCGCCGGCTCATCAATGCGTCGGACGTGACGTTCCTTTGCCTGCCCGACGTCGCTTCGCGCGAATCGGCAAGCCTAGTCGAGAACGATAGGACCGTCGTCATCGATGCCAGCACGGCATTCCGCACGCATGCCGACTGGGCCTACGGCCTGCCCGAACTCACGCGCGCGCAACGCGAACGGATCCGCACGGCCAAGCGCATCGCCGTGCCAGGCTGCCATGCTTCCGCCTTTGTGCTGGCGATGCGTCCGCTCGTCGAGGCCGGGCTCGTCGCGCCCGAGTTCTCGGCCCATTCTTATTCGCTGTCGGGCTACAGCGGCGGCGGCAAGTAGATGAACGCCGAGTACGAGGCGAGCCCGCCCGCGGCAAAGCTC
>CAYPWK010000610.1:0-2968 GCA_964414365.1 uncultured Burkholderia sp.
CACCGGCGATGAAGCCGACGACGGGCTTCTTCATGTTGTCCTTGATCCAGTAAGCCGCGTTCGCTTCGTCGGGACCGCCGATTTCACCGATCATGATGACGGCGTCCGTATCAGGATCGTCGTTGAACATCTTCATGACGTCGATGTGCTTGAGCCCGTTGATCGGGTCGCCGCCGATGCCGACCGCCGACGATTGGCCGAGACCGAGCGCCGTCAGTTGACCCACGGCTTCATAGGTCAGCGTGCCCGAGCGCGAAACGACGCCGATGCGGCCTTTGCGGTGAATGTGACCCGGCATGATGCCGATCTTCAGCTCGTCGGGCGTGATCGTGCCAGGGCAGTTCGGCCCGAGCAGCAGCGTCTTGCGATTTTCACGACGCATGCGGTCCTTGATTTCGATCATGTCGCGCACCGGAATGCCTTCGGTGATGCAGATGGCGAGATCGAGGTCCGCCTCGACGGCTTCCCAGATCGCGGCGGCGGCGCCTGCCGGCGGCACGTAAATGACCGACACCGTCGCGCCCGTCTCGGCCTTGGCTTCCTTCACGCTCGCATAAATCGGAATGCCTTCGAAATCCTCGCCGGCTTTCTTCGGATTCACGCCCGCGACGAATGCCTCGCGGCCGTTAGCGTATTCACGGCATGCGCGCGTATGGAACTGGCCGGTCTTGCCGGTGATGCCCTGCGTGATGACCTTCGTGTCTTTGTTGATCAGAATCGACATGTATTGACCTCTAACCGTATCCTGTTTCGCACGGGCGCGTTACGCCGCCTTGCCTTCGGCAGCCGCGACGACTTTTTGCGCGGCCTCTTCCATGCTGTCCGCCGAAATGATCGGCAGTCCCGATTCGGCGAGCATCTTCTTGCCGAGATCCTCGTTCGTGCCCTTCATGCGCACGACGAGCGGCACTTGCAGGTGCACGGCCTTCGAGGCGGCGATGACGCCTTCGGCGATCACATCGCAACGCATGATCCCGCCGAAAATGTTCACGAGAATGGCCTTGAGGCCGGGGTTCTTCAGCATCAGCTTGAACGCTTCGGTGACCTTCTCCGTGGTCGCGCCGCCGCCGACGTCGAGGAAGTTCGCCGGCTCGCCGCCGAAGAGCTTGATCGTATCCATCGTCGCCATCGCGAGGCCTGCGCCATTCACGAGACAGCCGATGTTGCCGTCGAGCGAGATGTAGGCGAGGTCGAACTTCGATGCTTCGACTTCAGCCGGATCCTCTTCGTCGAGGTCGCGGTAGGCCACGATCTCCGGATGACGGAAGAGCGCGTTCGAATCGAAGTTGAACTTGGCGTCGAGCGCGATCACCTTGCCGTCGCCCGTGAGGATCAGCGGGTTGATTTCGGCAAGCGACGCGTCCGTCTCCCAGAACGCCTTGTAGAGGCCTTGCAGGATGGCGCGCGCTTGCGGCACCGAGGCGTCCGGCACGCCGATCTTCCTAGCGAGCTCGTCGGCGTCGGCGTCGGCGAGGCCGGTTGCCGGATCGACGGCCACCTTGTGAATCGCTTCGGGCGTCTTCGCGGCGACTTCCTCGATGTCCATGCCGCCTTCGCTCGATCCCATCACGACGACCTTCTGCGAGACGCGGTCGATCACGAGGCCGACATAAAGCTCCTTCTTGATGTCCGCGCCTTCTTCGATCAGGAGGCGATTGACCTTCTGGCCTTCCGGACCCGTCTGGTGCGTGACGAGCTGCATGCCGAGGATCTGGCTCGCGTACTCACGAACCTGCTCGAGCGATTTCGCCACTTTGACGCCGCCGCCCTTGCCGCGACCGCCCGCGTGAATCTGGGCCTTCACGACCCAGACCGGGCCGCCGAGCTCCTGCGCGGCCTTGACCGCGTCATCCACGGAAAACACGGGCGTACCGCGCGGCACCGCGACGCCGAATTTCCGCAGGATTTCCTTACCCTGGTACTCGTGAATCTTCATGCGTGATTCCCTTCAGTCTGAGAGTTGGATTGAACTTCGTGATGGGCTGATTCGTTCACGCCTGCCGCACAGGGCAAGCGGAGGTGGCGCGGCTCGGCGGCGCCTCAATGTCCCATGGACCATCGTCGCGCTCCGCTTGACGCCCGGATCGCGCCCGGCGGCGCAACTGACGGGACACGGACGGAAGAGGCGGCATGCTGGGAGAGACGGCTGGAGAAGAAACCGGGCGATTTTAACATAGTGAAAAGCCCGGGTTCCGCCAGCCAAGCGGCGAATAAAAGGTGCTGAATCGGCGCCGAAGCCTATTCGTCGCCGAAGTCGTCGTCGCCCTTCAGGATCCGGACAATCGTGGAGCGGGAGAACCCGCGCGCGGCGAGAAAGCGCGCTTGCTTGGCGCGCTCGGCCGGCGTTTGCGGCAATTGCCCGTACTTCTTGCGCCAAACCGCTTGCGCCCGAGCGAGTTCGGTTTCGCGCAGTTGCGCGCCGACTGATTCGATCAGCGCGTCGTCGACGTCATGGCGGCGCAGTTCGCTGACGATTCGGTTCGCCCCCATGCGAGGGGCGCGGCGGTGGGCGACGCTTTCCGCAAATCGCGCGTCCGATAGCCACCCTTCCCGCTCGAGCGTGTCGATCAATGCGTCGAGGGCGTCACGTTCCTCGCTGAACGGCGCCAGCTTGCGCACGAGTTCACTGCGGCTGTATTCGCGCCTCGAAAGGTATTCGAGCGCTCGGGCTTTGAGCGAGCGCCCGGGCCGAGCGGGCCGCTCGCGAACCGTTGCGCTCGCCGCCTCGCGGCGCTTGCCCGTCACGCGACGCTTACTCCTCTTCGTCCGCTACTTCTGCGCCGGCCGCGGCGGTCGGCATCGTATTGACGCCAAGCGACTCACGAATGCGATTTTCGATTTCGCGGGCGATTTCGGGGTTCTCGCGCAGGAATTCGCGCGCATTGTCCTTGCCTTGGCCGATTCGCTCACCGTTGTAGCTGTACCAGGCGCCGGCCTTGTCGACGATCTTCGCCTGCACGCCGAGATC
>CAYPWK010000611.1:0-2957 GCA_964414365.1 uncultured Burkholderia sp.
TAACGGATGTCGCGATGCGCTGGGGATTCGCGCATTACGGCCATTTTGCGTCCCACTACCGTCGCCGCTTCGGCGTGCGTCCGCAGGACACGCTGAACGCATCGCGCGATTGATGGTAGCTACCTCATACCAGTCGATTAAGTAGAACGTACTCCTCTTCGTCAGTCGGACGAACGCTGCAGGAATCGGATAGCGAGACGACTTTTGGACTTCGATGATCCAGAGGTGCTCGCTGACATCGAGGGTGATGTCGAGCGCAAATGCCAACGATTCAATTCAGCGTGAGGAGATTAGGGATGAAGGGAGAGAACGTAAAGCGCCGGTCGGCAGCCGCAGGTGCTTTGGTAGCGGCTTCGTGTGCGTGTTACACGATTGCCGCACATGCTCAAAGCAACGTTACGATTTACGGCGTGATCGATTCCGGGATCGACTATGCGACGAACGTGGGCGGCAAGAGCCAAGTTTCACTCGGGACCGGCGTCCTGGCGCCGAACCTGTTCGGATTCCGGGGGAAGGAAGACCTCGGGGGCGGGCTCGCTGCGACGTTCGTGCTCGAAGGTCAGTTCAATGCAGGCAACGGCGCCTCGATCGGGACGCTGTTTGGCCGCCAGGCGTATGTGGGGTTGACGGACAACAAGTGGGGCAGCCTGACGGCCGGCAATCAGTACGATTTCATGTTCACATCGCTGGCCGTCAAGCGTTACGGCCCGGAGTTCCCGTTTATCTCGCTGCAGAATCTGCGGCAGGGTCCGTTCAACGGGCTGGGCATCCCGAACCAGGCGAGCGGTGCGTTCGATTTCGACCGCGTGGCGGGCGGCGAGCGCATTTCGAATTCCGTCAAATACGAGAGCCCCAATTTCAATGGCTTGAGTTTCGGCGCCATGTACGGATTCGGCGGCGTGCCGGGTGCCATCTCACAAAACAGCGCGCAGAGCTTCGCGATCGATTACGGCACTCATCTCTTCAATATTGATGCCGCATATACCTACGTGCGATATCCGGGCATCAACAGCGGCAATGCCGGAATCCGCAACTTCGGCATCGGTGCCGGCGTGTTCCTCGGCCCCGCCTATCTCGATGCGCTCTACACGTCCACCAGAAATACCTTCACCGGGGGGCGTGTCGACGTCTACGAGGTGGGCGGCATGTATCCATTCACTCCCGCATTCCGGGCCGCTGCCGCCTATCAGTTCATGGACGGCAATGCGGCGCTCAACGGAAACAAGGCGCACCAGGTCAACCTGACGCTCGACTATTCGCTGTCGAAGCGGACGGACGTTTATACGAGCGTCACGTACCAGCGAGCGAGCGGCAACGGCGCGCAGGCGCAAGTCATTTTGTTCGGCCCGTCGGACGGCCGAAATCAGACTGTATTGCGCGCCGGCATCCGGCATCTTTTTTGAACCGTGTGTAAAAGGCCTTGTTACAACGCGTTACATGAAGGTGAAACGATGAGAAGCATTCTGTCTTCAAGCGACTTCATTCTCGGCACATTCGCGACGAATTGCTCGGGTGGCATGTCGGTCACGAAAATTCCGGAGCGTTGGAACAATTCGTGGGAGAACAACGAAAAACTCGCCGTCATGCTCGATGAAGCGGGCATCGACTTCATGTTGCCGATCGCGCGATGGATCGGCTATGGCGGCGAGACGGACTTCCACGGCTCAGTGCTCGAAACGACGACCTGGGCGGCCGGCATCCTGGCCAAGACGCGGCGTCTGACCGTTTTCGCGACGGTGCATACGGCTGCGAATCATCCGGTCGTCGTCGCGAAGCAGATCGCCACGCTCGACCAGATCGGCCGCGGCCGCGCCGGGTTGAATATCGTCGCGGGATGGAACCGGCCGGAGTACGAGGCGCTCGGTCTTGCGCTATCCGAGCGTCACGACACCCGCTATGCGTACGCGCAGGAGTGGTTCGATATCGTCAGCAAGCTCTGGAAAGGCGATGGCGCATTCGATTGGCATGGCGATGCATTCTCGCTGAAAGGCGCATATGGGTTGCCGACTCCATGGGGCACTGAGCGACCTCCCATTCTTAATGCGGCGGGTTCGGGCGAAGGTCGCGAATTCGCCGTGCGCAACGCCGATTTTCTGTTTACGCCCGCGATCGACCTGGAGCGTTCCCGCGCCGAGGTGACGGAATTGAAAGCGCGCGGGCTGGCGCGTGGGCGGGAGGTGAAGGTGTTGACGTTTTCGCATGTCGTCTGTCGCCCGACGGAGCGCGAGGCGCGCGACTACTTGCAGCATTTCGCGCAGACGCACGCCGACTGGGGAGCCGTCGACAACCTGGTCGCGTTGCAATTCGCGAATGCCCAATCGTTTCCGCATGATCTGCTTGCGCTGATCCGTGACCGAATGGCGGCGGGGCACGGCGGATTTCCGCTCGTCGGCACGCCGCAGCAGGTGGCCGATGGCATCCAGGCGTTGGCTGAAGCCGGTTTCAAGGGAACGACCTTGTCGTTCGTGGATTACGTTCAGGAGTTTCCTTATTTCCGCGACGAAGTACTGCCGCTGCTGGAAGCCCGCGGCTTGAGAAGAAGCGCGTCCCGCGTAGAGACGCGGCATGAGACGACGGGCTCCGGATATTGAGAACCGGATAGACGTCCGTCAATACCGGCAAACGACGGATAGTCATTGCGCGATGCGGATACATGCCAGGGGATTTGGCGATCCATCATCAAATCAAGCAGACGGGCGTGCATGAGCGAGCGCTCTTCAGTCGGGTGGGCGGTGCACGGGTGCGGTGTTCCGACCCATTGGCTGTCCCAAGCCGTTGAGTCGCGCTTGCGTCGTTGCACACATGGAACATGTCATTTCCTCGGGCAAGGTGGATTCGCATGAAAGATCTTGAAGGCAAGGTGGCCATCGTCACCGGCGGCGCGACGATCATCGGCGCGGCCGTGGTCGAAGCACTCCGGCGCTACGGCGTCAAGGTAGCTGTGTTCGACATCGATG
>CAYPWK010000612.1:0-2955 GCA_964414365.1 uncultured Burkholderia sp.
CAGGAGGCTGCGAGCCTGCCGGACGACCAGCCTGTTCACACCGCCGGTTATCAACTCGAGCAGGCAAGCCAGGCGATCAACGACACCTTCATCGCGCACGAAGAAGCAGAACGCCTTGCGCAGGAAAAGCGCGACGTGTTTGACGAAGCCACTCGCAGGCGCGACGTGGATGCTGCCGACCTGCGCTTGAGCAAGTGGCTCGGCCGGCTCGATGAGCTGGAGCGCGCGGTCAGTGAATATGGCGCGGCACTCGCGGGACTCTGGCCCACCGTGCGGCTATGGGAATCGGTCGCCGGGCAACTCCAGGTCGCCCGTCAGCACGCCGATGAAGCACGGAGCGCGGCGGACGAACGATCCCATCGGCGCCAAGTGGCTGACGAGGCAGCGTCGGCCGCGCATAGCCGATTCGAGACTCTGCGAGAGATGCATGGAGCAGCCGTTACAACCGTACTGGCAAAACTGGCGGAAGCCGAGAAACTCGTTCACGCGCACAAGTTGGCCTTGGGGGCCAACCAAGATGAACAACTCGAACAGACCGCCCTGCGTACCCGGGCGGAAGGAGACCGCGAGCGCGCCGTTGCTGATCGAGCCCGCAATGAAGAGACGCGCCATGCCGCCATAGCAAGCCTGCAGCGGGTCGCGGAGGAACGCTTGCTGGCTGAAGCTCACACAGGACTGACCTCGATTGAGCTGGCAGCCTGGGCCGTGTCGCGCGCCGTAGAGATCGCGCGTCAGATTGAACCGCTGCTGGCTGATACTGCAGCCGATGACGAAACTTGGCGCCGCCGCCAAGACACTATTCACACGCACGTGCAGGAGTTGCGCGACCGGTTGATAGCGCATGGTCACCAGCCCGAAACGCACCAGATTGAGGACTTGGTACTCGTGCACTGCGTGTTTCAGGGACGACCGCACACAATGACAGAACTACGCGACGCCTTGGCCATGGAGATCGGCGAGCGCGAACGGCTCTTCGCCGCACGCGAACAAGAGATCATCGAAAATCATCTGCTGGGTGAGATCGCGGTAGAGCTGCAACGGCTGATTCGCGACGCCGAGTCGTGGATCTCATTGGCCAATCGCGAACTGTCCGCGCGGCCCACCAGCACGGGCCTGCGTTTTCGCTTTGCGTGGGAACCGGAGCCGGAAGGGGCATTCGCTGCGGTAAGAAGGCCATTTCTGCGGACGAGCGAATTGTGGACGCCGGCGGAACGCGGCGACCTCACGCGTTTTCTGCAAGAGCGCATCCGGGCCGAGCAGGCAGCGAATGAAGACGGCTCATGGCGCGATCATCTCTCGGGCGCGCTCGATTACCGACGCTGGCATCGCTTCCTGGTTGAGCGCCAGCAAGAAGGCGTGTGGCGCAGACTGGACAAACGGACCTACGGCACGGGCTCGGGTGGCGAAAAGGCCCTAGCCCTCACGTTACCGCTTTTTGCAGCCGCCGCGGCTCACTACCGCAGCGCGAGCGCTGACGCGCCGCGACTTGTGATGCTCGACGAAGTGTTCGCCGGGATCGACCCCACGATGCGCGCGCAGTGCATGGGCGTGCTGGCGCAGTTCGACCTTGATGTCGTGATGACAAGCGAAAGCGAATGGGGCTGTTACACCACGGTTCCCGGGCTCGCCATCTATCATCTCACGGCCATGCCTGGCATCGACGCCGTGGCTTCAACGCGCTGGGTATGGAATGGTCGCGAACGCCGACAGACCGATGTCGTGCAGGCTCGCGCTGTTGCTCCCGATGAAGCCGTCGAAACGTAATCGGCGATCGCGTCATGTCCGTCCTCGATCTTACCCGTCTACAAGCCACGCTCGGTTCCCCAGCCTTGGGGCGGTTGCGTGAAGCCTTGCGCCGCAGGCTGGAACTCGGTCGTGAACTTGTTGGGCAGCTGACGTTGCGTGACGCGACACCCGAAGAGCGTCAGGCTTGCGATGATCTGTTCGCGCGCCGACCTACGGAGGGACGCTCCCTCATGATAGATCTGGACGAGTTGGCCACACTCCTCCGCGAGGCCGGCGTCGCCCCCGACTTGACAGTCGCTGTGGAAACACTTACAGGAACTGTGGCCAACAGGCGCTCCCTCGCTGCCACCGTCGAGATCGCTTGGCAGCGAGTGTTCGCCGAGGCGCATGACCGATGGTCCAACACCAGTCAACCCTTGGTCACGTGGCTCGAAGAACTCGCCTCGCAAGGATTGTTGAAACGCTTGACGGCGGGTGATCCTGTGCGAGGGTCCGGGTTGCTCGCCGAAATCGCGGTGGTTGTCGCAGCGCTGCCCGTGCGGGCGGAACCGCTTGCTGGGTTTGCCGCGCGCCTGTTTGGAGATGCTCATGCCCTTGATGCCGGTACAGTCCGGGCCACGCTGGCTGTTCGGGCGGCCGCCCGCCTCGGCGGTGTGCTCTTCGAGGACGACGCGGAGGGCCGTCGGTCGGCTTGGGCTGGTGTCGGAATCTACCTCGACGAACTCAGCACGCCCGCCCTGATTCTCAACCTGCCAGCCAATGGTGATTCGGCACTTGCCCAACTGCTGCGCACGGCGTCGTTGGCCGGTGAACCCCTGCACGTCTCCCTGCGCTGGCTCATGCGCGATCCGCTCGACCATGACCAGGCCCTCGCTTGTCGAACAGTCTTCGTCTGCGAAAATCCGACCATTGTTGCGTTGGCTGCGCGCCAGCTGGGATGCCAGTGCGCACCGCTGGTCTGCGTCAACGGCCAGCCCGCTACACCGGTAAAGATCCTCTTGCGACAACTTGTGACTGCGGGCGCGCGCTTGCGGTATCACGGCGACCTGGACGGCAAGGGAGTCGAAATCGCGAACATGATCATCACTGGCTACGGAGCGGAGCCGTGGCGCATTGGGGTGGACGACTATCTCGCGGCACCGAAAGGCAAAGCGCTCAAACGACCACCGCTCGCCACGCCGTGGTGCCCCGCTTTGGCTGACGCGATGC
>CAYPWK010000613.1:0-2945 GCA_964414365.1 uncultured Burkholderia sp.
CCACTGAGGACATGACCATCAAAGGATTTCCGGCGGCGTCAACCACGGCGAAGGGCGACCAGTGGCAGTTCAAGGTCTACGCGCTGCGCTTCTGAGCCGATGTCTATCGCTTCATCTTTGCAAGCCGCCAGAAGACCACCGAGAGCGACCGCAACGCGCGCGAGACCGTCAATTCCTTCCGCCGCCTGACACTGGAGGAAATCCAGGCTGCACGGCCGCTGCGCATCAAGGTTATCACCGTGCAGCCCGGCGACACGGTGGAATCGCTGTCGCACCGTATGGCCGGCGTCGATCACCCGATCGAACGCTTCCGCGTGCTCAACGGGCTCGATGCCAAGGCGCAGGTAAAGGTCCGCGACCGCGTCAAGATCGTGGTGGATTGACGTACGGAAGCCTGAGAATTCGTAAGGTCGGCAAAGCCAACCAGGTCCGCGCGAACGCGCGGGCCTGATGACAGCTCCGCGTGCCCGCCACTGACGATCACGGTGTCGATGGCCGGTGGGCACGGCGCAAGCCGCGCCTTTGCCCACCTTACAGAATCGACTGACGCGCGGCTTTGCGCCAAAGCGAGAATCAACTACGGCTCGTTTTGAAAGGCAAAATAACTGCATTGATGAACCGCCGTGACCGCCGATCGGCCGCTCGACCATCCGACCAACACCGTTCCCACCCCCTCCGCGCTCTATGAAGCTGGCCTTGAGCACATGCAGGCTGGCCGCCCTCTCGACGCGCAGCTCTGCTGCCAACAAGCGCTGGCGGCAGACCCCCATCACACCGACAGCCTGCATCTGATGGGACTGCTCTGCCTGCAGGCCCGGCAATTCGACCACGCCATCGCCTGGATCGCACGCGCCAACCAGCAGGACCTCAAGACGGATTATCTCTTGAGCCTTGCGACCGCGCTGGAGGGCCAGGGTCTTTACCAGGAGGCCTTCAAGGCTCTCGACCGCGCCGTGCAGCTCAAGCCCGCTGATGCCGAATCGTGGGCGAGCCGCGGCATCATCTTGCACAAGCTGAAGCGGTTCGAGGAGGCCGTCCGCGACTACCAGCGCGCGCATGAGCTCAACCCCGCAAGCCCGGACATCTGCAACAACATCGGTGCCTCGCTCCAATTCCTGTGCCGGGACGCGGAGGCGCTGCCGTGGTTCGACAAGGCGCTCGCGCTCCGGCCGAACTTCGTCATGGCCCTGATCAACAAGGCCTCCTCGCTCGCGCAAATGCGGCGCATCGATGAGACCATCGCGATTTACCACGAGGTGAAGGCGATCGATCCTGCCAACTCCGAGGCGGAGTCTTATTTGTCGCTGATCTACCTATTGATCGGCGAGTTCGAGGCCGGTTGGAAATTTTATAAGGCGCGCTGGGATGCGTCGCTGCCGCCCCAGTCCTATGCGGAGTTCCAGCAGCGCCTCTGGCTCGGCAAGGAAGACATCTGCGGCAAGACCATCCTGATCTTTGCCGATGAAGGCTTTGGCGACACGATCCAGTTTGCACGCTACATCCCGATGCTCGCCGCGCGCGGCGCACATGTCGTTCTTTTGGTCGAGGAGGCGCTTCGGGATGTGCTCACGGGCATACCCGGCGTGACACGATGTCTTGCGAAGCCCGTGCCGTCGCTACCGCCATTCGATCTGCATTGCCCGATCGGCGCCCTGCCGCTCGCTTTCGGTACGCGGCTCGACACCATTCCTTCCGCCGTATCGTACCTGCCTCGTCCCTCGGAGGCGCGTGTCGAGAGTTGGGAACGGCGGCTCCGCGAATGCCTGGGCTCGGCCGGGAAGCTTCGGGTCGGCCTCGTCTGGTCCGGCAGGGCGCAACATTCGAACGATCACAACCGGTCCATCCCGCTGCACTTGCTGCGGCATCTCCTCGATACCGATGTGAGCTTCGTCAGCCTGCAGCGAGAGCCGAGGCCCGACGATCAGGCATTCCTTCAGGAAAGTGGGATCATCGACCTGACCTCGCATCTTGCAGATTTCGCCGAGACGCAGGCGCTCATCAGCTGCCTCGATCTCGTGATCAGCGTGGACACGAGCGTCGCGCACCTTGCCGCGGCAAGCGGCCGTCCAACCTGGATCCTGTTGCCTTTTCTGCCCGACTATCGCTGGCTGCTCGATCGCGACGACAGCCCCTGGTATCCGACCGTGCGCCTGTTCCGCCAGAGCGCGGCGCGCTCGTGGGAAGAGGTGGCTGACAAGGTAAGGTGCGCGCTCGAAGAGCGCATCAGCAGTCGTCGTTGTTAACTCCGTCATTGCGAGCGAAGCGAGGTGTCTGCCCTGGAATTGGAAGGCACAGCCTGACACACTGGCTGCATGAGCTTGATGCCCGAGCAGCGTCTCAGTCGACGACAGCAACGGCCTCGATCTCGACGAGCCACTCCGGCAGTGCGAGCGCGGAGACACCGATGAGGGTGCTCGCTGGCGGCGTCCTGTTCGCGAAGAAGGGCGCCCGTGCTTTGCCGATGACGGCTCGGTGTTCAGGTCTATAGTTCACGACGTATGTAGTGATTTTGACGATGTCGTCGTAGCTCGCACCGGCGGCGGCGAGGGCCAGGCCGACGTTACGCATCGCTTGCGTTGCCTGCGCAGCGAGATCACCGGCACCGACCACGGCGCCGCGCTCATCGATGGAGACCTGCCCCGCCGTGTAGATTGTGCGCGTTCCTGAGGCGACGCCCACCTGCGAGAATCCCGGGTTGTGCAGAAGCCCTTCTGGGCGCGGATGTTCGAGTGTGCTCATCTCTTGGGCTCCTTCGGCTTGGTCATGGCGCTGAGCGTACAGCGCGAGGGTTTCGCGCGTTAGGCGGCGGGGTGCACTATGGCGTTCAAAAGTCGTCAATACGTGGCCTTCGCCGGACGCTTACCCTCAGCACGCTGCAATATGGATTGCTTCGCGGAGCCTGTCATCGGGCGCGCGTTCGCGCGACCCGTTGGCTCGCAATGACG
>CAYPWK010000614.1:0-2944 GCA_964414365.1 uncultured Burkholderia sp.
CTGCCGAGCGGCCAGCTCACGCAGCGCGCGGCGCTGGTATTCGCGATCATGCTGTGCGTGGCGGCCATGACGGTTCTAGTGGTCTGGGTCAACGGGCTGACGGCCGCGCTGACCCTCGGGTCGTTGATCATGTAAGTCGTCATCGTCCTCAGCTACGATTAAGCTAACAGCACCGACAGTGCTGACGGTTGTGCTCAGGCCTTCACGCAGAGTCGAATTCACCGGGTGTCTTTCAGCAGTCGCACACTGACAGGCGTCTCGCTCGATCAACGCGCGCAGCGAAAACCGCGGTGTGCTTTCGCGGGTATGCACCGCAATGTAGAACGTGGAGCTGCTTTCTACTCTGGAGGCAGACAATGGCGCACCAACGCACGGCCGAACACGCAAGACTAGAGGAGGCACGTAGGGGACTCGCCGCGTGGAAGCGATGGGGTCCTTACCTCAGTGAGCGTCAATGGGGAACTGTTCGGGAGGATTACAGCGAAAGCGGTGATGCATGGAACTACTTCACTCACGATCAGGCCCGATCGCGGGCCTACCGTTGGGGCGAGGACGGCTTGGCGGGCATCTGCGACGACCGACAGCTGCTTTGCTTCGCAATCGCACTTTGGAACGGGAAGGACCCGATCCTCAAAGAGCGTCTTTTCGGATTGACCAATAGTGAAGGAAATCACGGGGAGGATGTGAAGGAGTATTACTTCTACCTCGACTCCACACCCACGCACTCGTACATGAAGTGTTTGTACAAGTATCCCCAGGACGCATATCCGTATGAGACCCTGAAGGAGGAAAACAGAAAGCGCGGTCGACAGGAATTCGAGTACGAGCTGATCGATACCGGTGTGTTCGGCGGCGGACGATATTTCGACGTCTTCGTCGAATACGCGAAAGCCTCCGCCGAGGATCTCCTCGCCCAGATCGCGGTTTTCAACCGTGGACCCGAGTCGGCCCGCGTGCGCGTCTTGCCAACTCTCTGGTTTCGAAACGTCTGGTCTGCCGACGGGAAACTGTCGCGCCCGGTTCTGCAGGCAATGGGTAGCAACGGCGGGCATTCATCGGTTGTGGCACGCCATGGTGAGCTCGGTGACAGGATCATGTTGTGCGAGGGTGATTGTACGTTGCTGTTTACGGAGAACGAGACCAATACAGAACATCTATTCGGCACGCCGAATGCCGCGCGTTACGTCAAGGATGGTATTGACAACTACGTCGTACAAGGGCGGCTGGACGCGGTGAATCCTGAGCGTATCGGCACGAAGGCAGCGGCGTATTACGACCTGCTCGTGCCCGCGGGAGGCGAGGTCAGGGTGCGCGTGCGGCTCGGTGAGACACCTTCATCCTCCTTCGGCTCCGACTTCGATGAGACGCTGCGATTGCGGCGGCAAGAGGCGGACGAGTTCTACACGGCTGTCATTCCTGCGTCGCTCGGGGCCGATCAGGCCAACGTGATGCGCCAGGCACTCGCCGGCATGCTGTGGTCAAAGCAATTCTATTATTACGACCTCGATCGCTGGCTGGTTGAGCACGGTGCAGACTCGTTCGACGCCCACCGCCGCAAAGCACCGCGGAACGAACGATGGCGTCACATGCGCAATGCGCACATCATTTCGATGCCTGATAAATGGGAGTACCCCTGGTACGCGGCGTGGGATCTGGCCTTTCATGTGCTCGCCCTCACGCTCGTCGATCCGGAATTCGGCAAAGAGCAGCTCCTGCTGATGCTGCACGAGCGCTACTTGCACCCAAGCGGGCAACTGCCAGCCTATGAGTGGAATTTCGGCGAGGTGAATCCACCCGTCCACGCCTTCGCGACCTGCTTTACCTACGCCCGGGAAGTGGCCCATACGGGCCACGCGGATGTGGTATGGCTCGAGCGCGTGTTCCAGAAACTGGCCTTGAATTTCACGTGGTGGGTGAACCGGAAGGATCGGCTCGGCAATAATGCGTTCGAAGGGGGCTTCCTTGGACTCGATAACATCGGAGTATTCGATCGCAGCGCGCCACTGCCAACGGGGGGCCATCTCGAGCAAGCGGATGGGACCGCCTGGATGGCCCTTTTCTGCCAGAACATGGTGGAGATCTCTGCGGAGTTGGCGCTGCACAGGCCCGCTTACGGCGATATGTGCGTGAAATTCGTCGAGCACTTCCTGTGGATTGCGACTTCGATGATGAATGCCGGCGATGGAACCGGAATGTGGGACGAGGAGGACGGCTTCTTCTACGATGTACTGCGCTTTCCAGACGGTCGGGCCGAGCGCCTCAAGGTGCGCTCGACGGTCGGGCTGCTGCCGCTGTGCGCCGCCACGGTATTAGAAGAGAGCCTTCTTGACCGTCTGCCGGAAGTGCACGATCGATTGCGGAGCTTCCTGGAGGCTCGTCCGAAGCTGCGGGCGTTCATCCACGATCCGGCCAAGCGCGGCCATCGCCATCGACTCCTCGCATCAATCCTGGATGAACGGAACCTGCGTCGAGTCCTCGGGCTGATGCTCGACGAAGGGGAATTCCTCAGTCCGTTTGGAATCCGCGCATTGTCGCGCTATCACAAGGAGCACCCCTACCTGTTTCGCGCGGGTGAGCAGGAATATCGGGTGTCGTACCTGCCCGCCGAATCCGACACCGGCATGTTTGGTGGCAACTCTAACTGGCGCGGCCCGATCTGGGCGCCTCTCAACGCGCTCATCATTCGGGGTCTGCTCGAGTATTACGTGTACTACGGCAACGATTTCACGATCGAGTGCCCAACGGGCTCCGGGCGGCAGATGACGCTGTATCAGGTTGCAGAGGAAATCGCGCGGCGGCTTGCAAGCATCTTCGTGCGGGACGCCCAGGGTCGCCGTCCCGTCTACGGGGGCACAAAGGTGTTCCAGGAAGATCCGCATTGGCGTGATCTAGTACTGTTCTACGAGTACTTTCACGGCGACAACGGGGCGGGGCTTGGTGCGAG
>CAYPWK010000615.1:0-2926 GCA_964414365.1 uncultured Burkholderia sp.
ACGCTCGACGAAGCCGTTGCACTGGGAGAGCGGTTGCGCCGCAGCCGCCGCGTGCTCGTCGTCGGCGGCGGTTGGATCGGTTTGGAAGTAGCGGCCACGGCGCGCAAGCTCAACGTGGACGTCACCGTCATCGAAGGCGCGGCACGCCTATGCGCGCGCTCGGTGCCGCCGGCCGTGTCCAACTTCCTGCTGTCACTGCATCGCGCGAACGGCGTCGATATCCGCCTGGGCGCTTCGCTCGTCTCGCTCGACGACGATCCGAACGACCCACAGCGCGTACGCGCCACCCTCGCCGACGGTTCCACGCTTGACGCCGACTTTGCCGTGGCCGGCATCGGCCTCGCGCCGCATACGGCGCTGGCGGAGGCGGCCGGACTGGCGGTGATCGACGGCATCGTCGTCGATGAATTCGGCGCCACCGACGATCCGAACGTGTTCGCGTGCGGTGATGTCGCGAATCATCCCAACGCATGGCTCAAGCGCCGAGTGCGGCTCGAATCGTGGGCCAATGCGCAGAACCAGGCCATCGCAGCGGCGAAGGCCATGCTCGGCGCGAAGACGCCGTACGCCGAGATCCCGTGGTTCTGGTCGGATCAGTACGACGTGAACCTGCAGATTCTCGGCGACATCCCCGCCGAGGCCGAGCCGCTGGTGCGAGGCGATCTCGAACAAAAGCGCGCGACCTTGTTCTTCGTCGAGAGTGACCATTTGCGCGGCGCCATCGCGATCAACACGCCGCGCGAACTCAAGCTCGCTCGCAAATGGATGACCCAGGGCCGGCCGATCGATCTCGCTGCCTTAACCGACGCAAGCAAAGCACTCGCATAAACCAAATCGACACGCAGGGGACAGGAGACGACACGCATGCGAACCATCGACAATCTCATTGAGCAGGGCAGTGGCGTCGATTCGAGCCGACGACACACACGCGGCTCGATCATCGCGCGGCTCGAGCGGATGCCGAGCAATGCCATGCAGGTGCGCGCGCGCCTGCTGATCGGCTTGGCCACGTTTTTTGACGGCTTCGACGTAATTACGATCGCCACGACGCTGCCGATGCTGATTCAAAAGTGGCACCTGACGCCGTGGGCGATCGGCTTTCTAATCGCATCGGGATCGGTGGGCCAGCTGTTCGGTGCGTTTCTGTTTCCGTGGCTCTCCGAGCGCCACGGCAGGGTGCGCGCGATCGCGTGGAGTTCGGGGGTCATCGGCGTAACGAGCATCGCATGCGGCTTCGCGCCGAGCTTTGCGGTATTCGCCGCGCTGCGCGTCGCGCAGGGCGTCGGCCTGGGCGGGGAGTTGCCCGTTGCGGCGACCTATATCAACGAGATTAGTCGCGCGCATGGCCGCGGCCGTTTCGTGCTGCTCTACGAGATCGTGTTCCCGATTGGCCTCTTGGCTTCCAATGCGCTCGGCGCGTGGGTCGTGCCGCGTTTCGGCTGGCAGGCGATGTACTTCATCGGCGCGATGCCGTTGATTCTATTCGTCGTGCTGCGCAGGCTGGTGCCCGAATCGCCGCGCTGGCTGGCGGAACGCAAGCGGCTGGACGATGCCGATATCGCCGTTACGGCGTTCGAACGAACAGCGAAGAGCGCGCTCGCACCGATTACGAACGCCGAGGCGTTCGAGGCAATGGCCAATCGCCATCCGAAGCGCAGCATGAAGGATCTTATCGGACCGGCGTATCTGAACCGGACGCTCGCCGTGGCGATGTTGTGGATGACCTGCGGATTCATTCAGTACGGTTTATCGACGTGGCTACCGACGATTTACCGCACCGTCTATCACGCGCCGCTGCAGCTCGCGCTGAACTTGGCCGTGGCGGCGTCGGTGCTGGGGGTGGTCGGCTCGCTCGCGTGCGCGCTGCTTGTCGATAAACTCGGCCGCAAGCCGATCATCAACGTCTCGTTCGTGCTTTGTGCGCTTTCGTTGGCGCTAGCCGGCGTGTGCTACGCGATGTCGGTATATATCGTCGCGACGTTCTGCGCATTGGCGCTCGGCTTTCTCGCGAGCGGATTCATCACCGCTTACGTCTATACGCCGGAACTCTATCCGACGAGTATCCGAGCGGTTGGCTGCGGCATGGGAGGCGCGTGGCTGAAGGTGGCCGCGATCTTCGCGCCGACCATCGTCTCCAAGACGATGATCGGCGGCAATCTCAACGCGGCTTTCTACATTCTCGCGGCCGTGCCGTTCCTTGCCGCATTGGCGGTGCACTTTCTCGGGATCGAGACGAAGGGTAAGGTGTTGGAGCAGTTGGAGGCTTGAGCTTAGGGGGTAACGAGCGCGCGGTGATCGTTTGCGCGTGACTTCGCTTCCGAATTCTGACCACCTCGACTTCATCCAAACGCCCACAGTCGTTGCCGTCTTAATTTTGAGACACGTTTTGCGCGTCTCAAACCGTGCCATCTCCGCAAAGTTCAGGCCGTCGGTGTGAATGGCCTTGTTGACCTTCGACGATTCCGAGCGTCGTTATCGACATTTGCTTGAGACGAGCGTTGCAATACAGAAACATTTTGGACGCAAGCAGCCGGATATTTGACTCTCTTTCGGGCGTCGTGCCCCCGGGGTTTCGATGTGGCGCTTGTGGCATGGCTCCTGCTTGGCGCGCAGGTAGCACGGTAGAGGGCCAACCCACATGAAACTGAACGCTACAGCGATTCCTTAATGGCCGGCTCGCTTGTCCCTCCCGTGCACTTTTTGTTGGAGAGCACGCTTCTTTCAAGGTGAAATAAGTGGAAAGCAGATCGAGGGTTTTTAGTTCCTTAAAAAGACCGAGAAATCAAGAGGGCTCAGCGCTTGTGGAGTTCGCCATGGTGCTGCCGCTGCTTCTCTTGATCTTGTTCGGAATTATTGAATTCAGTCTGGCTTTCTATGACAAGGCAGTAATCACCAACGCGAGCCGTGAGGCGGCAAGAGCTGGCAT
>CAYPWK010000616.1:0-2923 GCA_964414365.1 uncultured Burkholderia sp.
GTCATGATCATGGTCATGGAGAACGCGGCGCTCAACGCGATCAAGCCTTATCTGGGCGCTGGCGAAAGCGCGCTCGGCACGCGCGTCGACGTGCGTCATCTGGCGGCGACGCCGGCGGGTCGCCGCGTCACCGGCGAAGCGAAAGTGACGAACGTTGATGGGCGGCGCATCGAGTTTTCGATTCGTGCGACCGACGGCAGCGAGGAGATTGGAGTGGGCACACACGAACGCGTGGTGATACTGCTGTCGAAGTTATCGGAACGGCTTAAGGCCAAATTCGGCTAGCGATGCGACAATCGCATGGCCTTTGCGTGTGCTGCTCTGGTGGCCGTTGGTGCGGCCGTTTTGGTATGCGTTCTCGAAGCCACTCATGAGGAGACGTGAGAAGCGGGCATTACCGTGACTGGGTGCGACTTCCGAACTGTATGCTTATGATAACTATGAGCCGACCCAGGGAGTCTTTATGCTCGCAGGCCACTTGGCGCTGGTATTCGCGGCGGCGTTTGCCGGTGCAGCGTTCTATGTCAACTTCGCTGAACATCCGGCGCGACTTAGTCTAGACGACCAGAACTTGCTCAAGCAATGGAAGCCGAGCTATGAGGCTGGCTATACGATGCAGGCGAGCTTGGCGGCTGTGTCCGGCGCTCTTGGTCTACTGTCAGCGTGGATCACCCACGATTGGCGCTGGATTATCGGAGCGGTGCTGATCCTGGCTAATTGGCCATACACGCTGATCGGGATCATGCCGACTAACCGCAAGCTCCAGGCGATCGCCGTCGCCGACGCAGGGCCCGCGGTCCATGCCTTGCTCGAGAAATGGGGACGGCTTCATTCGCTCCGAACCGCACTGGGTATCGCGGCGACGGTGACCTATCTTTGGGCGTTGCACTGAGGGTAGTGAGTCCTAGCGGCCAGGACGCGACGTCCGATAGCGCGGGTCGATCTTCGCCCAACCGGACATTCGCCTTTACTTACCCCAGCGAAGCTCGCTATTTGCGCGCGCAAGGTTTCAGCTCGACTCCGACCGCATGCACGTTGGTATTTCCAACATTCTCCTATGCCTGTAGCCGTCCGCGCCAAGTCAGGCCGCAGGCGTGGCCCTCGATCACGGATGTGCGGCTGTCCGGCGGGCTCGCCCGAGCGCACGCGTCGGCGAGCATGTAGACGAAGCCACGCGGATGCGAGTGCCGCGGGCAGCCTCGACCGATGACCTTGCCGCGGTGCAGCAGGCGCAAAAGATGATCGCCTGCCACGAATGACATTTAACGCTTGAGCTGCGAGAGCTATATTTCAGAACTCGAACCTGCAAGCGTCATCCAGTTCCTCGCTGAGCTCGCGGCACAATCGAGGTTCGCACCATGATTTCAGAATCTGCTATCCAGAAGCTTAGGGCGTCTGTTCGGGGCCAGACCTTTTGTTCCGGTGACCAGGGCTACGATGCTGCCCGGACCCTTCCCAACGCTATGATTGACCGTCGGCCCGCCGCCATTGCGCGCTGTGTCGGCGCTGCCGATGTCGTTGCGTGCGTCCGCTTCGCCCGCGAGCACGACGTTTTGGTTTCGGTTCGCGGCGGTGGTCACAGCATTGCAGGCAGGTCCGTTTGCGATGGCGGTCTCATGATCGACCTCTCGGCGATGAAAGGCATACGCGTCGACCCCGCCCGGCGCACCGTTCGCGCCGAAACCGGACTGAAGCTGGGCGAATTTGACTGGGAGACACAAACGTTCGGTCTAGCCACGACACAGGGCGTTGTCCCAACGGTCGGCATCGCGGGCCTGACGCTGGGTGGCGGTTTCGGCCACCTGCATGGCAAGTATGGGCTCGCGGTCGACAACGTCATCGGTGCCGATGTTGTCACGGCCGACGGGCACCTGCTGACAGCCAATGCTTCCGAGAATCAAGATCTTTTCTGGGGCGTGCGCGGCGGAAGCGGCAACTTTGGAGTTGTGACCTCGCTTGAATTCAGTCTCCACGAAGTGGGCCCGGTGCTGGGTGGCGCCGTGTTCTATCCTGCGTCAAAAGCGAAGGAGGTGTTATATTTTTGGCGTGAGTTTGCCGAGTCCAGTCCGGACGAGCTGGTGACTCAGGGTGGTTCGTTCAATCTCCCGGATGGCGTTCCCGTGTACGGCATTGCGGGCTGCTACTGTGGAGCGCTTGCCGAAGGCGAAAAAGTACTGCAACCATTGAGAACGTTTGGTTCTCCGATCGCGGACACGTTTGGGACTATCAGCTACCTGCAGATGCAAGGCATGTTCGAGGCTTTCTTCCCGCCGGGACGCCTGGTCTATACCAAGTCGAACTTTCTGCGCAGCATGAGCGACGAAGCCATAGACGGCCTCGTGGAATTCGTGGGCGAGAGCCCCTCTCCTCACACTTTTGCCCCGTTCATCGAACACTGGCACGGGGCAGCTACTCGCGTCCCGGTGACCGATACGGCTTTTCCGCATCGACAGCATTCGTGGAACTTGCTTGCCTGGTCGATGTGGGAACGCGCGTCCGACTCGGAAAAGAACATTCAATGGACGCGTGAGTGCTGTGAAGCTCTGAAGCCGTTTCTGGTTGCAAGCTCGTATGGAAACTACGTCACCGACGAGGGCGAGGCAATCGCCCGCGAAACCTACGGGCCCAATTACGATCGCCTCGTCGCCTTGAAGAATAAATACGATCCGACAAACTTCTTTCGGCTGAACCACAACATCAAGCCAGCTCAGTAGTCCAATCCGGTCCATATGAGAGCCATTCGCTCCAGGTTGAGGTCTTTATACCTCACGCGAATGGTTGGGGTTTCGTCGCTGCGTGCGATGCAGCGATGGGCACAATGGTCGCCAGAGCGGCGAGAAGGCAATACTTGCAGGTGGACATGTCGTCTTGGTCAGCGACAATTAGAACTCCGGGCGGCGACAATTAGATTTGCCGGTCGCCG
>CAYPWK010000617.1:0-1708 GCA_964414365.1 uncultured Burkholderia sp.
CCGAGCGCCGGCGCGAGAAGCGGCGTCAGTCTGGCGGCGCTGAACCGGGTATTGCCGTCGATCTGAAAGCCTTTGACGGCGAAGCGCAACGTCGATGTCGACGGCGTCGGGGCCGAGGGCCGCTCGATGTGAATCTCGGCATTCGACGCGGGCGGTACGGGCGCGGGTAGGGTCTGCAGTAGATTGCGCAGCGTGCTGCCGGCGTCGGGTGCCGGCGTGGCCGCTTGTGCCAGGGCCTCGGGCGCCGCGCAAGCGAGCATGGCGCCGACGCTCAACAGTACGGTCAGATGAGCTGGGTGACGCGGATTCATGACAGTCACGGCGTGCACGCCTCCGCGACAGGCCATGCCGGCTTGGCAGAAGCCGTGCTGGAGTTGCTAACGCGCGTTGCTTGCGACGCGCCGAGCGCAGCGAGAACCGCCCCGCGAAGCTTCATGCGCTGATTGCCGGTGCCGGCGTCACTGTCAGTTATCGCTTGAATCTGATCGATCACCGCGGGCTTTAGCGCAGCCGTCGTGGTCGCACCGGCGTTGCCGCGGGTGCTGCTCCCTGTGCTACCCCCTGTGCTGCCGCCGGGTGATGCCGGCGCCGTGCTCGGCGCTGTCTGTGTTACTGGCGGATCGGCGATGGTCAAATCCGCAACCGTGCCGTCGGCCACCGTGAAGCCCGCGGGCACGCCCGAAGCGGTGTAGCGGATGCGATAGCGGCCGACGCCGTCGTCACCGCCTGCGCGCGTGGCGCTCGCCGCATCGCCGTTGCTGTACACGCTCACCGATACGCCCGCCGGCACGCCGGCATCGGTAAAGGCGTTGCCGTAGCTCGATCCGGCGTACTTCAGCGACAGGGTCGCGCTTTCCTGCGCGGTTTCGCCAACCGTCTTCTGATTGGGTTGCGCGTTCACCAGAATGACCTGATCGGCCGAGAAGAGATAGCGATTGCCGAGCGCCGCGACGGTCGACCCCACGGTATAGCTCTGCGCCCATAGCGCATCGTTGCCGCTTTGCAGCCCACCGAATACGTCGGCGTCAGGGCGGTTGGAATCGATGAGCCAGCGCCCATGACTTGCGGCAATGGCACCGGGACCATCGAGGTTCGTGAAGCCGGCGCTCGCGAGAACAACCGCATCGCCACTCGCCGACGACGTGATGCCTTGGTCAAGCTTGATGGTGTGCCCGCTAGCGGACAGCGTCACCGGTCCGCTCGCCGTGATCCCCGCCGTCGAGCCGATCTGGCCGACGGCGAGATCGGCCGCATTGCCGAGGCTGAACGAGCCGCTCACGTTGGCGGCCACGGTGCCGATTTGGTTGGCGCCGTTGAGCGTGACGTTGCCGGCGCCGGTGATGCCAAGCGCGCCGAGCGAGAATGCGCCGCCTTGCGTGATGTCGCCGCCCGAGGTTGCCAACATCAGCGTCGAGCCGCTGCCGCTCACCGAGCCGAGCGTCATCGAGGCAGCCGACATCGTCGTGTCGCCGGTCAGTGCGAGCATCGTGCCCGGAGCGAACAGGAGCGAAACGCCGCTTGTCGTCGCCAAGGCGTTCGATTGGAGATTGGTCAGCACGGCCGGCACGAGCGATGCCACCGGCGAAAGCGGAGCGCCCGAGAACGGATTGCCGAGCGCCGCTGCGATATCGCCGAGGTTCACGCTCAAACCGGCCATCGCCACGACGTTGTCCTTGAGGTCCATCGCGACGCTGGCGCCTGCCGTTTC
>CAYPWK010000617.1:1808-2901 GCA_964414365.1 uncultured Burkholderia sp.
TCGTCGCGCCGAGCGCGTAGCTGTCGGCGATCGTGCCGTTGTTCAGGCCGACGAGGCCGCCGGCAGTCCCGCCCATGAGGCTCACCGGCGAACTCGAGAACGACTGCGCGATCGAACCGTCGTTCTCCCCCGCGAGCCCGCCCGCGTCGGTGAACCCGGAGACGGCGCCCGAGGCCCACGACGACGAAATCTGGCCGCCGGCGCTATTGATGCCGACGAGGCCCGCCGCATCCTGCGAGGCGTTGACCGCGCCCCCCGCAGAGGACGTCGCAATCGTGCCCGTGTTCGCGCCAACGAGTCCGCCGGCGGTGTTGTTGTTGGCTATGACCGCGCCGCTCGCGCTGCTGCTGTTGACCGTCCCGTCGTTTTGGCCGACGAGGCCGCCGACGACGACATCACCCGTGACGGAGGCTGCCGATTTGGAATTGGAGAGTACCCCGCTGCTCATCCACCCGACGAGACCGCCGACTTGCCCTTCCACCGTACCGCCGCTGCCCGATGCCGTCACCGTCACGCCCGAGCCGACGCTTGCGTTGTTGATCGTCGCGGGAAACGACGCGCCATCGCTGAGGTTTTCTCCGACGAGACCGCCCACGCTCGTTTTGCCGCTCGTGTCGCCCGGCAACGTGTTCGAGGTGGCCGTCACGGTGCCGTGGTCGACCGATACGTTCGAGATGGTGCCGCCTTCGTTGAGACCTTCGAGCGCGCCGACGAAGCGCGAGCCTGCCACTGCGAAGTTCGTCAGCGAGACATTCGACACCGTGCCATCGCGAACGATGCCGAAAAGGCCGACGTCTTCCGTGTTGCCTCTGCTGATCGACAGCCCACTGATGGTCTTGCCGTTCCCGTCGAACGTCCCCATGAACGCGCTTTCGATTGTGCCGCCAATAGGCGCGAAACCCGCGCCGCCGTTCCAGTTCGCGGTACCGCTCGCGTCGATCGAATTCGCCAGCTTGTAGCTACTGCCTAGCAGGGGCGTGGAGGTGCCGATGCCTTGCAGGCCATACACGTCGCCGATCAGATAGGGATCGCCTGCAATCCCGCTGCCGCTCAGCGCGCGCAGGAACGATCCGCCGTTGCCCACTTCGAAGTT
>CAYPWK010000618.1:0-2898 GCA_964414365.1 uncultured Burkholderia sp.
GGCGACCTCCGTGGCGTGGTTGTTGGGTGAAGCAGTCATGTCATGTCTCCGTGAAAGCCTGTGCATCTCATGCTAGGGCGCTTGACCGCACACGCTCAAACGACATTTTTCGCGGCTTCGATTGACTCTGCGTCAATCGAAAACGCTTTCCCGCACACGTGGGCGGCCGGCTGGATCACTACAAAAAATCTCAATCGAGAGCGCAAAAAATGTCGTTTGCGCGGGGCCGCGTGCAAAACCTACGATCCGTTCAAGTGCCAGGCCGGATAACCGATGTGCACCGCTAAAGCGCAAAGCCAGGCACTCACTGCATGCGTCGCGTAGCCGGCGCGTTCGTCACAAAGAGACACGGAGACAACATGGATACCACTCTTCCGGGCGTTGCCGAGGTAGCAGCGACACCGTTCACGCGTGCCCAGCGCAAGGCCATCGTCGCGGCGACACTCGGCACGATCGTCGAGTTCACCGACTGGCTCATTTACGCAACGTTCGCGCCGCTCTTCTCGCGACATTTCTTTCCGGCCCACAACGATCGCGTCTCGCTGCTCTCCGTGTTTGCCGTGTTCGCGGTCGGCTTCGTGATGCGTCCGGTCGGCGGCGCGCTGCTCGGCGCATTTGCCGACCGGCGCGGCCGCAAGAACGGTCTCACGTTATCGGTAGCACTGATGGCCGGCAGTTCGCTCGTGATCGCGCTATGTCCCGGCTATGAAACCATCGGGACGGCGGCGCCACTCGTGCTCGTTCTCGCGCGGCTCCTCCAAGGCTTCGCGGCGGGCGGCGAGTTCGGCTCCGCATCGACGTTTCTGATCGAATCGTCTGCGCCGGCGCGGCGGGGCTTCGCGGGCTCCTGGCAACACTTCGCTGTCAACGCGGGCGTGCTCGTCGCCGCGTCGATCGGCTCCGTCCTCACTTCGATGATCGAGCCCGCCGGCATGGCGAGCTGGGGCTGGCGAATCGCTTTCGCGATCGCGGGACTGCTGGGGTTCGTCGCACTGTGGGTCCGTCTTGCCGTCGCCGAAACCGACGCATTCAAGCGAACCACGCAAGCTCATCGACGCGAGCGCAATCCCATTCTCGCGGTCGTCGGCGAGCACCGCCGCGCGGCGCTGCGCGTGATCGGCATCGCGATGGCGGGCAATCTTTGCAACTATCTCTGGCTCGTACTGTTCCCAACGCTGGCCCATCTGCGCACGGGTCTGTCGCTGCATGAAGCATTCAGCGCAAGCGTGATTTCGATTGTCGTCTCGCTCGTCGCGATTCCGTTTATCGGCATGTTGTCGGATCGCATCGGCCGCAAGCCCGTATTGCTTGCGTTTGCCGGCGGCTCCGCGCTCTTCGCATGGCCTGCCCTTCATTTTCTGACCAACGACTTCTGGCGCGCCACGACGATCGTGACGATCGGCATGCTGCTTTCGTCGGGCTTCGCTGCAACCTGCGCATCGGTCATGGCCGAGCAATTTCCGGCAACGGTCCGCGCCACCGGCGTGGCGCTGCCTTATGCCGTATCGGCAGCGCTTTTCGGCGGCACGCTCCCTTACATCGTGACCGCGATGTCGAATTCGGGCATGTCGCAATACTTATGGGTCTATGTGGCGGTCGTTTGCGCCATGAGTTTCGTCGTCTACGCGCGCATGCCGGAGACGCGCGGAAAGATTCTCGATTGAGCGCGATGTGCGGGGCACCGTCATCGCAAGACATTCAGATGTTGATCATTGGAGGCAGCAATGCGCAAGGTAGTAATTGGCGGCGTTGGCATGACGCCCTTTGGCAAGTTTCTTGAACGCAATCTCAAGTCACTCGCTGAGGAAGCCGTGTCGCTCGCACTGAAGGACGCGGGCGTCACCGTGAACGACGTCGAGCGCGTGTTTTTCGGCAACGCGGCGGCAGGCGTCGTGACGGGACAGGAGATGATTCGCGCTCAATCGTCGTTGCGCAATACAGGGCTCGACGGCAAGCCGATGTACAACATCGAAAACGCCTGCGCATCCGGTAGTTCGGCGCTGAATCTCGCGCGGCTCTCGGTAGCTTCGGGGCAGTGCGAAACGGCACTTGTCGTCGGCGTCGAGAAACTCACGCATGAGAACAAGGCAGTGTCGTTCGGCGCGTTCGCTAAAGCCGTCGATCTCGAAGAGCCGCTGCCCGAAGGAGTGACGACGGGCACGGGTTCGCTTTTCATGGATCTGTATGCCGCGAAGGCGCGCAAATGGATGGATAAGACGGGCGCCGACGCAAGCGACTTCGCGCGTGTAGTGGTCAAGAGCCGCCGCGCAGGTTCGCTGAACCCACATGCGCAGTTCCGAATCGAAACGAGCATCGAAGAAGTGCTCGCGAGCCGGATGGTCAGCGATCCTCTGACGCTTTTCATGTGCTCGTCGATCGGCGACGGCGGTGCAGCCGCGTTCATCTGCTCAGAGGACTACGCAGCAAGGCGCGACATTCGTCCTGTGTTCATTCGCGCGAGTTCGATCGTATCGGCGAAAGCCGACGGGTCGGGCGAACTGGTCGCGGTCCGCGCGGCGAACGCCGCGTATGAAGAAGCCGGCATCGGTCCGTCGGAAGTGCATGTTGTCGAATTGCACGATGCATCCGCGCCCGCTGAACTCATCCACTATGAAAACCTCGGGCTGTGCGCCCCGGGCGATGCGCCGAGGTTGATCCGCTCCGGCGATACCGATATCGGCGGCCGCGTGTCAGTCAATCCTAGCGGAGGTCTACTGTCGCGGGGTCATCCCGTCGGCGCGACGGGCGTTGCACAGATCGTCGAACTCACGCAGCAATTGCGCGGGACGGCGGGCGCGCGGCAACGTCCTGGCGCGAAGGTGGCGCTCGCCGAAAACAACGGTGGCCAACTGGCCGGCGACTCCGCTGTCGCTCTTGTCACCATTTTGTCCACCTGAG
>CAYPWK010000619.1:0-2886 GCA_964414365.1 uncultured Burkholderia sp.
ATTGACGCGGTTGCCGCGTGCAGTTTTGCTTCCGCCTCGCGGATATCCGGCCGGCGCTGCACAAGTTCGGAAGGAAACCCGATAGGAACGTGCGCGGGGAGCAAGGGCACTTCCTGCGTGGCGGCGAACGTCTGGCGCAGCGCGCCGGGCTCTTCGCCGAGCAGCAGGCCGATGGCATTGATCGTCGTTTCGGATCGCGACTCGAGTGTGGGAATCAGGCTTTGGATATTCTCCACCTGGGCCGAAGCATTCGAAACATCGAGATCCGTCGTGACGCCTTCATGCGCGCGCACTTGCGTAAGCTTCAGCGCGTCGTTGGCGATGTCCAGGTTTTTCTTCGCGATTTGCAGGAGTTCCTGCGTGTCGCGCAGTTCGATATAGTCCCGCGCAAGCTCCGCGCGTGCGCTCAACAAGACCGCATTCCGGTCCTCATACGAGGCTTCGGAAAGCGCCGTCGCCTCTTCCACGCTGCGGCGCACGCGCCCCCAGATATCGACTTCCCATGAGGCATCGAAGCCCGCCTGGTAAAGGTTGTAGGCAGGCGAGCCCTTGGAGCCCGGCATCGCGGATACGCCGAGCGGCGCGTTGCCGGATGCCGACAGCGGCTGACTTTGCGTCGGCGCCACGCCAAGCAGCGAAAGAATGCCGTTTTCACTACCGCGTTCGCGGTTATACGATGCGGCGCCGTCGAGCGTCGGATATTCGGCTGCGCCCGCCACGCGGCGCTCGGCACGGCTTTGCAGCAAGCGCGCGGAGGCAGCCGCCACGTCCAGGTTAGCGCCGGCCAGTTGCTTTTCCAGGCCATTCAATACCGGGTCGTTGAAAAGCGTCCACCATTCGGGGCCGAACTGCGCTTCCACGGCTTTGCTTTCCGCTTGTGCTGTCTGCGTGCGATTGAAGACCTCTGGCGTAGGCGACTTTGGCGGCTCGAAGTTGGGACCGACCGTGCAACCAGCTATGGCGAGGCATGCGAGAACCGCGAGGAGGATCGCGCGAATAGAGTGTTGGCTTGCGTTCATTTTGCTTCCGCTCCCTGTGCCGTCGCTTCTCCTCCGCGGCCAACGGCCACTTCCGCCTCCACCGAGAGCCCGACGCTCAACGCCGCCGCGGCGGGCTGCCCGCGATCGATCGTGATCTTGACGGGCAGGCGCTGCACGACCTTCGTGAAGTTGCCCGTTGCGTTGTCCGGTGCGATGGGCGCGAAGCTCACGCCGGTCGCCGGCGGCAGGCTGTCGATGCGGCCGCGAATCACCACGCCGGGAAGGCTGTCGACCGTCACGCGCACGCTCTCACCGGGTCGCATGTTCGTGATCTGGCTCTCCTGGAAGTTGGCGACCACATACGCATCCGCGAGCGGCACGATTGCCAGCACCGGCGCGCCCGGCGTCACGAATGCGCCGACCCGCGCCGACCGGCGTCCCACCTTGCCGTCAACAGGCGCGCGGATCTCCGTATAGGAGAGGTTGAGCTTTGCCTGTTCGAGCACCGCCTGGGCGTGTTCCAGCGCGCCCGCGGCCTTGTCGCGTTCGGTGCGCAGGACGTCCAGGTTCTGCTCGGTGGCCGTCAGCACTGCCTGATCGTGCGACTGCTGCGCCAGTTGCTCGGCGAGCGTGCTGGACGCTTGCTGTTGCTCCTGTGCGGCACCCGCCCCCGCCGCGGCAAGGTTCTGGTAGCGCGCCGCGTTGGCCCGCGCAAAGCCGATCGACGCATCGTCGGAGCGCAGCGTGGCGCGCGCCTGATCGACCAGCGAGGGCTGGCGCGCGATCTGCGCGTCGAGGTTCGCAACCGATGCCTTTGCTGCCGCCACCTCGGCCTCTGCGCTCATCAACGCGGCGCGATAGTCGCGGTCGTCGATGCGCACCAGCAGTTGGCCCGCTTTCACGTCCTCGTTATCGTTCGCCAGTACGTCGGTTATCTGCCCCGGGACACGGGGCGCGACGAGCGTGAAATCCGCCGTGACGTAGGCGTCGTTCGTGGATTCAGAACCGGAGCGGGACAACAGCTTCACGGCGGCCCAGACAGCGACGAGGACAACAATGATCACTGCGGCGAGGCAAAGCCATTTCAGACTGGACGGTGTGGGAGTGGGTTCGGTGGATGACATGGAAAACGTACCTCATTTCGAAGCGGGCGGCGTTGTGCTCCACGGCGCATAGATGCGTACCGGCAGCACGGGAACCAGAAGGAGCAGAACGAGCGCAACGCACGCCATCACGCGATAGAGATCGGCGGAAGTCAGAACGACGGCCTGCTCGTGAATACGGTGCGCGAGTTGCACCAGCGCCTGCGGTGTATCGAGGCCAGAGCCTGCCACCAGCGCGCGGTTGCCCAACTGGTCCACGAGCATGCTTGAATGGAAATGCTCGCGCGCCGTTCCCACGCCCTCTATTAGCCCCGTTGCGATGGCCGCAGAAAAGGTCTTGACCGTATTGAACATTGCGGAAGCAAACGGCCCTTCCGTTGGCGGCAGTCCCGTCGTGACGCCCATCAGGATCGACATGATCACCATGGGCTGCGCGATGATCTGGAGTGCCTGCAGTGCGTAGAAGTTATTGCGAATCCACTCGGACGTCACGAAGCTGCCCATGGCGCACGTCGCCAACATCAGCGACAGACCTATGGCGATCACCCAGCGATGGTCGGCGCGCCGCGTATTCAACAAAGCAGCCGTCAAAGGGAGCGTCACCAGCAAGGGGATGGCCAGAAGCATCGAGAGCGGCGCGGTCTGCAGCGGTCTGTACGTGTGAATCTTGGCAAGAAATTGTCCAGGGATTGCCGCGACGCCCACCAGCAGGATCACGGTGCCGAGCAGCGTTGAAAGTCCGTGCGTGAAATTCCTGCGTCCGAGCAACTGGAGCTTGAAAAAATGCACGGGCTGAAACCATT
>CAYPWK010000620.1:0-321 GCA_964414365.1 uncultured Burkholderia sp.
ATGCCGCAATCTCTGGTTGACGCGAGAAGCCCTTCACCTGGAGTTCGAGACAGATGAAGTCCCAGAGCAAGTCGCCCTGCGTCAGGCCCAGGCGTTTGGCTTCGCGGTACGCCTCAGCGACGCGGGCGAGCAACGACGACTCGTTTCCGAGCTTTGGATTTGCTTTGGCGATACTGTCTCGAACGGCCGTTAAGAACTTTTGTTCACCACTACTGAAAACGCCGACTTCTTGTTGGTCCTTAGTTTCACGCATAAATCGAGATCTGAAAGCGTTTGCCTCCCGAATGCTGCGCCGACGAACGGCATCGCAAACGGATCGTT
>CAYPWK010000620.1:331-1060 GCA_964414365.1 uncultured Burkholderia sp.
GCGTGTAGCGCGGCTCGCGCCGGATGCATGGCACTGGCGAGCGGGCAGCAGCGAGTTTCCCGGATGAAAAATCAGACCAAGAGAAGTGTTCTAGTGCGACGTGGGATGCGGGAAACCGACGACAGCAGACGAGAGTTCATTTCTCTCTGCTGCGCGTGAGAGGGGGGACCGCCGCCGCAGGCAAGAGAATGTTTGACGCTGAGGCTAAGCGCAATCGATGCCTGCCTGCAGCGGAGGCATCAATTGCCGAACTCGCGTTGAAGGCTAGTGTTCCAGGCGGCGACGTCAAGCATCTATTCCCGCACCAACCGGGAGTCCGTGACCGTCCGGGGACCCGTCGGGAGAGGTCGCAACCGGCGACATCCGCGATGCCGGCTCGACTCTCGGCGTAATTGCCCAATGGCATGACACATCGTTTGTCCGTTGCAATCGCGGTGAAATCACGAACTGGGTGTAGGATCAAGCTTGCTAGTTCAATTCCAGCCGCCGGTTCTGCGATAGTCGTTATTGCATCACAGCGCTGGCTGATACCGATCCCAGCCGTATGTCGATTTGCCCGTAAAACGGTAAAGGCAAGTCGTGCAGTCGCTCGATGCCTCTCGCCTTGATGACGACGAGCGGAGCATTGGTCGGCGTGCGACTCGAACAGTACCGATTCGGGAATCGACCGCCGCCGGCTTCAACTGTTAAGAGCCAAAATAATGGAAATCGACGCATTGCACATATCGA
>CAYPWK010000620.1:1070-2885 GCA_964414365.1 uncultured Burkholderia sp.
TCAAGTACCGACTAGCGGCGTTATCGCCGCTAGCTCGATGCCGGCAGTGCTCTGCATTGCACTCGCCTTGACACCGTGATTTCACCTTCCAAAGGCCGGGCCTTGGTGTCGCCCAGGTCAAATACCGAGTAGTACCCCGGCGCAACTGCTCGATGACCGTATTCCAAGAGCCACCGTCGAGCGTGCGATCGAGGGATCGCTCTGCTTCGGCGCGTATCTGAACAACCGCCAAATCGGCTTTGCCCGCGTCGTGACTGATATGGCGACGTTCGGTTATCTATGCGACGTCTTTGTACTGCCGGAATACCGGTCGTGCGGTTATGCGGCGGCGCTGATGCGTCACATCTTCGACTCCGATCTGCTCAAGGGACTGCGCAGGATCGTGCTCGTCACGACTGACGCACACGGTGTCTATCGACCTCATGGTTTCAACGCGCTGATCCATCCCGAGCGGTATATGGAACTGCATCGGCCCGACGTGTATGCGTCGTTCGGCTCCGCCGTGCTGGAGCGTTCGTCGCCTTGATCGGGTGAAGCAGTGAGCGCGCGACAGCCTATCGCCGCACCGCCGCCTGATACAGCGCGGCCAGCGCGCAAGAAGCGACTCTGCTGTCAATCGAAGCAGGCCGGCTAGCGAGGATGATCGGCCCAAACGCCTGTCTCTCCCCGAGACAGGCGTTGCCTCTCAGTTTCCTCAGCGCATCCCGCCGCTTGCCACGATTCGCTCGCCTGTCAGCCAGCCTGAGTCGTCGGATGCGAGAAATACGGCAATCGATGCGATATCGTCCGGCTGACCCGCGCGGCCGAGCGGCGTTTGGCTTACCGCCATAGTTTCGAAGTCCGATCCGGCGATACCTGCCGCGTGCGTGCCTTCAGTGATCACGATCCCCGGATTGATCGCGTTGACGCGGATCTTCCTCGGTCCCAGCTCGCGCGAAAGTACGCCCGTGATTGCATCGACGGCCCCTTTCGTACCCGAGTACACCGCGGTTCCCGGAGGAGTGATAGTGGTCACAACGGAACTCACATTGATCACGCTAGCGCCCTCGCCAAAATGCTTCAATGCAGCCCGAGTCGTGAGCAATACACCTAGCACATTGGTGTTGAACTGCCGGTGGAATTGATCCTCGGTGAATTCTTCAATCGGTGCCAACTCGTAGACCCCTGAATTATTGACGAGAATGTCGAGGCGCCCATAAGTTTCCACCGCTGCGTCGATGATGCCTTGTGCGTCTGCGGCCTTGGACACATCGCCGCCCACTGCGATCGCTTTGCCATCGGCCGACGTGATTTCGGCGACGACGGCGTCGGCTCCTGCCTTGCTGCTTGCATAATTGACAACCACCGAAGCGCCTTCTCGGGCTAGCGCCTTCGCGATGCCCGCGCCGATACCTTTCGATGCGCCGGTGACGACGGCCACTTTTCCTGCGAGCTTGCCCATATCCATTTCTCCCATTGAGGCGATAGCATTCAAAGAATCGGCTGCTGCTCAAGCAGCCGGTCCGCGGTGAAATGAATGTAGACAATCGCGGAGCGCCGAAAAAGCCGCTCGAGACGAATTGACTTGAGGTGTTTGACGAAAAATCCTCGGCGGCAGCTTTCACGCTGCAAGCCGTCAGCGTGACGAAAGTACCTCGTGTAAGTCGAACGCTCAGCAGGCCAAACGAGGGATTTGCAAAGTTAAGGGCGCCGGCTCGCATGCCCGCATGCGGCGCGGTGGCCGAGCGCTTTCCGGTTCGTCGGCGGCGCGTGTCGTTGCAGCCGCGAGCCTTTCGCTGCTTCGCTCGAGCTGGCGTCATCTGGACTGGGGCTGGC
>CAYPWK010000621.1:0-2882 GCA_964414365.1 uncultured Burkholderia sp.
CGCGATGCCGCAATACAAGCCGTCGAAGATCCGCAATGCGAAGGCGCTCGAGCGGTTGAACGAAGCGCGGCAAGGGTCGCTCCTCGATTTCATCGACGACTTTTTCACGCGCTTTCCGACGTGCGTCGACGAATATGAAACGCTGCTGACGGACAACCGGATTTGGAAGCAGCGGCTCGTCGGCATCGGCGTCGTGAGCCCCGAGCGCGCGCTGCAGCTGGGCCTGACGGGAGCGATGCTGCGCGGCTCCGGCATTGAATGGGATCTGCGCAAGAAGCAGCCCTACGAAGTCTACGATCAGCTCGATTTCGACATCCCCGTCGGCGTGAACGGCGATTGCTACGACCGTTATCTCGTTCGCGTGGAGGAAATGCGTCAATCGACGCGCATCGCGAAACAGTGCATTGAATGGCTTCGCAAGAATCCCGGCCCCGTGATGACGGACAATCACAAGGTTGCGCCGCCTTCGCGTGTGGCCATGAAGTCGAACATGGAAGAGCTGATTCACCACTTCAAGCTCTTCACGGAAGGCTTCCATGTGCCGGAAGGCGAAGCCTACGCGGCCGTCGAGCATCCGAAGGGCGAGTTCGGCATCTATCTGATTTCGGACGGCGCGAACAAGCCGTATCGGCTCAAGATTCGCGCGCCCGGCTACGCGCACCTCGCGGCGCTCGACGAAATGGCGCGCGGCCACATGATCGCGGACGCCGTGACGATCATCGGCACGCAGGACATCGTCTTCGGCGAGATCGATCGTTGACGGTTTGCGCCGCGCGCTCGCGATGAATGAAGAGCGCCGTGTCTGCCGCTCGCCGAATCGGCGGCAGGTTTTCGTTCGGTAGGTATTGAAAGAATCGTGTGCAGAAAATGATCTCAGCTGAAGGCCTGAAAGAAATCGATCGTGCGGTCGCGAAGTATCCCGCCGATCAGAAGCAGTCCGCCGTCATGTCGGCGTTGGCCGTCGCTCAGGAAGAGCATGGCTGGCTGTCGCCCGAGCTCATGCAGTACGTCGCGGACTACCTCGGCATGCCGGCCGTCGCCGTGCAGGAGGTCGCGACGTTCTACACGATGTACGAGACCGAGCCTGTCGGCAAGTACAAGATCACGCTCTGCACGAACCTTCCGTGCCAGCTCGGCCCCGACGGCGGCGCCGAGCGCGCGGCCGAATATTTGAAGCAGAAGCTCGGGATCGACTTCGGCGAAACGACGCCCGACGGCAAGTTCACGCTGAAGGAAGGCGAATGCTTCGGCTCGTGCGGCGACGCGCCGGTGCTGCTCGTGAACAACACGCGCATGTGCAGCTTCATGAGCCGCGAGAAGATCGATCAGCTGCTCGAGGAGCTTTCGAAATGACGTCTTTACACGATCGTCACATCAAACCGCTGATTCTCGCGGGCCTGACCGGCGAGAACTGGCATCTCGAAGATTACGTTGCGCGCGGCGGCTACAAGCAGCTGCGCCGCATTCTCGAAGAGAAAATTCCCCCTGAGCAAGTCATTGCCGACGTGAAGGCGTCGGGCTTGCGTGGGCGTGGCGGCGCGGGCTTCCCGACGGGTCTCAAATGGAGCTTCATGCCCCGCCAGTTTCCGGGGCAGAAGTACCTTGTCTGCAATTCGGACGAAGGCGAGCCCGGCACGTTCAAGGATCGCGATATCCTGCGCTGGAACCCGCACTCCCTGATCGAGGGCATGGCGATCGGCGCCTACGCGATGGGAATCACGGTCGGCTACAACTACATTCACGGCGAAATCTGGGAAGTCTATAGGCGCTTCGAGGAAGCGCTCGAAGAGGCGCGCCGCGCCGGGTTCCTCGGCGAGAACATCCTCGGCTCCGGCTTTTCATTCCAGCTGCACGCGCATCACGGCTACGGTGCTTACATCTGCGGCGAAGAGACGGCGTTGCTCGAATCGCTCGAAGGCAAAAAGGGCCAGCCGCGCTTCAAGCCGCCGTTTCCGGCGAGCTTCGGCGTCTACGGCAAGCCGACGACGATCAACAACACCGAGACGTTTGCCGCCGTGCCGTTTCTCCTGGCTATCGGGCCGCAGAATTATCTCGAGCTCGGCAAGCCGAACAACGGCGGCACGAAGATCTTCTCGGTCTCGGGCGACGTCGAGCGGCCGGGCAACTACGAAGTGCCGCTCGGCACGCCGTTCTCGACGCTGATGGAGCTCGCGGGCGGCGTGCGTGGCGGAAAGAAGCTGAAGGCCGTCATTCCGGGCGGTTCGTCGGCGCCGGTCGTGCCCGGTGACATCATGATGCAAACCGACATGGACTACGATGCGATCGCGAAGGTCGGATCGATGCTCGGTTCGGGCGCGGTCATCGTCATGGACGAGACGCGCTGCATGGTGCGCTCGTTGTTGCGCCTCTCGTACTTTTACTACGAAGAGTCGTGCGGCCAATGCACCCCTTGCCGCGAGGGCACGGGCTGGCTATGGCGCGTCGTCAATCGCATCGAGCACGGTCAGGGCCGCGAGGAAGACCTCGACCTCCTGAACTCGGTGGCCGACAACATCATGGGCCGCACGATCTGCGCGCTCGGCGATGCGGCGGCGATGCCGGTGCGCGGGATGCTCAAGCACTACTGGGACGAGTTTGCCTACCACGTCGAGCATAAGCGTTGCCTCGTCGGCGGGCATGCGGGGGCGTCGCAGCCTGTCGAGGCGGTGCTCGCTTAATGGAGACGCCGGGCGAAAGCCCCGCGTTGCGCGGCGCCGGCAGCGGCAAGTAATTCATCGCTTTATCGAACGCTCGCCTACTGCTCGTGGCGAGCGCGACGCGAGCGAGCGAACGAATGAATGATCGAGCGATCAGCGATCGAGCGGTAAATAGGTTAAGGACCATTCACCATCATGGTTGAACTTGAAATAGACGGGAAGAAG
>CAYPWK010000622.1:0-2870 GCA_964414365.1 uncultured Burkholderia sp.
CGGTGCCAGTAGGCACTCACGATGCTCGGAACCTGGCCAAGCTTCGCGGCAATGAGGGTGAGGGTCGGTTCCGGAACACCAAAGATGTCGACCCGGATATGGAAAGCCCCGTTGACCCCGGACTCCGCGATTACCCGCCGAGGCACGACGTTCAGGTTTTGGAAACGCTCGAGCACTCGAGCGATGACACCCGGATCAGAGTCCGCTATTACTCGAAGACACAGGAGTGACAATTCTTGCGACGACATTGGCCGAATTCCTCGTACAGGTCTGGCAACCAGCAGCCACACGGATAGCCCGGCTTTGCGCGAAAGCCGGGCTGGTAATCAGAGCTGCCTGATGTACGAGTGAATTCATGGGCTGGAGCAGTATGCCGGGTTCTCCTTGCGCGCGCCAGCGCCATGTCAATCAGCGAGTGATGGAGGTTCGACGATCTGACCGGCTACCGCCGCGTGCTCGTCGTAGTAACAGACGGCGCAGATGCGGTGATAACCGTCGGCAACGATCAGCGGAATCCCCCGCGACATGTCCCCGCGGAGTGCCAGAACGGGCGCGAGCGGCTTGCCCTTGCTCAACCTCTTGAGGTCCGCTTTGACACTCGACTCATCCTGCGGAAGTAGCGGCAGGCCGCTGGCACGCAACAGATCCTTGGCCGAACTTTCAGTGACAGGGGCCGCGCGCAGCGCCTTGAGAAGCTCTTTCACGCGCGCAGTGCTGAAAATCAGCCCCAGATAGGCTGCGGCCGCATCGTAATCGGCGGATTCGGGCCTCTTCTTCCAGACGAGTTGTTCTTTGGCCATGGGCTGGAGTGCACCTCTGCCAGACATATCGTAACGGCCGAGGCAGCAATTGACGCTCCCGGCCACGAACCCGTCTATCCTGCTCCATCCTGAGTGCCGGTCCGCGTGCCTAAGTTGGGTTCCGGGCGTTTCGTCCAATCACCGACCGCGGCGCGCAGTCGCTGGGTGACCTGTACAAGCCGTCCGCACCACCTCGGCCATGACTACAACATCCGCGGTTCTGCGTCCCTGCGGGCAAGCCCTCGCTCGCGGTGTACCCGGCAGGTAACCTCGCGCAGGATTCTACACGCGCCCGGAACGGCTCGAAAACCGCGCCGTCGCGCAAGCGATACGACAGGCCTCCAGAGAATATGAGCGCGCGCCCGGGTGCCGCCGCAGCGATGCTGATTGTTGACTGTGCCTCTTACACGGGGACTTCAGGCGATGTAACAAACGAAACGCATCCGCGCCCGGCCGGCGCTGCGCTCCTTTCGCCCTGACCCGGTACGTGTCCGGGGTTGGATGTGACGTGGCGTGAAGGTCCGCTCAGGCGTGGCCGACGCCGAGGACTTCCTCGACCGCTCGAATCAACTCAACGGCCTCGAAAGGTTTGGTGAGCACCAGATGGGCTCCGGCGTCCCGGGCCGATGCAAGATAGGCCGTGGTCGTGATCGCCATTGGTCGGTAAGCCGTGATGCCGAACTTGCCGCCACCGGAAATCGCGATGATGCGTATCGCCGGGAACTGCTTGCAGATCATCTCGATTGCCTGCACACCGTCGATCTTCGGCATGACGATGTCGGTAATGACGACATCCGCGGGGGTGCGCTCGAGCTCGGCCAATGCGTCCATTGCACTGGCCACTGTACGCACCGAGTATCCCGCGCGATCGAGTACTCGCCTGAGTGCGTCGCGCACGTCGGGCTCATCGTCGACGATCAGAATGTTCTGCATGTTCGTCTTCTACGAGCGGCACATCGGCATCAGCACCAGCGCCGAGCCGGGTGACGGCCGGGAAACGTATTCTGAACGTGGTGCCTACGCCAATTTGTGTCTCTACTGCAATGCTAGCACCGAAGCTTTCCACGATGCCATGCACGACTGCAAGCCCCAGGCCGGTGCCTTGACCGACCGAGCGGGTGGTAAAGAAAGGTTCGAATATGCGCTCGACGGTGACCGGGTCCATCCCGTGTCCGGTATCGCTCACCCAAAATTCCACGCATGGTTGAGCCAGCGCGCCCGCGTCGGTTTTTTCCCGATAGCGGAGCCCAACCGTCAACAAGCCTCGAGCACCCTCCATTGCCTGGTACGCGTTGGTACACAGATTTATCACCAGATGCAAAGCCAGCGTGGCGTCGGCTTTCACCAGCGGTATGGCTGCGTCGATTTCAGTCCGGATCTCAACGGTCGGCGGTGCGAGTGCCGCGAAAAGATTCAGGCCTTCGGCCACCACACCGCGCAAGTCGATCAGAGCGAGCTTTGCCTCGTCGAGCTCGCGGCTGAACGTCAGAATCTTCCTGACGATGTCCTTTGCACGGCGCGCTGCCCCCAGAACGCGTTCGAGATCCGCGCGCGACTCGCCGGATAACGCCACATCCTGCAGTACCGTATCCGTGAAGAGGATGATCGGCACCAGCACATTGTTGATTTCATGAGCGATGCCGCTCGCGAGCGTGCCGACCGTCTCCAGGCGTTGACGATGGCGCAGCTGCTTCTGCAACTCCTCGCGCCGCACCTCGGAGATCTCCTTTTCCTTGATCTTCGTCTGCAGCCGACTGTTCACACCCACCAACTCGCGACGCATGTCTTCCAGGTCCGTCGCCAACTCGTGCAGCTCGCGGATGCCGGTACTGACGTTCAGTGCCTGTCCATAGTCACCCGAGGCAATGGCCCGGGAAACATTGCGCAACCGAAGGATCGGGCGCGACAAGCGGTAACTCAGGATGACGGCGATTCCGACCGCCACGCTCAAATAGCTCGCCAGCACCCACAACATTCGGTTGAGCGCGAGACGAATCCGGTCCCGTGTGGGCTGTTCATCGAAGCCCAGGCGCAACTCGGCGTTGTGCCCGGCATGAACGATGGGCAATA
>CAYPWK010000623.1:0-2863 GCA_964414365.1 uncultured Burkholderia sp.
GCTCGACCGCTCCCGCCAAGTCATCGCCATGACCGGGGACGGCGGTTTTAACATGCTGATGGGCGAGTTCATGACGGCAGTGCATCACAAGCTGCCAGTGAAGGTTATCATCTACAATAATTCCAGACTTGGACTCATTTTCTTGGAGGCCGAGGGCGTGGGTCTGCCGGCGTTTCGGGAGGCGATTGAATTTCCAAATCCGGATTTCGTCGCGTTGGCCCGGGCCTGCGGGGCCCATGGGTTCAAGGCGGAGCATCCGGACGAGTTGCGCGGCGCGATCGCCGAAGCCCTTGCGGTCGACGGACCCGCGATCGTCAATTGTGTCGTCGTAGCCGACGAAATGCCGAACATGCCCCACATCGATCTCGGCTTGGCCAAAAACTACGCCATCGCGAAGATCAAGGAAGCGGTGATCGCGGCCACCGGAAGATAATCGGGCTCGTGTACTACCGCGCACAGACTGCATCTGAGGAGACGGCAACATGGACAGGCGTATCTTTGTGGTTTGACGGCCGCGGCGTGGCAAGTTCGCTTCTGTCACGTACCGCTTTCGCGCAGACCGCGCCCAAGGCGAAAAATGTCGTGCTGGTGCACGGTCTGTTTGCCGACGGCTCAAGCTGGTCCGAAGTGATCCCGCGATTGCAGGCTGCGGGGCTCAACGTGACGTCCGTGCAAAACCCCCTGACGACGCTCCCTGAAGCCGTCGATGCAGCGCTGCGCGTGCTCGGACGACAGTCTGGACCGACGGTTCTAGCCGGACATTCATTTTCAGGGATGATCGTCAGCGATGCTGGTGTGCATCCGAATGTCTCGGCCCTTGTCTATGTGGCTGCGCGCGCGCCGGATGCCGGCGAAGATTACGCCGCCTGAGGAGTACTGAGCGGAGCCCGCGATGAAGGCTGTCGTTCTCAAGAAATTTGGCGGTCTCGAGAACCTATCTCCAGACGACCTTCCGATCCCTCGTGTCGGCCGAGGATCAGTTCTACTTCGTGCCGCTGCCGCATCGGCTAATCCGGTCGACATCAGTATCCGCAAGGGTGCCTCATTCAGCCCATCTCTCCCTGCGATCATTGGATCGGACGTTGCTGGCGTCGTGGAGGCGGTGGGCGAGGGCGTCACGGAATTTGCGCCTCGCGATGAAGTGTTCGGCTGCGTTGGCGGCGTCGGCGGTTCAGGCGGCACTTTCGCCCAGTACGTGCTAGCCGACGTCAAATTGTTGGCGCCAAAACCAAGAACTCTATCCATGCGAGAGGCGGCGGCGCTGCCGCTCGTCGCGATCACGGCGCACGAAGGGATAACTCGTGGCGGTGTTTCGCCGGCGCATATTCATGCTGCTGCCATTGTTGAGAGCGACACGGCGCAATCCTGCGCGAGGTCGCCGCGTTGGTCGACGCGGGCAAACTTCAACCGCTCGTCGACGAAACTCGCTTCAGTCTCACGACCGTCGTGGATGCCTACCGACATCTTGAATCCGGTGAAGCCACGGGCAAGGTCGTCATCGACATGACCTGAAGAATTAACCGCGGCGGATTGCGACGATCCGTATGCACCGAGGGAGAATGCCGTGACAACCCAGACCTACGACAAGGGCATCACCGCGCTGCTGGTGGTCGATCCCTACAATGACTTCATTTCCGAAGGCGGCAAGATCTGGCCTCGCATCAAAGCTGTGGCCGAGGCGAACAACTGCGTTCCCAACATGCTACAGCTCTTGAAAGCCGCACGGCAGGCGAAGCTGCGCGTGTTTTACGCCATGCATCACCGCTATCGCCCAGGCGACTACGAGACATGGACGTACTTCGCGCCGATTCAGAAGGCGACGTGGGAGCACAAGACCTTCGAATTCGGCACCTGGGGCGGCGAGTTCCGCGCCGAATTCGTGCCGGCGCCGGGTGAGATTGTGGCGCAGGAACACTGGTGCTCCAGCGGCTTTGCCAACACCGATCTCGATCTGCAGCTTAAGAAGCACGGCATCCATCAGCTGATCGTCATCGGGATGATCGCGCATACCTGCATCGAAGCGACCGTGCGCTACGCCGCCGAACTCGGCTACGAGGTCACGGTGGTGAGAGATGCGACAGCGGATTACACAGACGAGATGATGCACGCCGCGCTCGACATCAATATGCCGAACTACGCCAGCGCTGTTGTCACGACAAAGGAAATTGTGGCCTCGATCTCTTCTCTTTGAGTCCACCGCGTCGGCTGCAGCTCGGGCGCCAAATGTCAGCGCCGCCGGCGCGGAAGGTTCACTCATTTGCGACGTCTCCTATCGAGGCACGGTGGCACCGAGCGCACACCATCGCACGTACTCGATCGACCCACGATTTGCTGCACCTGCTCACGGCCGCTCCTGGCACATCGCGTCGATCCCGGAAGTGCTCGGCATGGCCGCTATCGAAAGGTAACCGGACCATCCTATGAGGTGGGAAGTCCACGAAGCGTAGTGCAAGATCGTAGGGCGTCGCAGACTTGCCGATTGGAGCGCGTGGCGCGCCGCGGCATCATAGGGGAACGGCGAACGAGTAGTGCCCATCTTCATCGAGCGCGGCGCGCCAGCTTCACATGGTCCGCGTCGGACCAAGCCCAAACACCCGTTGCTCGCGCCCGGGGCGCGCGCCGGGCAGCTGCGACTGCCCAGGCATGCCGGATGTCCCGTGGCGGAACAATGCATTCGCGTGTCTCCCGGTCGGGAGTTTCTCCCTGGACGCAGTGCCGGCGGCATTGCTGAAATGCCGGCCCGCGGCGATGTTCAAGAAACCTGGTGCTTGCCCGAAGTGACTACAGCGTGCGAACGATGAGCCGGAGCGGGTGGCCTGCAGCGCCCATTTTCGGCCAGATCCGCGCAAAAGCATGGAAATGA
>CAYPWK010000624.1:0-2852 GCA_964414365.1 uncultured Burkholderia sp.
CGTGACCAATCGTGCCGACGTTCACGTGCGGCTTGGTCCGCTCAAACTTGCCTTTTGCCATGATTCGCTTCTTTCAAAAAGTATCGATGAGAATGATCAGCCCAGTATGGCTTACTTCGCCTTCGCGTTGATGATCGCTTCAGCAACGTTGCGCGGAGCTTCGGCGTAATGCTTGAACTCCATCGTGTACGTTGCACGACCCTGCGTGAGGGAGCGCAACGACGTCGAGTAGCCGAACATCTCCGAAAGCGGCACTTCCGCACGGACGATCTTGCCGCCGCCGACCATGTCTTCCATGCCCTGGACGATACCGCGGCGGCCCGACAAATCGCCCATCACGTTGCCCATGTAGTCTTCCGGCGTCTCGACTTCGACAGCCATCATCGGCTCGAGGAGAACCGGGCTCGCGCGGCGCATGGCTTCCTTGAACGCCATCGAGCCGGCCATCCGGAACGCGTTTTCGTTCGAGTCGACGTCGTGGTACGAACCGAACGTCAGATGGACCTTCACGTCGACGACCGGGAAGCCCGCGAGCACGCCGCTCTTCAACGTTTCCTGGATGCCCTTGTCGACGGCCGGGATGTACTCGCGCGGAATGACGCCGCCCTTGATCTCGTCCAGGAACTCGTAGCCCTTGCCCTGCTCGTGCGGCTCGAGCGTGATGACGGCGTGACCGTACTGGCCGCGGCCGCCCGACTGCTTGACGAACTTGCCTTCGACATCGGTCGCCGTCGAGCGGATCGTCTCGCGATATGCGACTTGCGGCTTGCCGACCGTCGCCTCGACGCCGAACTCGCGCTTCATGCGGTCGACCAGGATTTCGAGGTGCAACTCGCCCATGCCCGAGATGATCGTCTGGCCCGATTCTTCGTCCGTCTGCACGCGGAACGACGGATCTTCCTGAGCCAGGCGGTTGAGAGCGAGACCCATCTTTTCCTGGTCCGCCTTCGTCTTCGGCTCGACGGCCTGCGAAATCACCGGCTCCGGGAACACCATGCGCTCGAGCACGATCGGATGCGCCGGGTCGCAAAGCGTATCGCCCGTCGTCGCTTCCTTCAGGCCGACGGCGGCGGCGATGTCACCCGCGCGCACTTCCTTGATTTCTTCACGCTGGTTCGCGTGCATCTGCAGAATCCGGCCGATGCGCTCCTTCTTGCCCTTGGTCGAGTTCAGCACCGTGTCGCCCGAGTTGACGACGCCCGAATAAGCGCGGAAGAAAATCAGCTGACCGACGAACGGGTCCGTCATGATCTTGAACGCGAGCGCCGAGAACTTCTCGTCGTCCGACGCCTTGCGCTCGGCCGATTCGCCGCTTTCGAGCTCGCCCTTCACCGGCGGAATATCGACCGGCGACGGCAGGAAATCGATGACGGCGTCGAGCATGCGCTGCACGCCCTTGTTCTTGAACGCGGTGCCGCAAAGCATCGGCTGGATTTCGCAGGCGATCGTGCGGTCACGCAGCGCCTTGACGATCTCCGCTTCCGTGAGCTCTTCGCCGCCGAGATACTTCTCCATCAGCTCTTCGCTCGCTTCGGCGGCCGATTCGATCATCTTCTCGCGCCACTCGTTGCAGGTGTCGACGAGTTCGGCCGGGATGTCGACGTAGTCGAACTTCGTGCCTTGCGAGGCCTCGTCCCAAATGATCGCCTTCATCTTCAGCAGATCGACGACGCCCTTGAAGTTCTCTTCCGAGCCGATCGGCACGACGACAGGCACCGGGTTCGCCTTCAGACGCAACTTCAGCTGATCGTAGACCTTGAAGAAGTTCGCGCCGGTACGGTCCATCTTGTTGACGAACGCGAGACGCGGCACCTTGTACTTGTTGGCCTGGCGCCATACTGTTTCCGATTGCGGCTGCACGCCGCCCACGGCGCAATAGACCATGCAGGCACCATCGAGCACGCGCATCGAGCGCTCGACTTCGATCGTGAAGTCGACGTGGCCCGGCGTATCGATGATGTTGATCCGGTGCTCCGGATAGTTGTTGCCCATGCCCTTCCAGAAGGCCGTCGTCGCCGCCGACGTGATCGTGATGCCGCGCTCCTGCTCCTGCTCCATCCAATCCATGGTCGCAGCGCCGTCGTGAACCTCACCGATTTTGTGATTCACGCCCGTGTAAAACAGGATGCGCTCCGTCGTCGTCGTCTTGCCGGCGTCGATGTGAGCGCTAATACCGATATTGCGGTAGCGCTCGATAGGTGTCTTACGAGCCACTTTTATCCTCTATTGGATCGCGCGAAGCATCTCGAAAAGTCTTCGCGCCCTAACACAAACGGGCGAGGCGCTGAAAAGCGCACCCGCCCGGAAAGTTTTTCCGCTTGATTTCACATGCGAGCAGGCCGGGAAGCCTGACGCATGCGCGATTCTTAGAAACGGAAATGCGAGAACGCCTTGTTGGCCTCGGCCATCCGGTGCACTTCATCGCGCTTTTTCATCGCGCCGCCGCGACCTTCCGCGGCTTCTTGAAGTTCACCGGCGAGACGCAGAGCCATCGACTTCTCGCTGCGCTTTTTCGCGGCCTCGCGCAACCAGCGCATCGCCAATGCCATACGACGCGACGGACGCACTTCGACCGGAACCTGGTAGTTCGCCCCACCAACGCGGCGGCTCTTCACTTCGACCACCGGCTTCACGTTGTTGAGCGCCACCGTGAACACTTCCAGCGGGTCCTTGCCACCCTTGGTCTGGATCTGCTCAAAAGCGCCATAAACGATGCGCTCGGCCACAGACTTCTTGCCCGAGAGCATCAGCACGTTCATGAATTTAGCTACATCAACGTTGCCGAACTTCGGATCCGGCAACACTTCCCGCTTGGGAACTTCGCGACGACGCGGCATGTTTCTTCCTTTGAC
>CAYPWK010000625.1:0-1622 GCA_964414365.1 uncultured Burkholderia sp.
GGGCCTTTCCGATCTTCGATGCCCAAGGCTCGAAGCTGTTTCCAGGCCGTTGGAATACGCCGGCGAGCGCAATGATCTACGCGAGTGAGCACTATTCCACCGCCATGCTCGAGAAGTTGGTGTATGGCTCCGGGGCCTTGCCCCCGAACCAACACTTCATTGAAATCAAGATCCCGCCTGGAGTGAGCTATGAGATGTTCAGCCAGGCGGCCATCCCGGACTGGTATCTTGCCTCGGCCGCGTCCAGCAAGCCCTACGGTGAAACCTGGCAACAACAAGGGCGCTCAGCGATCCTGATCGTGCCGTCTGTGGTCGCCCGCCCCGAGAGCAATATCCTCATCAACCCACAACATCCGGAATTTCCAAAAATTACGACCAGCCTGCATCAACCGGTTTGGTGGGACTCACGGCTATTTGGTCCGTAAGCGCGCCCGGAGGCCGACCCCGACCCGACCGATCCGCGCCATCCACAAACGGAAATGGGATGATCCGGGGTCGGAGCCAGCGGTCCTTGTGGACTACTGCTCATACGAGAGTTCGTCGAACGGAGCCACCACTGGATCGAAGATGTAGAACTCCAGCAGGTGCCGCTGGCATCTTTACAGCACTTGCCAACGTCACGTGGCCGAGGCTCGAGCTTTTGCACGGAGATCGCCGGGTGGAGTTATCCGGTGCGGACTCTTTGCGCGATTGGCACGATCGCAATCTCGCCGGCGCGACGGATGATTCGTTCTTGCCGGTCCGTGTAGCGTAACGCCGCCGAGACTGGAGGGTTGCTGGAGAGCGAGTCGATTTCGCAGCGCACATCGAGCCCACGCATGAAGCATCTGGGAGACGATCTTGTCAGTCCCGGCTTGCCCCTAAAACGCGACCTCCCCCTGAACGAGCACGCGATTGGCGTCGAAGGACTTCCCATCAAAGCCGTTGCCGGACAGCCGCGAGTAGGCAAATTGGATCTTCACGTTGTGGCGCCCGGGCACGAGGTAGTAATTGAATCCACCGGTATATTCAGTCAGTTTGCGATACGAGAAGTTACCTGGTCCTGCATACCACTGCGTTTCCGCACCGCCGGTCGCCGGAATCTGCGGCGCACCCCAGCGAATGCCATCGACGCGCTCGACGAGCTCGAATCGGCCCGGCACGAGGTAGTACCCCGCTTGCTCTTGCCAGCCGTGCGAATCGAATGCCGGATGCACTCCTGAACGCACATCAGTGCGTTTGTAGTAGCCGCTCCCCTGAAACGTGAAGTGCTGGTAGCGGAAGTTAACGGACGCAGTCGCGTCGCGTGTGATATCGCCGGCCAGATCGTTTTGAAACACAGACGAATACTCGATCGGGTTATAGGCTCCCGATACCCACAGAGTGAGCTGCGGTGACTGCGCCGCTGAAGGGTCAGGATCGGTTTCCTGGAATCCGTAGGGAGCCAGCACGTCGTACTGCAGGTTGAGAACCGTGGCCACTTTGTGACCTGTATTCTCCGTGTTACCCACATCGGACCCGGGAACCGGATTCGAAGCAGATAGGCGGTAAGTCAAGCGACCTACCTGGCCGGACACTCTGACGCCGATCTGCCGGCCCAGAGAAAAGGCCCACTCCGCAGCAGACAGGTCGGGGAGCAGGTA
>CAYPWK010000625.1:1632-1911 GCA_964414365.1 uncultured Burkholderia sp.
GATGTCGTCATAGTATTCGTACGTGTAGGCACTCCAGTATCGGCCGAACTCGACCTTCAGGTATGGATTGAAGGTCTTGGCGGCCAGCGCATCCAGAAGCGTCACCCCTGACCCATTTCCAGTGGTAGTTCCCTGCAGGGTGAACCAGTAGCTGATGCTCGGATCGAGCAGTGTTCCGGACACATACAGCCTGCCCAGAAAAACGTCGAAGTTATTCGACGAGTTGTCTACTGCGCCGAAAGCCTCGGTGCCGGAGGTCTCGAAGTGATTGAAGCGCGG
>CAYPWK010000625.1:1921-2850 GCA_964414365.1 uncultured Burkholderia sp.
GACGCTCTTCCGTTCTAGCGCGGCTTATGCTGCGCGTTGTGGTGCAGCGAGTTGTGGCCCGCGGCGTCACTGATGTAAAAACCTTGATCGAACCCGGCGCTCGCCGGGCCGCCTCCCTCGCCGAAGGCAGGTTGAGTCAGGACCAGGAGCGTGGCCGCGGTGTAGCCGAAGGCCTCCAGCACGGCCTGCCGGATCAAACGATTGATCATCATCTTGAATTTCGCTTTGGTTGTCGGAGGTCTGTTTGTTGTGGATATCTGAGTTTGCGGCCGGCGGGGCCCACTCGCGCAACAAGCGTCAGTTTATGAACCGGACTTGGCTATCGTTGTAGGACTCGCGCAATCGCGCAGCGCGATGTGGTGCTCGGCCGCGTACGCCGCGGACGATTTCTCGATGATTGGGCGCAGCAGAGACCAATCGGGCGCGATCCAGCCGCTGATGACGTGCCACTTCGAACCATCCCACTGCTGAAAGGTCACGCGCCCTTCGCCTTCGTGATTCGTGCAACTCACATTGATGGAGTGGAACAAGTCCTTGGCGCCGAGCGCGGCGACGCGCGCCTCATCCAGGCGCAGGTTCTCGAAACCCCAGCGGACCTCTTCTCCGGTAAGCGGCCGGTGCCCGAAGCGCGCCTGAGCGATGCGCACGGCTTCGACATTCAGGATGCCGTTAACGATCCCGAGGTTGTGATATACGCTGCCGATGCGACTCTTGTCGGATAGATTGCCCTTGCCGGCGCCATACACGGTCTTCGCGATCTCCTGCAGCACGGGGTACTGGGAGCCGGAGGCCTGTGTGGTGATCGCGATGTATCCCTTGGCCGCCTCACCGGCGGGGATGACGTCTTCCTCGGAGTTCGACCACACATTGCCCACGATGTGATCGACCGGAAAGCCGGTCTTCTGCGCGGTCTTCAGGGCAACGGGGTT
>CAYPWK010000626.1:0-2847 GCA_964414365.1 uncultured Burkholderia sp.
CGCTGTGCGCCCCGTGGAAACGGCACGTTAGCAGAAAATGCTGCGGGCACGCACCAAAACGCGTCGTGCGCTCTTTTTAGTCAATTATTTCGTACATCGAACAGATCCCGCTCCTCGGTACCATGGGTCATTACGTTCACTCCGACCCGAGCACGCCATCATGTCGATTTCCTCACTCATCGAAGCCGACCGCAAGCACCTGATTCACCCCGTCGTCAATTACCGCGCGCATGAGGCGCGCGGCGTCACGATCCTCGAATCGGCAAACGGCTCTTTCGTGCGTGACGCGCAAGGCAACGAACTCCTCGACGCGTTCGCGGGACTCTGGTGCGTCAACGTCGGCTACGGTCGCGAGAGCATCGTCGCCGCCGCGACCGAGCAGATGAGGAAGCTGCCCTACGCAACCGGATATTTCCATTTCGGCTCCGAGCCCGCGATCGAGCTGGCCGCGCAGCTCGTCGAGCGCGCGCCCGCATCGCTCCAGCACGTCTACTTCACGCTGGGCGGATCGGACGCCGTCGATTCGGCCGTCCGTTTCATCACGCACTTTTACAATGTGACCGGCCGCCCGCGGAAGAAGCAATTCATCGCGCTCGCGCGCGGCTATCACGGCTCTTCGTCGATCGGATCGGGCCTGACCGCTCTGCCGGCGTTTCATCGTCATTTCGACCTGCCACTGCCGACTCAGCATCACATTCCGTCACCGTACGCCTACCGCGGCGACTATGCCGACGACGCCGCGCTCATCGCGGCCTCGGTCGCCTCGCTGACGGCCAAGGTCGCGGAACTCGGGGCCGAGAACGTCGCGGCCTTCTTTTGCGAGCCGATCCAGGGCTCGGGTGGCATCATCGTGCCGCCCGTCGGCTGGCTCAAGGCAATGCGCGACACCTGCCGCAAGCTGGGCATCCTCTTCGTTGCCGATGAAGTCATCACCGGCTTCGGGCGGACGGGACCGCTTTTCGCCTGCCAGGCCGAGGGCGTGGAGCCCGATCTGATGACGATCGCGAAGGGCCTGACCGCGGGCTACGCGCCGATGGGCGCCGTACTGATCTCGGACGAGGTCTATCGCGGCATCGCCGATGCCGACAGCAATGCCGAGGCAGTCATCGGTCACGGTTACACCTATTCGGCGCACCCGGTCAGCGCAGCGATCGGCCTCGAAGTCATGCGTCTTTACCATGAGGGCGGACTTCTCGCGAACGGCCAGGCGCTCGCGCCCCGCTTCGCGCAGGGACTCGACGCGCTGCTCGACCATCCGCTCGTCGGCGATTCGCGCCACCGCGGCTTGCTCGGCGCCCTCGAGCTCGTCTCGGACAAGGAGAGCAAGGACGGCTTCGATCCCGCGCTGAAGCTGCCCGAACGGATTGCCGCGGCCGGCTACCGCCACCGGCTTATTTTCCGGGCATTCGGCGACAACATTCTGGGGTTCGCGCCGGCGCTTTCGTTCACGGCCGGCGAGTTCGACCTTCTCTTCGAGCGGCTGCGCCGCACGCTCGATGACGTGCTTGCGCAAGCCGATGTGAGGGCCGCGCTCGGCAGCCGGATCGGCGTAACCGCATGCTAAAGTAAGCGTCGCGTTTTCAAGGGCCTGGCGACACTGACGATGAGCGGCGACTGCAAGCTTGACCGGATTGACTTAAGGATCCTTTCGCAACTTCAGAAGAGGGGGCGCATTACGAACGTCGAACTCGCCGACGCCGTCGGGCTCTCGCCCAGCCCCTGTCTGATTCGCGTCAAACGTCTAGAGAAAGCCGGCTATATCGTCGGCTATGGCGCGCAGATCCAGCTCGAAAAGCTCGGCGACGTCCAGATCGTCTTCACCGAGGTCACGCTTGCCGATCATCGCCGAGAAGATTTCGTCCGCTTTGTCGCCGCCATTCGCGACGTCGACGAGATCGTCGAATGCCACCTCGCGAGCGGCGGGTACGACTATCTCCTGAAGTTCGTGACGCGCAGCGTGAGCCACTATCAGAGTGTGATCGAAGGCCTGCTCGAGCGCGACATCGGCATCGAGAAGTACTTCAGCTACGTCATCATCAAGTCGCCTTTCGTCAAAACGCATTACCCGCTCGAAGTGCTGTTTCCGCAGAGCTAGCGTCCGAATCCTCTTGCGCGGTCAATGGCCGCGCCGGCACTGCGACCGCGCCGGGCGCAAAGGCGACGCTCACTGTTTCGACATCGTTTCTTTCGACTTCAGGAACCAAGGAGATCCCCGGTCATGGCTCGGAAATATCGAATCGCCGCGATTCCCGGCGACGGCATCGGCACAGAAGTGATGCCAGAAGGCCTGCGTGTGCTCGATGCGGCATGCCGCCGCTTCGGCATCGAGCTCGAGTACGAGCGAATCGAGTGGGCGAGCTGCGACTACTACGAGACGCACGGCCAAATGATGCCCGACGATTGGAAGGAGCAGCTGCAGCGCTGCGATGCCATCCTTTTCGGCGCCGTCGGCTGGCCCGCCAAAGTGCCCGACCATATTTCGCTCTGGGGCTCGCTGATTAAATTCCGTCGCGAGTTCGACCAGTACATCAACCTGCGCCCGGCGCGCCTGTTCGACGGTGTGCCCTCGCCGCTCGCGGGCCGCCGCGCCGGTGACATCGATTTTTGGATCGTCCGGGAAAACACCGAGGGCGAGTATTCGTCGGTAGGCGGCGTGATGTTCGAGGGCACCGAGCGCGAATTCGTCGTCCAGCAGTCGGTGTTCACGCGCCACGGCAGCGAGCGCGTGCTCAAGTTCGCGTTCGACCTTGCCCAGCGTCGCCCTCGCAAGAAGCTGACGGTGGCCACGAAGAGCAACGGCATCGCGATCAGCATGCCGTGGTGGGACCAGCGCGCCGAGGAGATGGC
>CAYPWK010000627.1:0-2829 GCA_964414365.1 uncultured Burkholderia sp.
GCTAACATCGAATTTCGATCGATTTCCCACAATTTGGCTGCACGGCCTTCGCTGCGGCAAAAGATGCTCGCCGCTCGGCGGAATTGCTTTCGGTTTATAAGAATTTTCGTATTATCGATCGCAGCCGTTCTCGCTAGGATCTTCGGTTTTCGCCGACACGTCGAATTAGAAGAATTCAGACGATGCGGACGCCGCGCATCGGATCAGGGGCACTGAGCATCATGAACAAGCTGCTGCGTATCATTCTTGCGGACGACCACAGCATCGTCCGCTACGGCATCCGCATTGCGCTCGAGGAGAACCGAGCCGTCGAAATCGTGGCGGAGGCCGGCAATTCGGATGAGCTCATCGCCGTGGTGCAGACCGTGGCCTGCGATGTGATCGTCACCGACTACGCGATGCCGGGCGAGCGCACGCAAGACGGCATTGCGCTGATCGATCGCTTGACGCGGATCAGGCCGAACGTGCCCATCATCGTCATCACAGCGCTGCGCAACGCGGCGATTCTGAACAAGCTCATGGCGAAGGGTGTGAAAGCGATCGTCGAGAAGGCGGGCGGCGTGCAGGAACTGAGCCTCGCGCTCGTCGCCGCCGCGCAGCAGCGGACCTATCTGAGTCCGGGCCTCGAGTCGTTGCTGGCGAGCGCGAGCATCGTCGGTCAGCGCGTCGGCCGAGAAGCCGCGCTGACGACGGCCGAGCTCGAGGTCATCCGTCTTTTCGCATACGACGGCATGACTGCCACGCAGATATCGCAGCGCCTCAATAGGAGCCCTAAGACGATTAGTCGGCACAAGGTCAACGCACAGCGAAAACTCGGGCTTTCGACGAACCAGGAACTGCTCGAGTATTGCCGCAACAACGATCTCTCTTCCGTATGAGTCCCGTCGTGAGCGGCGGTTCGTCGCGCGGACGTCTTGCGTGGTCTGCCCTGCGCTCACACAAAGTCGCGATTGTTCTGGCGTGGCTGTTTGCGTCGTCGCTCTTAGCGGCGCTGGCCGGCTGCCCCTCCAAAGAGGAAACACAGCACTCGCCGCGCACTGGCTGGGATCTGCGCCTATCGCTCTCGGAGGAGGATCGGGCATACCTGGCATCGCTGCCTGAGCTGCGCATCGGCACTGACCCGGAATGGGCGCCCATGGCCTATGTCGACGACATGGGTCGTCTTGAAGGCATTTCCGCGGATTACCTCGACTTCATTCGCGATACGCTCCGTGTGAGGCTGCGCATCGTCCCGACTCACTCATGGAGCGAAACGATCGAGCTCGCGAACAGCGGCGGGCTCGATCTTATCGTGGCGGCATCGCGTTCCGATGGCCTGGCTCCGGGCTTCAAGTACTCGAAGCCCTACGTTCGGTATCCGCTCGTCATCGTCACGCGTGAAACGGCGCCGTTCATCGGCGGACCGGGCGACATCTCGGGCGCCGAAGTGGCTCTCGTGAAGGACTCCGAAGCGATGCGCACAGAACTGCCGGGCCTCGCAACAATGCGCACGATTACGGTCGCCAGGGCGGAAGAAGGGCTCGAGGCTGTTGCGAGCGGCCGAGCGTTCGCTTATATCGGCAATCTCGGCGTCGTCGATCGGCTCGTCAGGGAGAAATATGCCGGCATTCTTCGCATTGCGGCGCCGACGGGCCACATCGAGGACCTCTCGTTTGGCGTGGCGCCGCGCTTGGCTCCGCTCGTGCCGCTGATCGATCGCGTCCTCGCGTCGATTCCGGAGAACGAGCGGGAGCATATCCAGAACAGCTGGCTTTCCACTCGGTTCACGTTCGGCATACCGCCCCGTACGCTATGGATTGTGCTGACGCCAGTCGTCGCCGTCACGATCATCTTCCTTGCGGTGCTATGCGGCTACATGCTGCGCCTGCGCAAGGAGGTCAGGCAGCGCCGCTGGACCGAGCGACAGCTAGTCCTCGAGAAAGCCGCGCTCGTCGCCGCCAAGCACGATGCCGAAGACGCCTCGCGAGCGCGAGACGCTTTCCTTGCCACCGTGAGCCACGAGATACGTACGCCGATGAGCGGTGTGGTAGGAATCCTGCAATTGCTCGATCACGGTCGGCTCTCGCCGGACGACCAGCATCTGGTCGACATGGCGCGCAACGCCGCGGAGATCTTGCTGCGGATCCTCAACGATATTCTCGATTTCGCAAAGAGCGAGAACGGCGAGTTGACGCTTGCCTGCGGACCCATGAGCTTGAGCGAACTCGTTGAGCGCACGGCCGGCATCGTCGCTCCCGAGATAGAACGTAAAGGGTTGCATTTCAACGTCGACGTATCGCACGCACTCGCACCTCGTCATATCGGTGACGGTCAGCGGCTCGGCCAGGTGCTGCTGAACCTGCTCGGCAATGCATCGAAATTCACGGATCGCGGCTTCGTTTCGCTGTCGGTCGATGTCGTTGCAACCGACGCGGACGAGCAGTGCGTGCGGATTCGCGTCGCCGATACCGGCATCGGCATTGCGCGCGAGGACCTGGCGCGACTCTTTTCGCCGTTCGTCCAGGCTCGCTCCGCGACGACGGCCGGCTACGGCGGGACGGGGCTCGGGCTGGCCATCTGCAAGCGGCTCGTCGAGTCGATGGGCGGATCGATCGCGCTCGAGAGCGAGGTCGGCCGCGGCACGACGGTATCGATCGAACTGCCGTTGACTATCGATCGCAGCGCCGTGCCGCGCCGAAGCGAGCCGTCCGCGGCCGCGAACGATGCGGTGGCGTTGGCGCAAGAAGGCGCGTCGCGGCGCGTTCTCCTCGTCGAAGACCTGCTCATCAATCGCGAAGTGCTCAAGCGCCAGCTGGCGAATCTGGGCATCGCCGAGACGACAAGCGCGGC
>CAYPWK010000628.1:0-2821 GCA_964414365.1 uncultured Burkholderia sp.
CAGCGACGAAGATCCCTTTGAACATCGGCAGGTCGACCTCGCGCAAGAACGGCTGCGAGAGCTCGGCCTCCGGATCGAGCGTTTGCCCGGTGGTCACCTCACCACGAAGGAGCAGCCGGAAGCCTTGGCCGCATTGATCGCAAAGTTCGAAGGAGGACTTTCAAAAAAGCCGGAGCGCAATGCGAGTAGCGCCCTGCGAGGGTCCACTAACTCCGCCTGATGCAACGACCGGAACACTCAGGAGCCTCAACCATGACCACCCTTACCGAAACCGTTCGCGAGCATTACCAGGCCGGAATCAAGGACGATACAGAACTGCTCACCAAGCTCGACCGCATCATCGATGAGATTGAGCCGCCGCTGACGGCGGAGAAATTTGCGGGCTTCGATCAGTTTCACGTGGGCGGCCTTGCTGCGACCGTGGAATTGGGGAGGCGCGCCGAAATCACGCACGACATGAGAGTGCTCGATGCCGGATCCGGTCTTGGCGGTCCGTCTCGCTTCCTTGCGGAAACCATCGGCTGTCATATCACCGGAGTGGATCTCACCCCAGCCTACGTGGCCGTCGCCACTCTTCTTGCGAAACGCGCCGGCCTCAGCGGCAAAATCGACTACCAGGTTGGAAGCATTACCGAGCTGCCCTTCGACGATGGCGGCTTTGATGTTGTCTGGAGCCAGCATGTGGTCATGAATATCGCGGACCGGGGCCGGCTCTATCGCGAACTGCGCCGCGTCCTGAAAACTGGCGGGACATTCGTGTTTTACGATCCGTACGAGCCCGACAATGGTGACCCACCACATTATCCGGTGCCGTGGGCCGAAACGCCGGCGACAAGCACGCTCCTTACCAGGGAGGCGACCGTCGCCGCCTTGGAGAGTGCGGGCTTTGAAGTGCTGGCCTTCGATGACATCACGCAAATCGGCGTGGGCTGGATTGCGAACCAGCAACTGCAGCTCCGGCAAGCCACACAGCGGGGCAACACATTGACGACCGGCATGGTCGTGGGCGAGCGCATGCGTGAGATGGTGGCGAATTTCGGCCGCAACCTCGTGGAGGGGCGCTTGCGGCTTGTCATGGGCAAGTGTCGCGCAGCGTGAATGCTATTGTCGGGTAGCCACAGCTTTTGCGAATTCGATGATCGAATGACTGCCGGACCATTGGTGCACGGGAAAGATGCCGCACTCGCCCAAATAGACCAGCCGGCCGCCGGCTCAGCCTGCGGACTATCTCTCCGGCCCCCAAAGGTTAGCCGAGGTCGACCCTCACCACCGCAGATGCGATGTCAGCGAGCTTGGTTGGCGGGTGTCGCACGAATTCGGTTATTCGGGAGACCAGGGTTTTCTCATGTCCCTTGTACACGGTTTCCGCGGCCTGTAATGCGGCGGCGTCAGGTGCGGCTGTTCCGATTCGTCGCATTTCTCGAGAGAGCAGTTGTCGCGGAATTCCCGTGCGCGCGGCGAGTTCAGCCCGGTCATAGGCGCGTATTTGCGAACAAAATTTCGCAATATCAGAAATTACAGGGGGCTCGGACCGTTACCCGCCGTCGACAGAAAACGCGAGCAAGACATTGCCAGGTGTCCCGCCCCAGATCGCATATCCGGAATCGACAAAGATGCGCCTGGCTCCGCCCTTCAGCTGGCGGATGCGGACAAGATTATCAAGTTGCGGCAATCCCATGCTCATCTCCCAGCAAAACGATGTGCTCGCCCGCTAACACTTTGTTGACGAACGAACTCCCCGTATTGCGGCGCCGTTGAAATTCTTCCCTGGTCAATACGGTCGGGCTGATCTTTCTGGCGAGCTCTCGCTCGACTGTGCCTACGGCAGAGTAAACCTGCTCTAGCGTGAGGTCATCGGAGACGATGAGCAGGTCCACATCGCTCGAGGCTGTGTCCGTTCGCTTTGCCACCGAGCCGTAGATGGCGGCGAACTGAATATGATCCGCGAGAGTTGCCAAGGACGCTCGAAGAGGCTCTGCAAGCCCGACTGTCTTGAGCACGATGCTGCGCAGCTCCTCGTACAGAGGCGCGTTCTGGTTGGCGCGAAAGTGCTTTTGATTCCCGATTCTCGTCGTGGTGACCAGACCACTGTCAGTCAGACGGGCCAACTCTCTTTGTACGCCGCCGGAGCCGGATTTCGTAAGCTCGATGATCTCGTTGGCGAAAAAACTACGCTCAGGTTGACCGAAGAGCAACGCAAGAACCCGTTGCTGAGTTGTCGAGAACAGCGCATCGATCAGACTTGTCCGGACCTTCGGGTCGGTGCGACCAGCCTTTGTGGTATGGCCACGCAAGCGCTTGGCTTGCGTCTTTTTGAGTTTCATGCCCATTTTGGGCATTCTAATGCCCAGAATGGGCATTTGCCAGCGTCGCAGCGAAGCTGCGAGACCTTCGCGTGCCTGCGTGCTTACCGCGCACCCGCGAGACGAAAGGTCACGCGAGGAGCAGCCGGGGATCGTGCTCAATCAGATCATGGATGCGACGTGGGCGGCCGGCTCTATTGAGATTCCAGGCCATTCTGCGCGTCTCTTTTCTGCGCGTCTCTTCCGGCACGCGCCTGTACGTAGAAAAATGGCAAAGTAGTCGCGTACCAAGACAACCATAGCAACGCCGTACAGCCCAAAACCCCACTCACCAGCGGAGGACCACCCATATGAGAATCCATACCGTGGCGAGCACTTTGATCCTGATGGCCTGCGCAGATCTCGCCGGCTGTGCGAAGGCCGATGACCGGCTTCCGCCGGAAGTGACGACGGCGGTCGCGCGCGACTTCAACGAGGGCGATGCAGTCCGCACGGCGGCGCACTACGCGGACGACGCT
>CAYPWK010000629.1:0-2800 GCA_964414365.1 uncultured Burkholderia sp.
CAATGTCTTCTACCACGATGCCAACGTTGTCCATACGCTTGACCGTCATGATGTCCCCTTAGTGGACGCCGATGCGCTCAGTATGCACGCGGCGAATTACCACAGACGCATCACCTGATAGCCGACGTGCGCGAGCCGTGCGAACCTGCCACACCTCGTTGTTCCGCAGGACCATCCGAAGGCGGCCGGTCACGCTCGAGCGATCCGCCGGACTTAGCTCGGTGGTGAGCGCTTGGCCGCCTGATCGCCGGCATCGCTCAAGCGGCCGGCTCAGAGCTTGCCAAGAGTCTTTTACAGGCAACGCGGTATAGGCCGTGACGGCATGAGGGCGGCGCCGTGGGACTCGTCCCGCTTCGACAACGAGTACATCCCGTCGCAACGAAAGTTCGTGCTGGGCCCGTGGCGGCCATTGCGGCCACCAACAGCCGGCCGCTTTCCGTCGTGAACAGCGCCGCCCCCCAGACGCGCACGGCCGCCTCACGCAGGCGGCCGAGGCCGGCACCAGCGGCGGGTTGGCGCACGTGAGCCGCAGCTGCGGTGTCAACGAACGGTCGCCGGCGGTGAAATGGGCTAGGTTGGCGACGTCGCCCGCGAGCCGCGCGAGGGGCCGGTCGAAGGCATAGATGAAAAGGCGCACGCGGTCGGCCAGTTCGGCCGTGCGCTCATCGTCGTCAAGGGGCGTCAAGAACCCCCCGTCTGGACGGGCGCGAGGCGCCCTGCCCCGAGTTCAACCTATTAAATGCTAATGTGATAATACCGATTATCACACTTGGATAAAATAGGGCGCAGTCAAAAGGCGGCCTGACAGGCGGAAAGCCGCCCCCAGTCGCTCCGCCCCAGGGTTACCCCGGGCCGGATCGCTTTGCTTTGTACCGGGCTCCGTCACCACCCCGCCCGCCGCGAGCGCGCCTAGCGCCGAGTTGAAATCCGACGCCCCTAGCGGCATAATAGAGCCATAGCGGCGCTGCGGTTTAAATATGCCCGGTTCACCTGCGACCAATCGGCGTCGGCGATCGTAAGCGTACTTTGAGTACGTCAGGTCCGGGTACCGCACCTTTTCCAATAGCCTCCTTCGGGAGGCTATTTTCATATGGGCGCGACCATCTATCTGGACGAAAGCGGTTGTCTTGGCTGGAAATTGGAGGCACCGTACCAGCGCGGCGGTTCAAGCCGCTTCTTCACGCTGGCCGCCGCGATCATCCCGGATGGCGCGGAGCCGTCGCTCGAGCGCGTGGTGCGCGGCGTCTACAAGCACCGCGGCCGCTCCGCCCGCAATGAACTGAAATCCGTCCACCTCTCCGCCGGCGAGCGTATTGGTTTTGCCGGCGAGTTGGCGAAACTTCGCGACAAGCGCCCGACATCCGGCTCGCTTCAATCACGGTGCGCAAGGACAACGTCAACGCCGCGTTTCGCCGCGCGCCGAACGGCCTGTATAACTACATGACCAAGCTTCTGCTGCTCGAGGTCATGAGCGAGTACGAGTCCGTGTGCTTCATCCCCGACGCTCGCTCACTGAAGCTCGAGCTCAAGCACTCCTTGCATGAGTACCTGTGCACGGAACTCGCCGGGCGGGGGGCCGAGACGATGCTGCAAACGACACCTTGGGAGAGCAAGGACAGTTTTTCGTTGCAGTTCGTCGATTGGATGGCCGGGATCGTCTGGGCGCACCACGAGCACCGCAACGGCGACGCTTACAAGCTGGCTTCACCGAGCATCAAGCAGCGTTGGCTGTTTTTTTGACCTCCACGCAGCGAAGCGCCCGCCCGGTTCGTGTGCCGTTCGCGACGGTGAAGGCTGTGCCCGCGCGCGCCGTTTCATTTCCATCGCGCACGACGAAGGTCGCTTCGCAACCCCTATGCCGTCCTTCGAGGCATGGCGTCGGCAAAGGCGGCTTTTGATGTCAAACGGGCACGCGGTCTCAACGCGTCGCGGCAGTTCCGCGCCACGAATGCCACGCCACCCACGGCTTGGATGCGCGGGAGGAAAACAGCTTGTCCCCATGGTCGCACCGCATTTCAACGAGACTTGCGATTAGCAAGCCAAGGCCATCAGTACTCCTAATGACCGATTTGTTCCAAAGCAGGGCGCTGCCAATGCCTCGCGTACGCGGATATAGCCATCGCCCAAACATCTGCGCACAGTCTTTCGCGCTTCTTCCGGGTTCACCTGCTGTTCACGAATGCATGTATCAGTGTGTTGCGGTAAGCGGCATCAGCCCTATCCGTGGGGGGCGAGGCACCGTCCTCCATCATGAATAGCCCTAAGCCCAGCAAGTTGGCGGCGCTGCTTGTCGTACCGGTGGTGTGGCCTACCGAGGCGGTGGAGGTGACGTTTCCAGTGGAGCCTGGCAAAGCGCTGGGAGTGACGTTTGTAGTGGGACCGCCCATCCCGTTGCCACCAGACACCGACGCCATGGTTTTGCGGTCGAGTGCTTTATCCATCGGCAAGTTTTTAATCATTAAAGTAGTCATTTCGGTTCACCTGGAAGGTTTAGGTTAGCGAGCATCTTTTACGCTCCCAGGACTGTCTGCACGGCGCGTGCCAGCTTAGGAGAAGTGCCGATGATCGGCACAAGCCTTTGAAAAATGTGTGGAGTGTTTTACGTGCAATGAGATTTGCGCAGGTATCTGCAAATTAACTGTCTGGTTATCTTCAGCACTTTTTGACGTAGTGTTCGTCGGAACCCAACTCCTTTGCTCATGCCCTGAAGTCGCCGCAAACGTCCGCTGTCCTCGGCGGAGCCGATGGCCGAACCCAGAACTTTCTGCAGCTGGACATGCTCTTCCAGAGAGGCAGCTAA
>CAYPWK010000630.1:0-2784 GCA_964414365.1 uncultured Burkholderia sp.
GGAATCACGCGGCGCGTTTCGGTGACTTTTTCGACCTTCGCGCCTTTCAACCCCGGCAGAATCGCTGCAGCAACCTCGACCAATTGCTCCGGGTTGGGCGCGCTTGGGTCGCCGACGGGCGAGCCCGAGAAATGCTGCGCGATGACCACACGCCCGTCGAAGCGTTGGATAGCGTGAACATGCGCGCCCAGCACGACCTTGTCGAAGAGTGGGGCCAGCGGCGCCAGGTGAACGACGCTGCCGACGCTATGAACGAGCGGCGCTTTAAGTCCGACCTGCTCGGCCAGTTCGGGATTGGCAACCCCGCCCGCGAAGACGACGATATCGGCCTCGCGCTTGCCCTTCGCGCTCGTCACCGTATATCCCGCGGCGGTTCGCTGCAGACTAGCGAACGCATCGTTCGGACTGTAAGTGGTGCCATGTGCAATCGCTTCATCAAGCATCGTTGCCGTCATCTGCACCGGCGCCATCATGCCTTCATCCGGCGTGTAGGTGATGAACGTCTCGTCGCCCGGGTGCAAGGCCGGTTCGAGCTCGCGCGCCTCGGCGGCGCTCACTCTGAACGTCGGACTTCCCCACCTCAAACGACGCTGCAATTCCGCGTCGAGCTCCGCTGCTTGCTGAGTGCCCGGAACAGCCAGTTGCAGACACCCGCTCCAGCGGATGGGCAGCTTCGTCCTCACCTCCTCCTGCAAATAGCGCCAACGCAGGTGCGAAAGGCGATGAAGATTGAAGTAATCGCGCGCCCCAGCCTCGCTGAGCGTATCGGCGTTGCGAAACTTGGTCTGGTTCGTGATCCAGGCGAACGATCCTGCCGTAGCGCCGCTCGCATGCTCGTTGCGGTCGAGGACGGTAACGCGCGCGCCGCGGCGCGAAAAATCATAGGCGAGAATGGCGCCGATGATGCCTGCGCCGACAATCAGCACGCGGGGAGAAGAAATCGTCATGTACGGACCTCGTTGTTGCTCACAGGGGAAAGCTTTTCGCGCGCTTGCGGTGGCTCGGCATCCGCAAGCGGCAAATTGCGGGTCTCGGGCGCCATTCGGTACGACACCAGCAGACCCAGTGCGGCAATGCCAGCCGCGATAAGGAGCCCGTTCGCCGCACCCAACTTCGCGATCGTGATCGGCAGCACGAAAGTCCCTGCCGCCGCGCCGATACGGCTCACCGACATCGCGAGACCCATTCCGGTGGCACGAACGTCCGTCGGGAACACTTCGTTGGGATAGACGAATTGCAGGGCTGAGCCAGCCGCCTCAGCGATCGTGAAGAGGATGAAAAGCGCAATGGCGAAAACTGCCAGCGCCGAGAGCGGCGTAGCCAGCGCGAATAAGGAGAGTGTTGCGATCGCGCCGGACGCGATCAGCAGCCGTCGGCGGCCGATTCGATTGATCACGAGCATCCCGAGCGCTGTGCCGACGATCGCGAATGAAATGATGACGAGCGTGCCGCCAAGCACGTGCGTGACGCCGAGCGATTTCAGCAGCAGCGGCTGAAACGTCTTGATGGCGAACGACGGCGCTATCTGACAAGTCCAGAATACCGAGCAAAAGAACACCATCCGGCCGTAACCGCGTGCAAACAGCTCTCGAATGCTCGATAGACCGAGCCCGGTGCGCCGCGCGCTCCTGGAAGTATGCGTAAGCAGATGGTCGAAGTCGGCGTGCTGCCCAAGATGCGTTTCGACGATCCGCCGCGCCTGCTCGATTCGCCCGACCGACACCAGCCAGCGGGGCGATTCAGGGATGTTCAATCGAAGCACGAGGAAGATCGCGGATGGAATGGCCGCGCTTGCAAGCACATACCGCCACATACTGCTATCGCCGGCGTGCACGAAGAGCCCAGTGGTCAGGCTCAGCGTGTAGCCCACCCACAAGCAGAGCACGAGACTCGATAACACAGGCCCGCGCAGCCGCCGTGGCAGGAATTCAGACGCGAGCGCCGTTGCGATCGGATAGTCGGCGCCAAGAGCGATGCCCATGACGAGGCGCAGCGCAAAGAGCGCTGTCGCACCCGTGACGAAAAGGTGGGCGATCGAGCAGAGGACGAACACCGCCAGATTGAGCACATACATCGATTGGCGCCCGAACCGGTCGGTCATCGGACCGAACACCATTCCTCCGATGAACATGCCGAGTAAGCTCGCCGCCCCGATCAGCCCTGTTTGGGCCGGGTTCAAATGTAGGTCGCGCGTGATGAGCGGCAATGCGACAACGATGATGCCTAGCAAATACCCGTCGCAAAACGGCCCGCCGGCGGCGACGAGCGCGAGGCGTTTGTGGAAGCGACTGGTAGGCAAGTCGTCGAGGCTGACACGTCTCTCTGTCATGGTCCAACTCCCGGTGCATAGCGTATGGGGACAAGGGCGGCTTTTTTCGATCCGCTTGCGCCAAGGCTAGAGACGCGTTAAATATCGGTCAATGTCGTTCTTTATTTACGTCATATCGAAGAGATCGATATGTTGTTCAGCGAAGAGATCGATACGTTTCTCGCGGTCGTGCGCACGGGCAGCCTGCTGCAGGCGGCGGAAATTGTATGCGCGACGCAGTCTACGGTTTCCTACCGCATTCAGGCGCTCGAACGACGAATCGGCCATCCGTTACTGCTGCGATCGCGCGGTTCCCGGCGGGTTGCGCTGACGCCGCACGGCGAGCGGTTCCTCGATATCGCGGAGCGCTGGAAGCGCCTGGAGATTGAAGCCGAGCAGTTGAAGGTGGAAAGCGACCGCTATCTGGCGATCGGCGCAGTCGATGCCGTTGCGATCCATGTGCTGCCGCCGTTCGT
>CAYPWK010000631.1:0-2784 GCA_964414365.1 uncultured Burkholderia sp.
CCGCCCCGTGCCCTGCGCAAGTCCATCCCCATCGAGCTGGAGACGATCGTCTTGCCGATCGCACGCGCAACGAAATAGGCAACGACGCACGAGAGCATCAGTGGCAACACGACCTGATAGCTGAGCGTCATCTCGAAGATCATCAGGATGGCCATGAGCGGCGCCTGAGTCGCGCCGGCCAAAAATGCGCCCATCCCGACCATCGCGTAAGCGAAAGCGCCCGAGGTGCCGTGCGGCCAGACTGCATGCGCAGCGAGACCAAACAGCGAGCCGAGCGTCGCACCGACGAAGAGCGTCGGGGTGAAGACGCCGCCGACGGCGCCCGAGCCGACCGTTGCCGCCGTCGCGATGAGCTTGCTGACCAAGACGACGACAAGCGACACCCAGGTCCACGGCGAGTGGAGAATCGAGTTGACGACGCTGTAGCCGTTGCCCCAGACGTCCGGTACCCAAACGGAGACGATGCCGACGATGAGTCCGCCCACGGCGAGCCGAACCGGCAGCGGGAAGGGAAGGCGCCTGAACTGCGCCCGGGAGAGATCGATCACGCGCAGGAACTGCGGCGCCGCTGCGCCGCACAGAAAGCCCAGCGCGACGAAGAGCAGGACTTCCACGCCTGCGATGGGCGGGAACTCAGGCATCTCGTAGGGCGGCTTGTAACCCGCGAATTCACGCATCGTGATGTTCGCGACGACGGACGCCACGACGACGGGGCCAAAGCTTTCCATCGCGATCGAGCCGAGCACGATCTCGGTGACGAAAAACGCGCCGGCAATCGGCGCGCTGTAGGCCGAGGTGATGCCGGCCGCGGCGCCGCAGGCAACGAGCAGCCGCAATCGCTGGGGGTCGAAATGCACGAGGCGGCCAATTGCCGAGCCGGCCAGCGCGGCGAGCTGAACCATTGGGCCTTCGCGCCCGATGGAGCCGCCGAAGCCTATCGTGAAGAGTGAAGAGACGCTGCGCCAGAGGCTTTGCCATATCGGGACCACTCCGTCGCCGATCGCGATCGCCTCCATATAGTCGGTGTTCGCGCGTTTGTCGGCGTGGCGAGCGGCGACGAGCAACAGGCACCCGGCGACGAAGCCGCCTACGGCCGGCATCCAGATGCGCGTGGTCCATGGCAGCGCGCGCGCCATTTCGACGAAGCTACCCGACTGGCCCGTGAAAACCCACTGGAAGAAGTCGATGCAGCGGCGGAAGGCGGCCGTAGCGAAGGCACCCAGCACGCCCGTGACGCCGGCCCACAGCAGCATCGTATGCGCCTCGGAGAGGCTGAATAGCGTTTGGGCGCGAGTACGCAGGCGTAGCAGGAATGAGAGCACGGCGGCTTGGGCTGGGATCGTTCGAGCGCAAGAATAGCATTGCGCCGCGGTCAATCGTTGCCGGCTTCGCGGTCGAGCTCCGGGTAGTGCCTGAAGATGCCCGTTTCGTTGAACGGGATGCGCCGCTCCGACGCGAGGTAGGCGGCCACGTTCGGCCGCGCCGCCACGGCGGCGTGCAGCGCCGCAAGCCTCCGGTAGCGTTGACGGAAGCGCTTCGTCGCGCGCGGAAACGCATAGTGCAGACCTTCGATGAGTTGAAACATCGAGAGATCGGCGTAGGTCAGAGAATCCCCGACGAGATATGCGTCGCCCTTCGGGTTTTGCTTCAGCACGCGCTCGAAATAGCCCATGAACTTCGGCATGCGGTGATCGATAAAGTCGGTGGCGCGCGCTTTGGCCGCCTCCTTCTGGTCTTCGTAATAGAGGCCGCTTGCGATGGGGTGATGCGTGTCATGGACTTCGGTCACCACGTCGGCGATTGTCAACTGCAGGCCATGCACCACATAGCGCAGATCATCTCGCGGGGCCAGTCCGAGCTTGTCGCCGAGGTAGAGCAGAATGTTCGCGGTTTGCGGGATGATCAGGTCGCCGTCTTTGAGAAACGGCGGTGCGAAAGGAAGGTGCGGCTCCTCCTTGCTGCCCATGAGCGAGAGCATCGCTCCCTCGCCGAGCCCGTCTTCTGCGCGACCGCGCGCCACATCGACATACGGGGCGCGCGCCTCTTCGAGCGCGAGCCGCACGAACTCGCCTCGCCCTTGCAGGCCGTCCCAGTAATAGAGTTCATACGCCATCGCTTGTCCTCCTCGAACGTTAGCCGTCAGCCCAGCACGCGCTCGACCGCCCACGTGATCGCGAGGCCGCCGAGCGCGAGCCAGACGTAAAGGATTAACCCTGTCGCGAGCGCACGGGGGCCGGCTTTTCGGACTTGCGAGAACTGCGTTTCGATGCCGAGCGCCGTCATCGCCATGGTCAGCGCAAAGGTGTCGAGCGCATTGACAGCTTGCATGGCGGCGCCCGGCAGCAGATGCAGCGAGTTCACCACGACGCACGCGGCAAAGCCGAGCGCGAACCAGGGAACGGATACCTTGCGGGGCGCGTGCGCATTCGCCGTGCCACGGGCGGCCGACCGTGCGAGCCATGCGCCGAGTGCCAGCAGAACCGGAACGAGAAGCAGGACGCGCGTCATCTTGACGATTGTCGCGACGTGCGTCGCCTCGGGGCTGACATTGCTCGCCGCGCCGACCACTTGCGCGACCTCGTGAATCGTGCCGCCGAAAAAGAGCCCGGCGCCGACCGTATCGAGATGAAGCCAGCCCGCACGGTAGGCGAGCGGGTAGACGAACATCGAAAGCGTGCCGAAAAGAACGACGCTTGCCACGGCGACGGCGCTCTTTTCGGGCTTCGACTTCAGCGTCGATTCGAATGCGAGCACGGCGGCCGCCCCGCAAATCGCACTGCCGGC
>CAYPWK010000632.1:0-2781 GCA_964414365.1 uncultured Burkholderia sp.
GCCCCACGCGCGCATGAGTCTCGTCCAGCAGTTACTGCTGCGCGCGCTCGTCGCGCGCTTCTGGCGCACGCCCTATACGACGCGGCTCACGCGCTGGGGCACTGAGCTGCACGATCGATTCTTGCTCGGCACGTTCGTGCGGATGGATTTCGACGACGTGCTCGCCGAGATGAACGCGGCAGGCTACGCATTCGATTCCGCCTGGTTCGAGCCGCACTTCGAATTCCGCTTTCCGCTCGTGGGCGAGCTTCACGCGAACGGCATCGCGCTCACGCTGCGTCACGCGCTCGAGCCCTGGCACGTCATGGGCGAAGAAGGGGCCGTCGGCGGCACCGCGCGCTATGTCGACTCGTCGCTCGAGCGCATCGAAGTGCGCGCGCTCGGATTGAACGACAATCGCCATGTCGTCACCGTCAACGGAGCACAGGTGCCACTGCAGCCGACGGGCCGCGCGAGCGAGTATGTGGCCGGCGTGCGCTTTCGCGCGTGGCAGCAGGCATCGTCGTTGCATCCTACGATCGGTGTGCACGCGCCGCTTACGTTCGACATCGTCGACACCTGGTCTCGTCGCGCCGTGGCCGGATGCCAGTATCATGTCGCCCATCCGGGCGGTCGCAATTACCAGACGTTCCCTGTCAACGCTTACGAAGCGCAGAGCCGGCGGCGCGCACGCTTTTTCACGATCGGTCATACGCCCGGGCCGGTAGACGTGAAGGCGCGCGAGCGCAGCCTCGAGTTGCCGTTTACGCTCGATCTACGACGCGCAAGTACAAACGACGGGCGGGCGTCATCTTGAAGAACGATCTTGCCTTTTCAATCGACCCTGCCGTTCGACGTAGCCGCCGAGACGAGCGATCCCGCAGAAGTGCTCGCCTCGCTGCGCGATATCCCCGCGCGCGCGGGCCACTATGATGAGCTGCGCGACGCAGCCGGCGGGATTCGCGAGCCTTGGCGGCGCTTCTTCGGCCTATTAGGCGAGGAGGGTGCCGCCGGCCTCGAGCAGGCGGCCGCGTCGGTTGCCGGGCAAGTCCGCGACAACGACATCACCTACAACGTCTACGCCGATAACGGCGAGCCGCGTCCTTGGGCGCTCGAACTACTGCCGCTCATCCTCGACGAGGTGGAGTGGGCAACGATCGAGCGCGGCGTGGCGCAGCGCGCGCGGCTTCTCGAGGCTCTCGCCGCCGATGCCTACGGCCCGCAGGCGCTACTCGCGCGCGGCCTGATACCGCCCGCGCTCGTCTTCGGTCATCCTGGCTATTTGCGGCCCCTCAACGGCTACACGCCGCCCGGCGGTCGCTATCTGCAAATCGTCGCCGTCGATCTGGCGCGCGCGCCGACGGGCGAATGGACCGTTACGGGTCATCGAACGCAGGCGCCGTCGGGCCTCGGCTACGCGCTCGAAAACCGGCTCATTGTCGCGGGGCTTTTTGCTGAGCCGTTTCGCGCTTTGCGCGCGAGAAGGCTCGCGCCGTCGTACTCGCAGCTGATCGCCACACTCGCGAAGTCGGCCCGCACGACGATGACGCCCGACGAGCGCCGGGAGCGTGGAGATTCGCCGCATATCGCGCTGCTGAGCCCCGGGCCGTTCAGCGAGACCTATTTCGAGCATGTCTTTCTGGCGCGCTATCTGGGGCTTACGCTCGTCGAAGGCACCGATCTCACCGTGCGCGGCGATAAGCTCTACCTGAAGACGCTCGCGGGTCTCGAGCGCGTACACGGCGTGCTGCGCCGGCTCGACGACAGCTTTTGCGATCCCGTCGAGCTGCGCGCCGATTCGACGATCGGGGTGCCAGGCCTTTTGCAAGTCATGCGGGCAGGCAATGTGGTTGTATCGAATGCGCCGGGGACGGGCTTTATCGAGTCGGCCGCCCTGCACGGGTTTCTGCCCGGCATCGCACAAGCGCTCTTCGGCGAAGCGCTCGTGCTGCCCGGCATCGCAACATGGTGGTGCGGCGAGCAATCCGTCCGCGAGCAGGCCTTCGCGCAACTTTCCGAAGCGTGGCTCGCACCGGCCTGGGCCGCGATGCCGCATCCCTCTTCGTCGGACATGCCGCCCGGGCTTGCCGCCGGGCCGCAGCGCCTCGCCGAATGGCGCGAGCGCATCGAGGAGCGGCCCGACGCCTTCGTGATTCAGGCGCCGCTGCCGTACTCGTGCGCGCCGCGCTATCAGGACGGCACGCTCACGCGCCGTCCCTGCACGCTGCGCGCCTACGCGATTGCCGGCGGCGATGGCGGCTGGCACGTGCTTCCGGGCGGCTTTACACGTCTTGCCGACGAGCGGCAAATGAGCGTTTCGATGCAATCGGGCGGCAGCAGCGTCGATACGTGGGTGCTCTCGAGCCAGCCCGGCTCGCCGTTCTCGCTGCTGCCTTCGCCGATGAGCCCGCGCGATCTTGCGCGCACCAGCCGCCGCCGCACTGTCTCGAGCCGCGCCGCGGAGAACCTCTTCTGGGCTGGCCGCTATAGCGAGCGCGCGGAAAACAGCGTGCGTCTTGCGCGGCTCATTCTCGGCTCGCTGGAGAGCGATGATTCGGACGAGATGCTCCAAACGCTCGCCGAGCTCGCACTTCGCTGCGAGCTCATTCCGAGCGGCGACGCGGATGCGCGCAAAACCCGGCATGCATTCGAGCGCGCGCTCGTCGCGAACCTGCATGAGCATTCGAGCGCGGCAAGCATCGGCCGCATCATCGCGAGTCAGGCTCGTGCCTGCGGTGAGATTCGCGCTCGTCTATCGAACGATCATTGGCGGGCGATCCTCGCCGCGCGCAACGATTTTCG
>CAYPWK010000633.1:0-2765 GCA_964414365.1 uncultured Burkholderia sp.
AAATAAGCCGGCACCGTGATAACGGCGCCAACCAGCTCGTCGCCAAGCGTGTCTTCGGCGCGCTGGCGCAGCGTCGCGAGGATTTCGGCCGATACTTCGACCGGGCTCTTCACGCCGCCGACGGTGCGGATCTGCACCATGCCGGGCGCGTCGATGAAATCGTACGGCGCATTTTCGGCGCCCTCCACTTCCGCCTTGCCCCGGCCCATGAAGCGCTTGACCGAGACGATGGTGTTGCGCGGGTCGCTCGCGGCTTCGGCCTTCGCATGGCGCCCGATGCGGCGGCCGCCCTTTTCCAGGTATCGCACCACCGACGGCAGCAGCACATGGCCGTCCGCGTCGGGCAGCACATCGGGTACGCCGCTGCGCACCGCGGCGACGAGGGAGTTGGTGGTGCCGAGATCGATGCCGACCGCCAGACGTCGCTGGTGCGGCGCCGGCGCCATGCCGGGTTCGGAGATTTGCAGTAAGGCCATCTGGATCTTGTCGGGGCTGCTGCGCCCCGTCCTGAATTTTCGCGTTGCTGGATGTAATGCTACGGCTGGTGGCTCCCGGCTGCTCGCCTGATACCGACGACGCGCGCCGCGCTAAAACGCTAATTCTCGAGCCGCTCGATCTGCGCGCCGATTTCCGACGCGACCCGCTCGATGAACATCAACTGCCGCACCGCCTCGGCCGCGGCTTGATCGGCGCCGCTATCGAGCAGCACACCGAGCTTCTCAAAGCGAGCACGTTTTTCTTCGCGCAGCTCGTCGAGCAAAGCGCCGAGCGCTTCGACATTCCTCGCGCTCGCGGCGTCTTCGACGCCCTCTCGCCATTCCATCTGCTGCATCAGGAACGCGGGCTCCATCGCCGTGTTGTTCTCCGCCCCAACGTCCACGCCGCGCAGCGAAAGCAGATAGGCGGCGCGTTTTAACGGATCGCGAAGCGTGCCGTAAGCCTCGTTGGCCCGCGCGGCCCACTGCATCGCGACGCGCTTTTGCGCGTCCCCGGCTGCCGCGAAACGATCGGGATGAACCTGCGCCTGGACGGTACGGTAGGCCGCTTCCAACGCATCGGCGTCGAGCGCAAACCGCGCCGGCAGATGAAAGAGCTCGAAGTGATTTTGCTGAATCGAAGACATGAGGCCGTTGTCGATGAAGGCGTGGAAGGCGGGCGAACTCATACCGTCGCGACGCGGCGGCAGGCGACCGCTTGCAGAGGCCTCCAGATGCCGCGCCGCGAGCGAACAAAAGGCGGCTCACGCCGCCCTTGCACCTGCGGCTGATTTTTTTGCCGCCGCGATCGCTATGGGGTGCTGTGCGAGGCGTCGGGGACGTCAGACGCGGAATGACTCGCCGCAGCCGCACTCGTCCTTCACGTTCGGGTTATTGAACTTGAACCCCTCGTTCAATCCCTCGCGCGCAAAGTCGAGCTCGGTGCCGTCGATGTAGGCGAGGCTCTTAGGGTCGACGATGACTTTGACGCCGTTGGACTCGAACACCTGATCCTCGGGCTCCAGCTCGTCGACATATTCGAGCTTGTACGCAAGGCCCGAACAGCCCGTCGTCCGGACGCCAAGCCGCAGACCGATCCCCTTGCCGCGCCGCACCAAGTACTTCTGGACTTGCTGCGCGGCCTTGTCAGTCAATGTGATTGCCATGGCTCATTCAAGCAACTTGCTGATTGGCGTCTTCCACCGCTTTACCGGCCGAGTCGCCCGCAGCGCCTTGATGGCGTTGCTTATAGTCGGCCACCGCGGCCTTGATCGCGTCCTCAGCCAAAATCGAGCAGTGGATCTTCACGGGCGGCAGCGCCAACTCCTCGGCGATCTGCGTGTTCTTGATCGTGAGCGCTTCGTCGAGCGTCTTGCCCTTCACCCATTCGGTGACGAGCGAGCTCGATGCGATCGCCGAGCCGCAACCATACGTCTTGAACTTCGCATCTTCGATGACGCCGTTCGCGCCGACGCGAATTTGCAGCTTCATGACGTCACCGCAAGCGGGCGCACCAACCATGCCGGTGCCCACGGTGTCGTCATCCTTGGCGAACGAACCGACGTTGCGCGGATTCTCGTAGTGATCCAACACTTTATTGCTGTAAGACATCGTCAAAACTCCTTGATTCGTGTCGACCGGAGGTCAGCGCTCCCGCTTGTCTCCCGTCCGTTCAAAGCTCAAACCTCGTGTTCTCTCGCGCCGTGCCGACCTTTCGCGCCGCGGCGGCTCTCGTCTCTTCAGTGCGCAGCCCACTTGATCGTCGAAAGATCGATGCCGTCCTGGTGCATTTCCCAGAGCGGGGACAGATCCCGCAGCTTCGCGATCTTCCTCTTCAATAGGTCGACCACGTATTCGACCTCCTGTTCCGTCGTGAAGCGGCCCACCGTGAAGCGGATCGAACTATGGGCGAGTTCGTCGTTGCGGCCGAGCGCACGCAATACATACGACGGTTCGAGCGAGGCCGACGTGCAGGCAGAGCCCGACGACACGTCAACGTCCTTAATCGCCATGATCAGCGATTCCCCCTCGACGAAGTTGAAGCTGAGGTTGAGGTTGTGCGGAATGCGCCGCTCCATGTCGCCGTTCACGTAGACCTCTTCGATCTCGGTCAGACCGGCGAGCAAGCGGTCGCGCAACATGCGCACCCACTCGTTTTCCGTGGCCATCTCCTCGCGGGCGATGCGGAACGCCTCGCCCATGCCGACGATCTGGTGCGTGGCCAGTGTGCCCGAGCGCATGCCGCGCTCGTGGCCGCCGCCGTGCATCTGGGCCTCGATACGCACGCGC
>CAYPWK010000634.1:0-2762 GCA_964414365.1 uncultured Burkholderia sp.
ATCATGGCGCGCGGCACGGCTCGATCCCGTCGAGGCTCTACGACAGCGAGGCTAGTCGGGACGGGAATTACGGTGCATTAAATTACAGCCGTCGCCATCCTGCGGGCTGCAGCGCCGGTCAACGTTTGACGAACACCGCCGGTTGAGTGCACTGCCACGGTAATCCATCAATCCATCCCAAGCAAACTCAGCCTAGGTCCCTGCAGGGACCGCGAGCATCGATGCCGAGCCGGCCAGCTATCCGCCGTGCGGTCCTCTCTCGCCGGCTTGTGAAGTCTTGCACCGCTTGGCGCGCTTGTCGGACGATTTCCGGCGAAGCGTCAGCGGGCGTACCGCTGTCAAACGGGGCTCCGGTGCGTACTCCATATATAATTATATATAATTGAATCGCCAGGGTGGCATCGGGTGTCAGTGCCAAACCGCGAACGTCGCGGACCGAGCGAGTGGTCTTGCCGTAGATGCGATAGCTCGAGTTGGGAATGCGCGAAAGAACCTCGAAGGGGCCCGGTCAGGTCGATTTGATCTAGTCCCTCGAACAGAAGCGAGCCAATCTGTAAGTGCACATGTTGAGGAATCATTGGACCACCCTTTTGCGCTGTACAATGACAGCATATCGCGGCATTGCGGAATGACGCCAAACGACCCTCGTTTCTCGCCAAATAGCAAGCGTATCGTCAAGTGCTGGCTTACCCGTCGGTGAAGCTGCTCGATGTCACCGGACCTGTCCAGGTGTTCGCGACCGCTAACAGTTTCATGAAGCAAGGAGGCAAAACGGAGCCTTACGTTATCCGCATCGTCGCAGAAGGCAAACAGCATGTGGAAGCCTCCGGAGGCGTCGAACTTGTGGTGCATCCGCTTCCATCTCCGCGCGCTACCCTGGACACCTTGGTGATCGCAGGTGGCGAGGGCGTAGGAGATGCAGCGGCGAATCTCCGATTGCTCGAATGGCTTCGCAAACGTTCCGGGCATGCGCGCCGGACCGCGTCCGTGTGCACGGGCGCTTTCCTGCTCGCCGCAACAGGCTTGCTCGACGGGCGGCGAGCGGTCACGCATTGGGCATTCTGCGAGGACCTTGCTAGACGCTTTCCACGAATCCGAGTCGAGCCCGATCCCATCTTCATCCAAGATGGCTCGGTTTGGACGTCGGCCGGAATTACGGCGGGCATCGACCTTGCTTTGGCGCTTGTGGAGGAGGACCTGGGGCGATCCGTCGCGCTGGCCGTTGCACGCTATCTTGTAGTCTTTCTCAAGCGACCCGGCGGCCAGGCCCAGTTCAGCGAATTCCTGTCGCTGCAGGCGAACGAGGACAAATTCGGCCCGCTGCACGACTGGATCAGCCATCATTTGGCGGACAACCTGTCCTTGGCGTTGCTTGCCGCTCAGGCCGGGATGAGCGAGCGGAGTTTCAGTCGGCACTACGCGGAACAAACCGGACAAACGCCTGCTCGCGCAGTCGAACGCCTCAGGATCGAAAGGGCGAAACACCTGCTCTCGGAGACGCGCTTGCCGGTGAAGCGCATATCTCAACGCTGTGGCTTCGGCTCCGAGGAAACAATGCGGCGCAGCTTCCTCCGTCTCCTCGCAACTACGCCGCAAGACTATCGCGCCCGCTTCAGTCGGTGACTGTGACGGAGTGCGCGACGGCAGGTAGCCATCGTGCCCCTAGATCGTAGAGGGACTAGCTACGCTTCCATTCGTGGGCTCGCAACATCGGCTCCAGTGACGGGTTTGTGACGTTACCCGTGTAGTTCGTGATGGTCGAGGCTGCCACGATGGTGATCGCCTCGAGCACAAGCTCCTCCCTATAGCCGGCGGCCAAGAAGGGCTCGATGCTCTTTTCGTCCAGCCTGCCCCGTTGCTCGATCAACGTCCGAGCCAGCGTCGAAAGCGCGCCGAGTTTCGCGTCCGACGGCGACCGGTTGCTGCGCATTGCCGTGACATCCGCAGAATCCAGCCCCGCCTGGAGGGCGAGAGCGCTGTGGAGCGCGACCGCCCAGGCGCAGCCGTTTGTCACGGCATCTGTCAAGAGCACGGTCTGGATTTCCTGTTCGTTGAAGCTACCGCCGTGAACTTGGTCAAAGATGCCGATGAAACTCTTGATGAGCACAGGAGACGCTGCCATGGCGCCGGCGAGGTTGGGAATCATCCCGAACCTATCCTGCACGCCGCGCAGTGCTTCCTTGGAAGCATCGGGAGCGGAATCAAGCGTGTGAACAGGAAAGCGTTCCATGATAGATCCTTTCTCAATCGAGCGGAGCCGTCGACCTACACGCCACGAACTCATTGCGCGAGCGGGACTGCAGTTAGTGCGGGCAATCTAATCCGGCTGAGCGCGACGGCCTCGCCAAAGTCCCCACGTTCCGCGCCAGCGGCCAAAAGCTCTCGGGGGCAACGATCCCCGCAACCGGTAGTCGAGATTGTTGAGTGAAATGGATGTTGCCGTGATGTACGCGATGTCGGCTTCTGTGCCCCGAAGCCGACATCCGGACGCATCGGCATCGACGTCGCTTTCTTGCGGCAAAGTGGGCGCGACGAATTATAAGCAGGGGCCCTTCGCATCAGCTTGAGCGAGGCCGCCAGCCGCAGGCTGCGCTTCACAGCAAGCGCGATGCCTTCGAGTTCGCCGACGACGCCGTCGGGCATAGCATCCGCCCTGCCCTTCAGCAGGATCGTTGCCATGATGCGAGCATGCACCTATTTTGCCCGACAGGTCAAGCAAATTTCGTAAAATCCGCAATCGCGATTTCGAAGCTCTCGCTGCT
>CAYPWK010000635.1:0-2761 GCA_964414365.1 uncultured Burkholderia sp.
TTATTGCACCTTGGCACCCGCTTCCGCTTTGGTGTCGGCCTTTACAGGCGCCGTGCCGGTTTCTTTGCCGGCGTCGGACTTTGCCTTGTCGGCGCCCGTCTCAGCGCCTTGCTCCTTCTTCTCCAGCTTGTTTCCTTGAGTCTTTGCGCCATGCTCGGCCGACTTCTTCTTGCTGTGCACGCCATGGATCACCTTCTTCGGTGCAGTGCCGGCTTCATTTGCCGACGCATCGTTCTTCGTACCTGTTTGCACTTCAGTGCTGGCCTTCGTGTCGGTCTGGCCGGCTTGCGGAGCAGTTGCGGCGGGCGCCGAAGCGGGCGCCGCGGTTTGCGCGAAAGCGGTCGAAACGAGCAGAGCGGAAGCGAGCGCAGCGAAAATCGTCTTCATGTGTGACTCCTTTTCTCGAGGCGGCTGAGGAAGTTCAGCGCTGCCGGTTTAACGCGTCGCCGATGACGCCTGTTGACGCCCGCCTGGTGACAAAACGTAAGGAATGTGACGAAGGGTCTAGAATAATGCGCGACTCCAGCGCACTGCTCCGGCTGATCAACGAAGACGACCTACACGCCATGACTATGCTTCCGCTCCCGACCTTTGACGACGTTCTCGCTGCTGCCAAGCGGATCGAAGGCGTCGCGCACCGCACTCCCGTCTTGACTTCGAGAACGGTCAACGAGGATCTCGGCGCGCAAGTGTTCTTCAAGTGCGAGAACTTCCAGCGCATGGGGGCATTCAAGTTTCGCGGCGCATTCAACGCGCTATCGAAGTTCGATGAAGATCAGCGTCGTCGCGGCGTCGTGGCATTTTCCTCGGGCAACCATGCGCAGGCGATCGCCCTGTCCGCCCGACTGCTCGAGATGCCGGCGACGATCGTGATGCCTCACGACGCACCGGCCGTCAAGGTCACGGCGACGAAGGGCTACGGCGGCAACGTCGTTATCTACGACCGCTACAAGGACGACCGAGAGCAGATCGGCCGGGAGTTGGCGCAGACGCAAGGCCTCACGCTGATTCCGCCTTACGATCATCCGGACGTCATCGCGGGTCAGGGGACGGCGGCAAAGGAACTGTTCGAAGAAGTCGGGCCACTCGATGTCTTTTTCGTGCCGCTCGGTGGCGGCGGCCTGCTGTCTGGATCGGCGCTCTCGACGCGTGCGCTCTCGCCCGCTTGCACGCTCTACGCGGTCGAGCCGGAAGCAGGCAATGACGGACAACAGTCTTTCCGTTCCGGGAACATCGTCCATATCGATACGCCGAAGACAATCGCCGATGGCGCGCAGACTCAGCATCTCGGCGAACATACGTTCCCGATCATCCGGCGCGATGTCGATGATGTGCTGACGGCGACTGATGCCGAGCTGACCGAATGCATGCGCTTTTTTGCCGCGCGGATGAAGATCGTCGTCGAGCCTACCGGATGCCTGGGATTCGCCGCGGCCCGGCGGATGCGGGATCAGCTCAAAGGGAAGCGGGTCGGCGTACTCATCAGCGGCGGCAACGTCGATATCCAGAAGTTTGCGGAATTGATTTCGTCGAAGGAATAGCGCGTCGGCGAAATCCGTGACGCGTCCAAGGAATTAGGACGCCGCAATCCGCATTCGCAAGGTCAGACGGACTCGCTGAGAATCGACGCCGAATCCGTAGCAACGGACGCCGAGTGAGTGGTAACACGCTTCGCCTTGCGGTGCGCCTTGCGCAGCGTTCTCGATTTGACGAGCAACTGAACCAATGAGGCATCGGTTTCCGGCTCGGCCGCGCCCTGTCGAGAAGCCGGTTTTCGTGCTGCCTGCCGCTTAAGCTTGGCCGCACGCCTTTCCGCCTGCTCCAGTAGCAAGCAAAGCTCCGCCTCGTGAACCCTCAGCCCTCGCCGCGGCGGTGCCGAATCGAGCGATGCGAGCTCCCCCGCCTCGAAGGCGGCGACCACCGCCGGATGCAGATAGCACCGGCGGCATACGGCAGGCGTATTGCGAAGAAGCGCCGCGACTTCCTTAATCGTCTCGACGACGTGACGATGTGCTTGGGCAGCGCTCAACGACTGGAGCCGTCGCAACGACGACAGCGCATGGACGCTCCCTGCCCACGTGCGGTAGTCCTTGGCCGTGAACTCGGCCCCGCTGGCCTCGCGCAGATAGTCATTGACGTCGGCCGAGCCAACGGAGCGACGTGCACCGCTTTCGTCGATGTACTGGAACAGATCGTGACCGGGCAGCTCGGCGCAGCGGCGGACGATCTGCTTGACGCGCACATCGTCGATCGAGACGTCATGCTCAATGCCGCTTTTTCCGCGAAAGCGGAATCGCACGTGCCCGGGCTCCACTTTCAAGTGCTTTTTGCGCAACGTCGTCAGGCCATATGATCCGTTCTCGCGCGCGTATTCTTCGCTGCCCACGCGAATGAGGGTGGCGTCGAGCAGCTTGACGATCGCGGCCACCACTTTCTCGCGCGGCATACCCGATCGTTTCAGGTCGCGCGTGACACGCGCACGAATGCGCGGCAACGCCCGGCCGAATGCCGCCATGCGCTGGTACTTGTCGGTATCGCGTACCTCGCGCCAGAGTGGGTGATAGCGGTACTGCTTGCGTCCGCGTGCGTCCCGGCCAGTCGCCTGCAAGTGACCCCGCGGATCGGGGCAAATCCACACGTCCATGTATGCAGGCGGAATTGCCAACGCATTGATGCGCCGAATTTCGTCGGGATCGGTGATCCGTTTGCCTCGAACGTCGTAGTAGGCGAAGCCACCGTCCACGGCCTTACGTGTGAAGCC
>CAYPWK010000636.1:0-2754 GCA_964414365.1 uncultured Burkholderia sp.
GCAACAGCAGGCGCTCGTTGTAGCGGCGCAGGTTGGCCGAATTGCTGCCGCGGCCCACATGGGGATGCCTCACTTGTCTCCTCCGGGTCGACGAAGTCGGCTTCGCCGTCTGATTAAATAAATCAAGTGGAATTATTTAATCGCCATTGCACCGCGGAAGAAATGCGGGATTACCCTAGATGTAACCGCACGCGCAGATATCGCTGCGTGACTTGACGTTGCGTTGATCGAAGGTATGAACGCCACGGCAGCTACCTAGCCATAGCTGACATTCGCCCCATCAACCGATCATCTCTGCGGCGAAACCCATGCACGTGTCCGTTCCGCCGCCCACATCGGGGAATCAATTACTGGCGATCCGCCCATCCACATTCACGTTCGGGACGCGACACTCGCCGACCTGCGCCGCCGCATCGCAGCGACGCGGTGGCCCGACAAGGAGACCGTCGCAGATCAAAGCCAGGGGGTGCAGGAGGCGAAGATTCGGGCGCTGGGGCAGTGGCAGTACTGGGGCAGTCTCCCGCCGGCTGCCGCCGCATCAATGCGCGGCAGCAGCCGACCTCAAGTTCTCAACCCATAACCCATGTCCATCACTGAGCCGCCATGGCAAGGACTTCATCATGACTTGAATCGATAAAGTGCTGTACGTCGAACGATCTCGCCATCGGTGGTGCATAGATCGACCTCGGCGTCGACGACCGTATCGACGGGCAGCGCGACTTCCATCTTCGCAGCGGCCAATCCCATGGCGCCGATGGAGTGTTTGCAGGCAAACGTCGGCTCTCGACTGTGGGTAATGCAAACCGGCTTCGCAGCCTTGAGTGCGGCCGAACGATGCAACGGAAGATTAGGCAACCATATTCGTTGGTGCCGACACAATTCGGGTCGTAAAAGGACGCAACTCCTCGAGCTACGAAGACGGTTATCGCGCGCTCCGTGCTTCCCGGTCATTACCGCGCCTAACCGCAATGTCGTTGGATGATTTCGAACAGTCTATGGCACGATGCAGCGACATGCTGTTCAGGTGCCGTCGCAACGCTGAGCAGAAGACCGGGCCTTGTCCATGATGGAATCGCGAACCATGCGGACAGCGGCGAGGGTGCAATACCAATGGTCATCGCTTCCTTTACGATCAGCGCATCTGGCGTGCCGTCCGGAAGCCTCAGAAGGACTGACAGGCCGGCAGTTATCCATTCTGCGTTGCGCATTTCGAGCTGTCTGAGCAGTGTGTTACGTTGGGTGAAATAAAGGCGCTTTAGTCGGCGCACGCGGCGGATGTAGTGCCCGCGACGCATGAATTCGGCCGTCGCAAGCTGGATGACCGTTGACGGCGCGGGAGCCAGCGTCGCCGTGACCTCAGAGAAGGCATTGACCAATTCCATTGGGGCGACGACGAATCCGAGCCGCAGGGCGGGACTAATGGTCTTGCTGAAAGAGCCGATATGGATGACCCGTTTGCCTTCGTCCAAAGAGGCCATCGCGGGTGCCGGTCTGCCCTGCAGCTGTAACTCGCCTAGGTAGTCGTCTTCGATGATCCATGTGTGTCTGGAGCGCGCCCAATCGAGCAGCTGAAGACGCCGCCTCAACGAGAGGGTCGATCCCAACGGAGCCTGTTGACCGGGCGTCACAACCGCCAATGCAGCGTCAGGCGCCTTTGCGATCCCATAGTCAACGTTGAGACCATCTGCATCCACCGGCACCGGCACGATTTTCAGGCGAGCAAGCTCGAGCCCTTTACGCGTGACCATGAAACCGGGCTCTTCCATCCACGCTATCTCGCCTTCAAGGCCGAGCACTCGAAGTGCCAAGCCCAATCCGGAAATGTACCCCGACGTGACGAACACTTGCTCTGGGTGGCAGTGATAGTTTCGAGTGATCGCCAGGTTGGCGGCGATCTCGGTTCGCAACGCGAGCTCGCCGCGGGGATCCGGATAGAGCAGCGACGACAAGGAACCGGCTTTTAGCAGATTCGAGGAGCGAGAACGAGAAAAAAGCTTTTCGGGTAGGCCTTCAAACGCTGGAATGCCTAGCTGAAAGATCGCCGGCCCCGCGTTCATCTCATCATAAGCCCTCATGAACGCGCCGACCTCCGGCACTTTCGGTCGGTTCGAGAAAACGTCGGGCCGCGGTGCAACGCGTGTACCCCGTGCTCCGAATGTTTCGATCATCTGCGCGTCGGATAGCCGCTCATACGCGGATTGGACGGTACCGCGTGCCACACCGAGTTGCGCGGCCAGGTCTTGCCACGATGGAAGTCGCGTGCCAGGCGAAAGCAATCCCGATTCAATGGCCCTGCTAATGCTAATTCGGATCTGCTCGGCGAGGGGCAGCTTCGCTGTCCGATCGATCTGAATTTGTAGGTCTGCATTCATGGCTTAGTACACACAAAAGTGGAAAGTCTTGGTTCTTTAACTTGTGCCATCGATCACACAGAATCGTTGCACGTTCGTAACTGCCCGGGGGAGAACTCCCGCTCGGCCCTTGCCGACGCAGTCTGACTGGTTGCCGATAGTTGTTCGACGTCGCCGAAGGTAGACGCACACGTACCGGAGGAGCAGGGTTGCGAAGTTTTTGAGACGCACTATTCGACGCCACTGCATCCCCGGATTCGCTGACTAGGTTTTGCTGATGGGCGTCCAACTATGGAAAACGACCGGTGGCTCTTGCATATCTCCATCGTGGAGCAACTGTCGCCAACGACGATTAGCGTCAGCTGGAGCAATCCTTGCATCGGCCACTATAAGGACCAAATCT
>CAYPWK010000637.1:0-2752 GCA_964414365.1 uncultured Burkholderia sp.
AGACAACGGGCCCACCACGCGCGTCGACTTCGGCCTGCAATAAGCGCATGCGCTCGGTCGTTCCCGTCGTTTAGCGTTTCAGCATTTCGGCACGATCTGTGCCGAGGCTTTCAGGTCGGTACGTCGCGGGCGGTCGCAGCCCCCGCGCGCCGTGCTTTGGGCGTTGACAGCCAGGCTCTTCCAGGCGCACCGGCCGACGTCACCGGCACTGAAGCCGGGGTAATGCCCAGTCGGCCGTGTCAAACGCGCTTTGGCCTCCTGAGCGACCGGTCTGGTTCTGGATCTGTCCACCCGTGTGGCCAATGACGATCAGGCGCAGCATTGCGACGTTGCTCACGTCGACCGAGATATCTTGGGCGTACGAGCCTTTTTGCAAGATGCCACTATCGAAAAGCATTCTGCCATCCCCCCACACCTGAAAACTCACCGCCCCAGGTACGGCGCCGCTGTCATCGACGCCGATTTTGGCGGTGAACGTCGAGCATTGTCCGTCGAGGCGGTAAGCAATCTGTGCGGGTGCACCAAGAATGCCGAAGCCTTCCGAATAGGTAGTGCCCGCTATCCTCATTGGATGCGATACGGGGAGTGCGAGAAGATCGTCGGCGATAACCGCATTCACCGAAACTGGCGGGGAGTTGACTGTCGCGCGAGATCGCTGTGGCGCAGCGTTGATCGCGATATTGGACGCATACGGTGACGTGTCGATCCGGTTGAACGCCGCATACGCCCAGTGAAGATCGCCCAGCCGCACCAACCCGGATAGTGCCGGTTCTTTCCCCTGGATTTCAAGCAGACTCGTTCCGTGCGGGGCAATCGTTGCCTCATAGAACGAAGAAAATACACCAAGGTCTTTGTGCGCCCAGACATCCCTGACCGACGCCGGCGCTTGCGCGAGGCCCAGATCGGCGAAGCTCACCTTGACTCTTGCTTTCGTATCGCCCTCGTTCAGAAGCGCAACCGCACGCGCGCCCGATCGGCTCAGCGGTTTCGCCAATACGTGCGTGTCGGGCTGCCTACCAGGATTCAATGCGAGCTCGGATGCGCCGAAATGTAAAGGATCCTGATCGATTGCAATCACTTCTGGATTGGTCAGCAACCCGAGAACACCATTGTCGAGCGTCAGGTCGTTTCCGGCGATCAGCGGCGCGGACATCATGGCCCAGACGGACATATGGGTTTGTGCCTCGGGGAGCGTAAGCGAGCCGTTGCCGATTTCGAGGGAATCCATATCGATGACGAAACCGGGCTGGACATACGCCGGAGCCAGAACTCTGGCGACGTCGATGTTATGCCTGATGCTGTCCCAGTACGCCCGCACATCAGAAGCGATGCGTGCGGAGTCGCTGATGTCCATTGCGGTCCAACTGTCGGGCGTATGGATGAATTGGTCGATCCGGGTGACGTACGCGGTATCGAGGTACACCGTCCGGCCGGAATCTTGCGCGAGCGAGTCCAGAGCCATTCGCACCGCATTGAAGCTGCCGGCAGTGCCATCGCAGTCATCGTATTTGATCAGGTCGACACCCCACGAGGTAACCGTCCGTACGTCCAGCGCCTCATGTCCCAAACTGCCCACAAAGTCCATTCCACCGCCGCCACGTCCGATGCACGTGACCGTGTAGTTGGACAGGTAGATTCCAAGTTTCAGGCCCTTCGCGTGAACATAGTCTGCGAGGGCCCTTATTCCGTCAGGAAATTTTCGAGGATCGACTTGAATGTTGCCCTGGGCGTCGCGTCCTTTCATCCAGCCGTCGTCGATGTTCACGTACTCGTAGCCGGCTTCTTTCATGCCGTTGGTGGACATGGCATCGGCGATTGCCTTGACGAGGTTCTGGTTGACTTCTCCTCCATATCGATTCCAACTGCTCCACCCCATCGGCGCAGCGTTGAACCGGATTCGATTGTTCGCGCGCGCTGAGTTGTTTTCCGACTCCGTAAGAGCTTTCGACGAATCCAGTGGCTGCCCATGGAAGACGGTGTTTGCACCGGTGGCGACGACTTCGGATGTTTGCGCGGAAGCGGTCAATGCGCGCGGTGTGGGCCGTGCGCACGCCGTTATCAGGAACGCAGCAGACACGGCCACTCCCACTTTCGAACAGCGGACCGTTTTCAGAGCGATCCTCGACCAGATTCGTACATCCTTCTTCATCTCTTCTCCGCTAGCCCGATGAAAGCAAAAGCGTATGTCCGCCGAGCGCCACGCCCGCATTCCGCGCCTGAGGTCGGGACCGCAGCCTCGATAGGCCGTAGCCTACTCTTGGCGTGATCGAAAATTCGGCAAAACGGAGAATTGGATGTTCATGGGCGCTATCTGGGCCGCAGTCATCACGTGCCTTATGCTGTTCGTGCGCGGGGCATCCCAAACCCGAAATCGCGCACTGAGCTGGGAGCGGGTGCGCATGGCCCGTCTACAGGCGCAAGGGGTCCGGCGGGACACGGGGTGGCCGCAAGGGCTTCCAAGGCGAAAGGAGAGCAGGCGATGAAACCCAAGTGCCGACACTTGCCGTTTTCATGACCGTCCCGCGCGCTGAGTCCCGCTCGATCGGGCAATTGTAGCCACGGCTCAATTTCGCGATTGTGCCGTTGCGCTACATGGCGATGAGATAAAAGGAAACGACGTCCAGAGAAACGCGCTGACTCCTTCACGGTGATGCTCCGGCTCTCTCGCCTTAAGTTGATATTGTGCGAATGATTTCACAGGACCGGCATGGGGTAAGGTCCTACGCATCGAGTAGGAGACATGCGCCTCGTC
>CAYPWK010000638.1:0-2747 GCA_964414365.1 uncultured Burkholderia sp.
CTCATTTTATTGCCTTCCCAATTCTCCTAGCCATTTTGGTAAGCGTGCAGCGTCCGCATTCGGCATCAGGGAATTTCTTGGTGCCGTCTTTTCCGCAATCTATGTGGTAGAAAGATTTGGCGTAGTCGCGCAACTCTTAAACAGCGACGCGCAGTTCATCACCTTTCGCCGATTGTGTGATGTTGGTATCGCTCACGCTGCTATCTCCGTCGCTAGAATCTGATTGACGATCGCGATGCGTTGACCAATCCAGCGCACCACATTCACATTGAACGAATTGCCGAGAGCTCGATAGCGCGGACCATCAGACGCGGGCTTACCGCGATACGGCACCAGCGTATAGTCATCGGGGAACGCCTGTAGGCGCTCACATTCTCGAGGAGTTAGACGTCGGACCCCGCTCATTGCCAAGAACGGGACGCCGCCTGTCATGCTACCATTGCCGGCGCGAAGCGTTCCCATTGGCCCCACCGTTCCACCGTGACACTGATACGCGATCATGCCGGGGTCACCGTGGCGCAGCGTTATCGGTGGAGCAGTATATTCGTCCATCGACAGGTTCGTCGCGCCGGCGGTATTCGAGAAAGCGATGAAGTCGCCGCCGCTATGGTGCAAGGTCGGCGCGATCGGCTGCGGGACGCTGCGATTCGTCTTGCTTGTCACTTGCTTTAAGTCGGCGATGTAGGTTCCTTGCTCGTCATGCCCACGGCTTCCAAAGCCCGCCTCAAGGGTGCCGGCAATGTCTTGCCGCGCTTTGCGGCTCGGCGCAGGATGCCCCGACATGCTTGCGCGCTCAAAAAGTACCGCCGCGGCGGCGTTTGCGTTTCCAAGACATCCGACAATGAACACACGTCGGCGTCGTTGGGGAACTCCGAAGAACTGAGCGTCCAAGACTCGCCAGGCGAACCCATACCCGAGTTCTGCCAACGCCCCGACGATGGCACCAAATGCCCGTCCTTTGTTCGCACTAAAGACTCCGGGGACGTTCTCCCAAACCATCCAGCGGGGCCGCAAGCGGTCAGCAAGGCGAAGAAACTCGAGACTGAGGTTGCCACGATCGCCATCCAGCCCCGCTCGGAGGCCGGCGACAGAGAAGTCTTGGCAGGGTGTTCCGCCGACGAGAAGATCGATAGCTGCGTATTGTCCTTGCTCAATCGTCGTGAAGTCTCCGTGAAGCGGTACGTCTGGGTAGTGGTGCTGCAAGACCGCGCGCGGGAACGCCTCAATCTCACTAAAAAATGCTGGCTCCCACCCGAGCGGATGCCATGCGACGGTCGCAGCTTCGATGCCCGAACAGACCGAGCCGTACTTAAGGTCACAGAACGGTGGAACCATCGAATGTGCGCTCATGCTGCACGCTCGTTCAGTAACTCGTCGATAGATTCGAAACGATCCGATGGCGACGTGTAGTACATGCGCGTCACAGCTTTACTCTTTCCGCGCTTCGCGAACGTCACAACTAGCGGACGAAAGCCGACGAGCAGCCGCGCACGCAATTCCTCGAACTCGACGCGCAGGCGCTTGCCGCTTCCGCCGACTTCAATCTGATAGCCGCCGTGGTTCGGGTGCCACACTAACGCATCGCACGGAATACGGAAGTCTTTGCGTTCTTCTGCGATCGCCTGACCGGACCGATTAGCCTTGACCCACCAGAAGCCGTGCTCGACGAACGAGTCGATCACGTCGTATTCTCTTCTTGTCCCTTTTGCGGAACTACTCATCGCGCATATTTTCCATATTGCGCCTGCATCTCGGCCATCTCTGCTCGAACTTCCGGGCTCACTTCGCTGCCCGTGTTGTCGCCCGTGAAGGCGTAGGCCCACAACGCAGCGCCGGCCAGCGCGCAGAGGCCGACTCCAGTAAAGAGTCCCGGCCAGAAATGATCCCAGTTGTTCATAGCGTCCTCCGTGGCGGTTCGGCGAGCGGGTCGTCGTCTAAAGCTTGCTCGTCGTGGTCATCACCGATACAGGCGACGATGTTGAGCGCCGCGAGCACGATGACGACGACGAGCACGGCAATCAAGTCCGTGATGGTGTGGTCGTGCATCTAGAAAGGCACTTCCTGAGAGGCGAGCGGGAGCCAGCGCAGCGCGGCGGCCAGTTCGCGTTCTTCGTCCGTGAAGAGGTCGCGCAGGTCGCTTGTGGCATGTGCGGCGCCCCGCTTGGCGGTCGTCAACTGCAGCACCATGTCCGCGATCTCGCACGGAAGCGCCTCGCCTGGAACCCACGAGGGGAACTCACGCTCGCCGCCCTTTTGATACGACATATCGGGCTCGAGCGTGAACGCGACTTTGCGCGCGAGGTTGCCGATCACGGCATCCGCACGCTGCGCGAGCGCGCCGATTTCCTCAGACACGCTGGACATTCTCCAACTCCCGAGATTTGCGCAACAAGAACTTGTATGCGTCCCGCGCTTCGTCGCCTTCGTGAAGGTCGGCAACTTCGCCGGTCGGGTCGTGCTTGTGGTGCGCTTGCACCTCTTTTACGATGCCCTCGAACTCGGCTGGCGGCATCTTGCCGTACAGGGCCATGAAGTCCCCGCGAACCTTCTCAGTGATCTTCTCGCCCGTGTTGCTGCCGGTCGGCGGCTGCTCGGCGCCGTTGCCGTTCTGCCGTGCCGGTGTGAAGGTCTGCGCGTTCGCGTTGCCATTGGGGCGCGAGGCCGCATTGCCGTCGTCATCCTCCGGGCAAACCCCGCAGAGCGATTGCAGGCCGTAGCGGCGCGCGTAGGTGATCGCGGAGCCTGCG
>CAYPWK010000639.1:0-2742 GCA_964414365.1 uncultured Burkholderia sp.
CGATAGCCTACATCCAAAATGGCAACACTTTCACCCACCCAAGAGGATCCAAGCGAAATGTCGATCATCAACAGCCAAGTCAAACCGTTCAAGGCCACCGCGTTCCACAACGGCGATTTCGTAACCGTCACCGACGAGACGCTGAAGGGCAAGTGGTCGGTCGTCGTCTTCTATCCGGCCGATTTCACGTTCGTCTGCCCGACCGAGCTTGCCGACCTTGCGGACCGCTACGCGGAATTCCAAAAGCTTGGCGTCGAGATCTACAGCGTGTCGACCGACACGCACTTCACGCATAAGGCGTGGCATGACACGTCGGACGCGATCGGCAAGATCAAATACCCGATGATCGGCGACCCGACCGGTGCGATTACGCGCAACTTCGACGTCATGATCGAGGAAGAGGGCCTCGCATTGCGCGGCACGTTCGTGATCAATCCCGAAGGCCAGATCAAGCTTTGCGAAATCCACGACAACGGCATCGGCCGCGATGCAGGCGAGCTGCTGCGCAAGGTGCAGGCCGCGCAGTACGTCGCCGCGCATCCGGGCGAAGTCTGCCCCGCCAAGTGGACGCCGGGTGCGGAGACGCTGAAGCCTTCGCTCGATCTCGTCGGCAAGATCTAACGCAACCCGCCGGAGTTCGCGCGCCAGCTCGCGCTGACTCCGGGCCGCTGCGGCGGTCCGTCTGGACGGGGCGTTTTATCGCCTCAGTCCTCACAGGCGGCAAAGGCACGCTCGCGGCCGACAAGGCTGCGCCTGCGGCGCCATCGCAGATGGCCCCGCGGCGCTTACTCGCCCCTCCAAAAGCACAATCGGATAAGCCATGCTCGACGCCAATCTCAAGACGCAACTGAAAACATACCTCGAAAGAGTCACGCGGCCGATCGAGATCGTCGCATCCGTCGACGACACCGCGAAATCGCAAGAGCTCGTCGCGCTGCTCGACGATATCGCGGCATTGTCCGAGCGCATCACCGTTGTCGAACGGCGCGGCGACGATGCGCGCAAGCCGTCGTTCTCGATCGGCGAGCCGGGCAAGGCGGCAGGCATCCGCTTCGCCGGCATTCCGATGGGACATGAATTCACATCGCTCGTGCTCGCGCTACTGCAAGTGGGCGGGCATCCCGTCAAGCTCGACGATGCTGTGATCGAACAAATCCGCGAGCTTGATGGCGATTACGAATTCGAAACTTACTTTTCGTTGAGTTGCCAGAATTGCCCCGAGGTCGTGCAGGCGCTGAACGTCATGGCGCTGATCAATCCGCGCATCCGTCATGTCGCCATCGACGGCGCGTTGTTCCAACACGAAGTGGAAGCGCGTCAGGTCATGGCCGTGCCGACGATGTTTCTGAACGGCGAAGTGTTCGGACAGGGCCGCAGCGGGGTGAAAGAGATTCTCGCGAAGCTCGATACGAACGCCGGAGCGAAAGCCGCGAAAGCGCTCGAGAGCAAGCCTGTGTTCGACATGCTGATCGTCGGCGGCGGGCCCGCTGGCGCGGCGGCCGCGATCTACGCGGCCCGTAAGGGCATCGCGACTGGCGTCGTTGCCGAGCGATTTGGCGGGCAGGTGCTCGATACGCTTGCGATCGAGAACTTCGTGTCGGTGCAGGAGACGGAAGGGCCCAAGTTCGCCGCCGCGCTCGAGCAGCACGTGAAGCACTATGAAGTCGACATCATCGATGCGCAAAGAGCCGAAGCGTTGATCCCGGGCGCGGTGAACGAAGTGCGGCTCGCGAACGGCGCGGTGTTGAAGGCGAAGACGATCGTTGTGGCGACCGGTGCGCGGTGGCGCGAGATCGGCGTGCCCGGCGAGCGCGAGTACCGCAATCGCGGTGTCGCCTATTGCCCGCACTGCGACGGTCCCCTTTTCAAGGGCAAGCGCGTTGCGGTCATAGGCGGCGGCAATTCGGGCGTCGAAGCGGCGATCGACCTTGCGGGTATTGTCCGTGAAGTGACCTTGGTCGAATTCGGCGAGAGCTTGAGGGCCGATGAAGTGCTGCAGCGCAAGCTGCGCAGCCTCGCCAACGTGACGGTTGTCACGCGTGCGCAGACCACGGAAGTCGAGGGCGACGGAGCGAAGGTGACTGGCCTCGTCTATAAGGATTTGCGCAGCGGCGAGACGAAGCGCGTGGCGCTCGAAGGCGTCTTCGTTCAGATCGGCCTCGTGCCGAATACGGAGTGGCTGAAGGGGACGATTGAGCTGTCCGAGCGCGGCGAGATCGTCGTCGATGCAAAAGGAGCGACCTCAGTACCGGGCATCTTCGCAGCGGGCGATGTGACGACCGTTCCTTTCAAGCAGATCGTCATTGCCGTGGGTGAAGGCGCAAAAGCCGCGCTCGGCGCCTTCGATTATCTGATCCGTAGCACGCCTCAAGAAACGGCCGTAGCAGACGAGGAATGCGAGGCAGCGCTCGTGTAAGCGATGAGGCGGGGCACAACGATGTGCCTCGCCGCGTGCCGCCGGCGGAATGGCACGCGCGATATCGGATCCTTGGCGCCGACCGATATTGCGCAGGCCCGTTAGAAGCATCAAGCTCCGATGATATGGGCCACGACTTCGCGCGAATGCCCGCGCCGTCGATGTTCGAATAAATAGATGCCCTGCCACGTGCCGAGTACCAGGCGGCCGTGCTCGATCGGTACCGACAATTGAACCTGCGTCAGCGCTGTACGCAGATGAGCCGGCATATCGTCGGGGCCCTCGGTGCCGTGCTCGTAACGCTCAGGGTCCTCGGGCGCGATCGT
>CAYPWK010000640.1:0-2737 GCA_964414365.1 uncultured Burkholderia sp.
CCGCACCTCGCACCTGAAGTACGTGGGGGAAGTGAGTGATACGTGACCTACGTGGGAAAGAGAGTCACAACCGGCGCTCCCTGGATTGAGCGTTCCGGTTCGTCGCCGGCGAGATCGTTCCACGGGTGTGGAATCTGGGTGTGCTCCACTACGTGATCAATGAAGGTGCGTATTTTGAGCGGCAACGGCTGACGACTGACGCAGATGGCGTACAGATGGGGTTGCCTGAGCGGATACCTCACGAGGACGGGACGCAGCACGTCGTTGAACATCGGGTCTTCGAGAATGATGTGCGGAAGCGCGGCGAGGCCGATGCCCGTGCAAACGGCGTGCGCGGCCGCGATTGTCATTGTTCCGAACCGAAGTACTACCCGCGCGGGGACGGCGATGTTGCTATTCGGGCCTGTAAGGTGCCAGGACTGCGCATTGCCGACCATGATGCAGTCGTGTTGAGCAAGCTCCTCAGGAGACCGCGGAACTCCGCAACGCCGCAAATATTCCTTGGAGGCCGCGATGACGAACGGCATCGGTCGTAGCGGACGAGCGACCAGTCCGGCCGAACGTGGGTCTGCCGTGGCGCGTATTGCCAGATCGTAGCCTTCTGCAACGAGGTCCACGAGTCGGTCCTCGAACGAAATGTCCACCACAACGTCCGGGTAGCGCTGTCGATAGGTTGCGACCATATCCATCAGCGGCCGAGTCTCGGTCCAGGAGGGGGCGGTCACTCGCAGCACCCCGCGGGGCGCGCCGCCCACAGACCCGACGGCCAGTTCCGCCTCTTCGATTTCTTCAAGAATGACCTTGCAGCGCTCGAAGTAACACTTGCCGGGTTCGGTAAGACTCAGGCTGAGGCTGTTGCGATTGACCAGGCGGCTTCCCAGATGCTTCTCGAGATGCATGAGGTGCTTGCTGGCCATCGCCGTGGATAGACTCAACCGCTCGGCAGCCGCCGCAAAAGACCCTGACTCTACGACCTGTCGAAAGACTTTCATGCTGAGCATAGTGTCCATGGCAGGCATAGTATCTCTACTCCAACGCTTCACTCTTTCCGCTCAGAGTCGAACCGACCAGGTGCGCTCGGCATCTGATGCCGTCGGGATTCAAGGGTGCTGCTCTTGCAACTACCCTTCTCGATCGCCTCGAGACTCCCTGGGAGATCGCGGGGCATTACGTCTGCCTCGCAACGTCGCGCTTGCAGACCGGAGAGAGAAGGCGCTAGCTGGGTGATCCTCGATGAAGCCTGAAGCCTATGCGCACCGGGTGTAACGAGCAATCCCAGCTTTGTTGATGCGACGTTTACCCGAGAGAAACCTTGTCCGAGATGCGCGACGCCATTAACTGCCGTGAAGCGTATCATCTAGACAACCGGGATTGTTCCGGCCGGGACGAATAACTAAAGTGCTGCGCGTAATTGTCTGGCAACCGGATTGACTGGGAAGGTTTTTGTGTGGATCCCCGCCTGGTCACTTCGCGATTTTTCGACGTGAGCGCTGAAGGTGCTCCCATCGTATTTGTCAACGTCGCGCTGGCCTGTGATTGCGGTTACGAGGCTGCCGAATTGATCGAGCATCCGTTCTTTGCACGCTTTCCATTTGCCGACGACGGACCGGAAAAAATCGAACGCATCCGTCAAGAGTTGAGCGCGGATTGATCGCACATCTCGCTGCAGCGGATGTAAGCGTTCCGCACCTATGGGTGTTTTTGCTCTCGTGCACCTTCAATCGTAAGCGTGGCGATGACAGTGTAAAAACTACGACAAACCAGATGACTCGAAACAGCGCGCGATGGAACTTGGCTTTCATCGTAATAGGTTAGTCATCGAATCGGTGTGGAGCAATCCACGATCGTTTAATGCAGTGTTTCTCATCGAGAATGTCTTTGACGGATGGCGGCGCGTTCTCAACATGACGGGCAAGTCGGCGCACCTAATCACGGTACTTGCGGACCGTCTTACGATCCAGGTCCAGGCGCCGCGCGATCGCCGACAAGCCCGACCGATGCAAGTCCAGAATCATGAACAACTCCCCAGCTGTGAGCACGTCGCCTCCCGTCGCGCCCTGACCGCGGACGCCGGAAGCATCGTGCCGAACCTCAATGGGTGGGGAATTACTTTGCCACTTCAGGGGAATATCGCCCCGTCGTCTACACTCATACCCGATCGGCCACGATCACCGGCAGCTGCACCCCACCCGGGGCGGGCCGCCGCCCCCGGCAGAAGCTGCTCGGGCTACGCCCTCGAAGCCCCTGCCGGGGACAGATTTCTCATCCTGTTTGTCGCGCGGTTCTCATCCTGATTGACGCGCAGCATGCGGCGTCGTGCGGGCGGCCTCGACGATGATGTAGGCATCGCGCGCATCGATCTTGCCCTCCCTGGCATGCAGGTCGGGCCGGCCCCCAGGATATCTGGGATGGGGAGAAGGTAAACGGGACCGCCAACATATGTTTGGATGCCGAGCTAGCAACGAATGACCACCGTGCGGTCACATGTTGTGGGAGCTTTCACGGGTAGTAGGGATTGTCGCTCAGCGGGTTTTTCGACGACCCGTTAAAGAAACTTTACTCGCGGCACATAAGCGGCTTACAGTTGCCGCGCAGAGTGCGTATCGGTCACCCTACTCATGAGGATCGAAATGAGCACTCCATTCCGCCGTCTACTCCCGAATCGCTTCACCGTGCTGGCATTTGTCGCCGGCGCGGCGCTCTCCGCCGGCGTCGCCGCGCTGGCGCCAGGGATGGG
>CAYPWK010000641.1:0-2729 GCA_964414365.1 uncultured Burkholderia sp.
CTGCGACATCTACGTCCCAAACGGTCGCGTTCGTCGCATCAGCCTACAGATAAAGAGACTGCAAATCGTGAACGAGCACTCCAGCCGGTAGTGACGCGGGCTTCTTGCGAACAAACAACAGTTGCCGCACGGTGCGATTATCACCCGGAAAGTGCCCCGCCCTCCCCGCAAGCTCGCGCGCGACGGAGGACAGTGCGGCGCGCCCAATCCATCGACATTCGCCGAGATCGCCCCCCATCGTCGCGTAAGCCGACCACGTCGATTTGCACGCTGCAGTCCCAATATTCGCCGACATCGAAGAGGGCGCTCCATGAAGCCGAGGTCGCTCAGACCCCCCACCCACCGACCCCGGTTGCTCAGATTCCCGCCGCCGCCCTACCCGCAGTCGCTCAGCTTCCTGACGCCCCCACCACAGTCGCTCGGATCCCGGACGTCCCTGCCGCGGTCGCCCGCAATGATAGCGTCGGCACCAAAAGCGCCGACACCGCTACCCCGCCTGCCGTCGAGCCCAAGCTCCGTAACCGGCATCCGACCAAGGCGGGCACCAGCGCTGATGCCAACAACGGCACCGTCACGCGCACTGGGTCTGGGTCCGACACAAGCGAGGAACCCGCAGCCAAGGCTGTCGCCAACAGCGTTGACCGGGTGAAGAGCGCCGATGGGTTGACGACGCCGCCGGCCACCAGCAGCTCGCCCGCCGATGACCAGAAAGTGGGAACGAGCACGGAGTTCGCCGCTTCAGACAGCCAAATCACCGCCGACGTGAAATCCGAGATCGCTGGCGACAACCTCAGCAAGGACGTCAACATCGGAGTGACCACGACTCACGGCGTCGTCGTGCTGACCGGCCGCCTGGCCAGCCAAAACGCCATCGACCACGTCAAGGATATCGCCGGGAAGGTCAAGGACGTTAAGAGCGTAGACACTTCCGCGCTGATTCTCGCGAGCCTCTGACCCTCGTGAAACCCAGGCGTGCCGCAAGGGAATTTGGCATGCCTGAAGTTTCCTGACGCCGCCCCGCCGGGTTCGCCCTCAAACGCAGACGCGCAACCGTGGTTGATCGCGCGTGTAAACGGGCAGTGACCGTGGGACGGTGCGGCAAGCAGCTTGCGTGCCGATTTCGGAGAATCCGCCCGAAGTTTCAAATGAAAGCGATCCCCTGCCTGTACCGTTGCGCAACGCGTTACACGTGAAACAACGGGCCGGCGTTCGCGCAGTTGACACGAAATCTTCACCCATCAAGCTACCCCTGACATTGGCAGCAATTCTGCTCGCCGGATGCAACACGAGATTCGATATGAAACATTTCATGGCGAAAGCGGCTTTGCCGCTGGTGGTGGTGGCGATCGGCGCAGCAGGCTGCGCGACAATGGGATCAGGAACGGGCGCTACGCTTTCTGGCGCCGACGCTGTCAGCTTCAACTGGAAAGGCAACACAGCTTCCAACTCCGGAACTATGACAGCGATGTCGTCCGATGGCACGACCTTCACCGGACAGTACTTTCAGATCACCCGCGACACGACAGTCGATAGCCTCGGGCCTCTGTGGGTAGGCTGGGGCGGCCGCTTCGGTGGCTTCGGTGTCTTCGGCTTTGACGACTGGGGTGACGACGATAGCTTCATCACAAAGTACACGGGACGCGTCGTCGCGAATCTGGCGGCACCGAACGGTTCGCACATGCGCTGCAACTTTCAACTTGCAGATCCCGTGGGCGGCATGTCCGGTGGTGGCAGCGGGCAGTGTCAGCTGCCTGACGGCAAGACCATCGATGCGACTTTCCCGAAGGCTTGAGACTGCGCCGGCGAAAGCATGGGCTGGCGGGATATTGTCAGGGATAACCAGCGATGGCAGGAACGATGGCGCGATCCGATCCTGACCGCGTTACTCGTCCTGCTGTCGCTGGACGTCTTCGTCATCATACCGCTCGGCCACTTCGGAATGAGGAATCGCGGGCGATGTCAGGTCGGCGTTGCAGCAGCTGCGAAGGCACGCCTGTGGGGAGCTTCGGTGGACCGTATCATTTCGGCGCTAGCGTGCTGAGCGCCTTGCGCAATTCGCTTCGGCAGCGGCTGAGTCGAGACATCACTGTTCCGATCGGAATTGCCAGCATGGAACTAGGGCTGTTCACACTAGGCGGAGTGCTTCGACAATCAGGGCGAAGTACAGGAATGCGAGGAAGAGCACATCGAGCTTCTCAAAGCTGAAGAAGACGCGACGGAAGCCCCTCAGTCGTTTGTCCGCGTGGTCCTGCGAAGTCGGCATCAGGTTGACGCTCGAGCGATGGTGGGATCAAGCGGTTCGGGTTCTCGTTGCGGGAACGGGGGGCTGAACATCGCCCGAAGTTTGTTGCGGGCGCGGAATAGCCGCGTCAGCACCGCAGTCGATGAGAGACTGAGCTCCCGCGCGATCTCCGCCGTGGAAGATCCCGCAACGACCTGCATGATCAGCGGCTCACGATATTCGATCGGAAGTCTCAGGATCGCACTGCGCAGCGTCTGCAGCTCGCTGTCCGGTCCGTGCGGACCGGACAGCAACTCGTGTTCGATTCCATCGTCCAGACAGACCAGCTCGAGACGTCTGCGCTCGTAGAGTCGCGCGTGTTCGCGTCTCACGATCTTCAGTAGCCAGCAACGCACGGCGGCCGGCTCCCTCAAGTCCTTGCGGAATCGCCATGCGCGCAGCATCGCCTCCTGCACAATGTCCTCGGCCACGGATCGATCGCGCGTCA
>CAYPWK010000642.1:0-651 GCA_964414365.1 uncultured Burkholderia sp.
AGACCCGGCTCGACATCATCGATTCTCCCTCGGCCAACTATGACCACCGCGTGGGTTGCGATAGCAGCCTTAGCTGGTTTATCGATTTCAAGGATCATCAGATGTCTAAACTATCTCTTCGGGAGCCATCGTTGCTCCGAGAACAGTGCTATCTGAACGGGGAATGGTGCAGCGCTGACAGCGATGAAACGTTTCCGGTAGTGAATCCCGCAACAGGCGCTGTTGTCGACATCGGTCGCATCTGGAGAGTTGCGGAGGCGCTCGAGTATGGCATGGTAGGGATCAATACCGGCCTGATCTCCAACGAGGTCGCACCCTTCGGCGGGATTAAGCAGTCAGGAGTCGGTAGAGAGGGGTCGTACTACGGCCTCGACGAATATTTAGAGACGAAGTACCTGTGCATCGGTGGCGTTTGATCGCTCCGGACGTCAATACGACTGCTCAACCGTTCTCTCTTTTAGTTCTATCTCGCTGGTATGAGCGAGAACCTCGCCTTGGCCCATTCCAGGTCAAGGCTTCTTTTTGTCGCCGAGTTTCGTCGTCCGCGTACTGTTGTGCCTCACCACCGGGCGTCTGTCAGCATCGGCAGGCTACCTGATTACATTCGCCTCAACTCCGATTCCCTGCCCGCGCGGACTTTCTCGCCTCTCT
>CAYPWK010000642.1:661-2726 GCA_964414365.1 uncultured Burkholderia sp.
CAATTGACATCGAGAAAATATACAGGCAGACTGATCATTACGGCGCCGACACATCTCGTCAGAGAGGAAGACGATGGCGGCGACATCACCTTGTCGGGAGGAAAGATCATGACGACGGCAACACTTGAGCGGCCGGAAATGCGGGACAGTCAACTCGATCACGTTGAAATCAAAGTGATCGATACGGACGTCCATGTCGAACCTCGCTCGTTCGAAGAACTTATTCCTTATCTGGATGCTCCTTGGCGGGACATGCCCAACCTTATCGACAGCGTGCCATTTAGCCGCTCGACGTATAAGACGCTCGAAGGCGGCGGCCGAAAGGATGCATATCCGAAAGTCGGCGACATCGGTTCTGATCCTGAAATGGTCGGGCAGCAGATGTTCGTGGACGACCCGACCGATTACGCCATCCTGCTGCCGTGGAGCTTTCGTGGCTTCACCACGGATCCGAAACTGGACACGGCGTTGGCCGGGGCTGTGAATAGTTGGCTAGCCGATACCTGGCTGACCAAGTACAACGCCGAGAATCGGTATGTTGGCTCCATTTCCATTTCCGTCGATGACCCAATGGGAGCCGCGAAAGAAATCGACAGGTGGGGCGGACACCCCGGTTTCCGCCAGGTGATGATCGGGCACTATGGGCCGCGCCCCTTCGGCCACCCCATGTACGACCCGATCTGGGAAGCGGCTGCGCGACATAAGCTTCCGATTTCCATGCACTTCCGCGGGGGCGCCACGCAGCCGCTTGGCTGGACCTCGACAGGCCCGCTGCAATATTTTGTCGAATACCACTCACTGATTGCGCCGATGGCATACGCGACGCACTTGGCCAGCTGGATCTGCAACGGCGTCTTTGACCGTCACCCTGACATGAAGGTGCTTTTCGTTGAAGGCGGCTTCCTGTGGTGTCAGCCGTTCGTGGATCGTATGGAGCGTCACTGGGCAACGACGACGAAAGAGCTCGGGCTAAAGAAGACTCCGCATCAATATGTCCTCGATCACTGCCGGTTTGCGACGCAACCGATCGAAGAGAACACGGACCCGCAGAAGATCGCCGCTCTTTATGAGGAAGCGAATGCTGCGGAGCTCGTGATGTTTTCGAGCGATTACCCTCACTACGACTATGACCCGCCGAGCAAAGCGCTGCCGCGCTCGCTGGACGGCGAGGTGAAGAAGCGAATCATGTCCGAGAACGCGCGACTGATCTATAACCTGCCCAAGACGCGTCCGGTGGATCGTTTCGACCTGGCGGCCGGAGATGCGCGATGATTATCGATTGCGCTATCCACCCTGTGCTGGACGACGGCGAGTTCAACCGAGCGATCGGCTCGCCATGGAATTTGCTCAAGCTGCCGCCACTTTTTGGCGAGAAATACCGAGCACCGTTCGATCAATTGTCGGTGTCGGCCGAGCAGGCGACGAGCCCGGCAGCAGTCGCTGACCACCTCCGTCGCGCTGGCGTCGACTATGCGGTGCTCAGCCCGACCACCCGAGGATACTGGCCGAACCCGCAACAGGCCGCCGCCGTTGCGCACGCAGCAAACAAGCTGCTCGCCGAAAAGTGGTTGAACGCCCCCGATAACGACGGCCGATTCCTGGGCTCGATCCGCGTTGCGTTGAACGATACGGACACGGCGTTGCGCGAGATCGATCGTTGGGCCGACGATGATCGCTTCGTCCAGCTCGTGGTGCCGGCTCGCGCTCTGGCGACTTACGGCGAACAGCGCTTTTTTCCGATTTGGCGCGCGGCAGCCGAGCGGGGCCTCGTCGTCTTCGTTCACGACGACTTTTGCACGCTTGTCGAGCCGCCGCCGTCGCAGGTGGGTTTTCCGAGCTTCTATGCCGAGAACCACGCCATCCGACCAATGTCGTCGATCGTGCAATTGACTAGCTTCATCGTTGCCGGCGTCTTTGAGCGGTTGCCTCAGCTTCGTGTCGTGTTCGGTGATGTGAGCGTGCACGCAGCGCGTTCGTTGATCATTCGAACGGACAAGGATTGGCAATCCGATCGCGTCGAAGTTCCGTGGGTGAGCAAGGACCCGACGACGTATCTGGAGCAGCA
>CAYPWK010000643.1:0-2720 GCA_964414365.1 uncultured Burkholderia sp.
GGCGGGCGACCCGGTCGCGATTTCAGCCGCCAAAGCAGCTTCCAGCCCTGCCGATACCAGCGCAGCAGCGTCTCCGGACGCACCACGACCAACCGTCTCGCCAGGCAAAGATATACAGGCTGGAGAATTGATGGAAGCCGCAGTCCAAGTTGTTGTTCGACGCCAGTGATCACCAAGTTGCGTCAACGACCCGATGGTCAGGTTGTAGATCACTGGATCACTGGCTGCCACTGCCTGAGATCAGCCGAGACGTCCCTCCCGCGAAGGGCCATCAGGCCATCGTTAGCGGGACATCTCAGCGCTTCTCAGGTGGTGCCCATCGCGGTTCGAATTCAAGAACGCCTCGGTCTACAATACAAGAAGATTTTGTGGCTTGGCCTTCCTAACCGCCGCCAGAGGGATCTTGCCGTCAAATGTGACAAACCTCGCCTCGTAGGCGACGGCCAGGGAAAGCAGATAAATGTCGGTGAGTTGCCGAGGCCCGTGGATTCGGGTCGGGTCAATAACCTGCGGATCCAATAAGCTTACTCGGTCCGGCCAGAATTCGTGGACTTCTTGCTCGCAAGCGTCCGCGAGATGACTCATCACGGCTTGAACGGGCAGAGCGTTTGGATAGCTGGCGTTAGACATGATACGGACACATCCGTTTTGGGTGATAGGACAGGAAGCCCAACCCTCCCCCGCGTGCCCGGCGAACCAGCTCATCGCGACTCCATGCGAAGCGTGATCGGAGTCAAGCAACGCAATTAGCACATTGACGTCTAACAACGCGCGCACTAACCGATTTCCGCCAACAGTCTACGGGCCGGTAAATGCCCGGTCGGTATCGACCGCGCGCCGCGCGCAGGGTGTTTAATAGGCATCGTCCTCGCGGAGCTTATCGATCAATTCGTTGGTAACGATCCCACCGCGCGGGGCGAACGGACGAAGACCGTAAATAGCCTTTGGCTCCTTTACGGAGGGTGCTCCGTGCGGAGCCGTGAGAGCACGGCGGGCTAACTCGGAAATCATCTCTCCGATGGTTTTCTTTTCCCGCTGCGCCCGCTCCTTGGCGGCCTGCAGCACGTCATCAGCTATATCGAGCGTGGTTCGCATACATCAGATGCTAAAGCATCACGCATCACATGTCTAGCGAACCTGAATGGCACAATCCATCGTGGCGATGCGCGCCACAATCGCCTGAATTCAAAGGGTATTATTGCTATAGCCCCGCCGCCCACTTGTAGGATCAATAACTTACAAGAATAAGCTCGAAAGGATTCCGGGACTGACCCTCCCCTGCTGACGCGGCGCGTCGGCACGCGCAACTTGTCCCTGGCGAATTACTAATCAGGCGGCGATCGGCGTGTGAAACAGGCCGGCGCAGTCGGATCGCCAGACGAAGTGACGCAGATCGGCGCGTCGGGGGACGCTCACACCGCCGCGCTCAGAGGGCGTTCGACCGCCGAGAGCAGCGTGAACGCGCCGCTGATTGTAGTAGACCGCAAAGCGTTCCAGTTTGCGCAGTAGATCGAGGGCACTCCAGAAAAACACCTGATCGAGATACTCGCGCCGCACAGTTCCGATGAGCCGCTCGATGAACGGGTGAGAGCGAGGTACGAACGGCGACCTTCACGACGAGGTGCACTCATTCTGAGGGGCCACAATCGCCGGCCTGGCGCAGCCTCTACGACCCTCACTCTACTCCGTCATGAAGAACGCGAGCGCCACGACAGGAAACGCAAGACCGACCCACGCCGCAAGCGTCCACCCTCCCTCCGCGTACGCCCAACCGCCTAATGCCGAGCCGACCGCGCAGCCGATGAAGAAGGCCGCTACATAGAGCCCGTTCAGACGGCCCCGTAACTCGGCCCCGAGTGATAGGATCGCGCGCTGTCCCAAGGTCATGTTGGCCGTCGTGCCGAAATCGAGCAGAGTCGCCGCCGCGACCAGTATGGCGAGCGCCAACATCGATCCTTGCGGGGCGATCTGTGTCATCAGAAAAGCCCCCGCGACGGTCAGCATGGCGAGAGCGGTCGCGGGACGGCTCCAGCCGCGGTCGGCAACCCGCCCACCGATCGGTGCGGCGATGGCTCCCGCGACACCAGCCAGCGCGAACAGCGCGATCCCGCCTTGCGACAGATGAAACGCCGGCCCTGCGAGCAAGAGCGGCGTCGTGGTCCAAAACAAGCTGAACGCGCCACCCAAGAGTGCCTGATAGAGTGCGCGCCTCTGTAGGACGGGAGTCGTTGCAACCAAGCTGACCATGGAGGTCAACAATCGCCCATAGTGGAGCTTCGCGGTTGGCGCGCGCTTTGGCAGCGCCCGGCTGAGGACCAACGCGAGCACCGTCGTCGCACCGGCGGATAAGAAGAATACGGCATGCCACGAGTACATGTGAGCGACGAAACTCGAGATCGGGCGCGCCAGCATGATGCCGAGTAACGTACCGCTCATGACGTTGCCGACGACTCGGCCCCGCTCGGCGTCCGATGCCATATGCGCAGCGTAGGGAACTAGCATCTGCACGACGACCGAGGCGAAGCCCACGAGGAGTGCCGCGGTAAGGAAGAGCGATGCGCTGGACGACAATGCCGCACCCAGGAAAGCGAGCACGCAAACCGCGAGCATGACGAGCACGAGGCGGCGATTCTCAACCAGGTCGGTCAGCGGGACGATGAACAGCAAGCCGGCGCCGTAGCCGACCTGTGTCAGCGTGACAATCAACCCCGTCGCCCGCG
>CAYPWK010000644.1:0-2713 GCA_964414365.1 uncultured Burkholderia sp.
GGCCTATCGAAAGGCGTGATGATGAGTCATCACTACTGGTACGAAATATGGTCCGAGGCGGTGCGCTACGCACGTTATACCGAAGACGACGTGCTCTACACCGGTCTGCCGTTTTTTCACACCAGCGCACACGGTACGACGGGCCCCGCGATTCTGACCGGGGCGAAGGCCGTGCTGGTGGAGCGGTTTTCCGCGAGCCGTATGTTGGAAGATTGCCGGCGGTGGGAATGTACGTCGGCGAAATATATCGGCGGAATGCTGTCGATACTGATGAAGCAGCAGGCTTGCGCCGAAGATGCTGACAATCCGCTGCGGTTGATGGTCGGTGCGGCTGCGCCGAAGCATCTGTGGCATGCATTCGAAAAGCGGTTCAATACGCGGCTGCTGGAACTGTATGGCATGACCGAATGCAGCAGTTGCGTGGTCAATCCGTTCGATGCGCGCAAGCCGGGTTCCTGCGGGAAAGCCATTACCGGCTACGACGTGCAGCTTGTCGACGATGACGATAATGCGGTGCCTGCAGGAGCAGTGGGCGAACTTGTCGTGCGCCCGCAGCGCCCGTACCTGGGTACCACGGGCTACTACAAAAATCCGGACGCGACGCTCGAGCTGTTTCGCAATTTGTGGATTCACACCGGGGATCTGGCGACGCAAGATGAGGAAGGCTATTTCTTCTTCGTCGATCGCAAGAAGCAGGCGCTCAGACGACGCGGCGAGAACATCTCGTCGTTCGAGGTCGAGGCCGTGATCAGTGCGCATCCCGCCGTTGTCGAATCCTGCGTGGTGGGCGTGCCGTCGGAGCTGGGCGAAGACGATGTGAAGGCTGTGATCGTGCTCAAGCCAGGACATGTCGTGACGGAGGCCGAACTGATCGACTGGTGCGAAACCCGGCTCGCCTACTTTGCGGTACCGCGCTACATCGCCCTGCGCGAGACGTTGCCGAAAACCCCGAGCGACCGCGTCGAAAAATACCGGCTTCGCGACGAGGGCGTGACCGCGGATTGCTGGGATCGCGAGCAGTGCGGGCGGGCGCTCAAGCGTTGATCCACCTCATTGTGTGCGCCACTCGAAACGATAACAAATCGGTCTCACGATCTCGCAAAACAGTATTGGACCTGACTGCGCTTTGAGTCGAATCTTGAGTCTGAGGCTTTGCAGAACGAAAGTGCAAAGCACGCGGATAGAAGATCGTTCCAAAACTATATCGTGAGATGAGGTGACGCATGACGAGCAAGGTGGCGGTTGTCACGGGTTCAAACGGGCTGACCGGGCAAGCGATTTGCAAGGACCTGAAGGCACGGGGGTATACCGTCGTCGGTATGGACATTGCCGAATCGGGCAAGGGCGATTACGCGTATCGCAAGTGCGATGTGACCGATTACGAGCAGATCACCGCGTCCGTCGAGGCGATTGACGCAGAGTACGGCACGATTCGCGTGCTAGTGAATAACGCGGGTGTCTGGCACGGTAAGAGTTTTTTCGAAATCGAGCCTGCCGACTATGACTTCACGTATGGCGTCAACACGCGTGCGCCGTTTTTTCTGAGCCAGGAAGTGGCTAAGCGCCTGATCAAAGCGGGCGGCGGCGGCGTCATCGTCAATCTTGCCTCGATCGTCGCGACGCTCGGCAGCGGCGTGACCGACTACGGCGGTTCCAAAGCCGCGGTGGTCAACCTCACGAAGAGCCTCGCGAAGCCGTTGGGACCGCACGGTATCCGTGTCGCAGCCGTATCGCCGGGCACGATCAATACGGCAATGGGCGAGAAGGTACCGAAGGCGGTGCGCGACAAGCTGATCGCGAGCTCGGGCCTGCAACGAGCGGCCGAGCCTGATGAGATCGCGTCGGCGGTAGGCTTTCTCGTCAGCGACGACGCGCGCTATGTGACGGGCGCCACGCTCGATGTCAACGGCGGGCTGTGATTTTCCTCCGGGAAAGAGTTCTCACTGATCAACGTGACCGGAGGAATCATGTCTGGGTGTCCTTTCAGCAAGCCGGCATTTCCGATGCCGCGACAATGTCCGTTTCTTCCGCCTCGGGAGTACCGGGAGTTTCAGGAGCAACCCGGCCCCACCAAGGTGCAGATGTGGGACGGTAAGGATGCATGGCTCTTCACGCGTTACGACGACGTGCGGGCAGTGCTGGGCGATAACCGCTTTAGCGGCGACCCGCACGTGACAGGTTTCCCGAGCCTATCGCCCGCACGCAATGCAGTGCTCGATTTGGAACCGGCCTTCATCCGAATGGATCCACCCGAGCATGGCCGTTTTCGGCGCATGCTGACCAAGGAGTTCATGATCAAGCGCGTCAGCGCGATGCGCCCGCGTATCGAATCAATCTTCAATCGGCTACTCGACGAGCTTTTGGCGAAAGGGCCGCCCGCGAATCTGGTGGAGGACCTGTTCCTGCCGTTGACGTCGGAAGTCATCGCGGGACTGCTGGACGTACCCAGCGAGGATCACGGATTCTTTCAGGAGCAGAGCCGTCTGAAAGTGCTGCTCGATGTCGACCCCGCCATCCCGAAGGAAGCGTCGAACCGTATCCTTACCTATCTCGACAAGCTCATTACTGAGCGCGCCAAAGACGCTGAGCACCGCGAAGATCTGTTGAGCCGGTTAATCGTCGAACAGGTACGCCCGGGCCATTTGACGCATCGCGAACTCGTGATCATGGCCGAACTGCTGGGCTGGCCGCACGCCACCATCATTATGGAGAT
>CAYPWK010000645.1:0-2708 GCA_964414365.1 uncultured Burkholderia sp.
CGCCCAACGGCGAGGTGCAGGTCACTCTCCTCGACGACAAGCCGATCGGCGTCGTGCAGGGCGCGCTCGGCCAGCGCTGGTACGACGTGACGGTGCGCGGGATGGAGGCGCACGCGGGCCCGACTCCGATGGAGCTGCGCCGCGACGCGCTGCTCGTCGCGGCCGATCTGATCCGCGCCGTCAACCGGATCGCGCTCGAGCACGCGCCGCATGGGCGCGGCACCGTTGGCTGGCTCGCCGTGCACCCGAACTCGCGCAACGTGATTCCGGGCCGCGTCACGCTGACGGTCGATCTACGTGCGGCCGACGACGCGTCACTTTCCGCGATGGACACGGCGTTGCGCGCCGCGTGCGCGATGGCGGGCTCGCAGGCCGGCATCGAAGTCGATGTCGAGCAGGTCGTCTACTTCCCGCCGCAGCCGTTCGACGCGGCGCTCGTCGAAGCAGTGCGCGACGGCGCGCACGCGCTCGACCTGCCGTCGATGGATCTGATCAGCGGCGCGGGGCACGACGCCGTCTATCTCGCACGCGTCGCGCCGGCTGCGATGATCTTCGTGCCGTGCAAGGACGGAATCAGCCACAACGAAATCGAGGATGCGCGCGCGGATCATCTCGAGGCTGGCTGCGACGTGCTGCTACGGGCGATGCTACGGGTCGCCCGGGTGGCGTAGGCTGCGGGCGCGGCGCTCCGCTCAATGACTGATCGCCGCGTGGGCCGCCCGCAGTGCGAGCAGATAGCTTTCAGTCCCGAAGCCGCAGATCTGGCCTTTAACGATATCGGCGAACACCGAGTGGTGCCGAAACGGCTCCCTCGCATGAATGTTCGACATATGCAGTTCGACGACCGGGCAGGTCAGGATCGCGAGCGCATCGCGGATGCCGTAGCTGTAATGCGTCCAAGCGCCGGCGTTGATCAGCACGGCATCCTTGCCCTCTTCGAAAGCACGATGAATGCGCTCGCACATCGCCGCTTCGCTGTTCGTCTGGAACGATTCGACGTGCACGCCCAGTTCCGCGCCCAGCGCCTGCAGCCTCGCATCTATCTCGGCGAGCGTGACCGTGCCGTATTGCACGGGGTCGCGCTTGCCGAACATGTTGTGATTGATGCCATGAAGCATCAGCACGTTCTTCATTCGGAGCTCCTTTGAGCGCTCAATCGAGCGGCACGGTAAGACGGTCGATCACGGCATCCGTCTTGGGTCGCACGCCGCGCCACCATGCAAACGCTTCGGCTGCTTGCTCGACGAGCATGCCGACGCCGTCGGCGACACCCAGAACGCCGGCGTTACGCGCGAGCCGCAAGAACGGCGTGAGCCGCTTGCCGTACGCCAGTTCGTAGGCGGTGCCATGCGGACTGAAGACGCTCGGCGGCACGGGCGGCAGTTCGCCTGTCAGGCTAGCGGAGGTCGCGTTGACCACGAGATCGAAGCGCCCTTGCGCCGCGAGCTCGCCGTAGCCGCAGGCACGCAATCCCGCGCCGCGCGAGCCGACTTGGGCCACCAGCGCCTCGGCTTTCCCGACGTCGCGATTGGCGATGACTAGCTCGGCGGGACCCGCGGCGAGAAACGGCAGCAGCGCGCCCCGCGCTGCGCCGCCGGCACCCAGCATCAACACGCGTTTGCCCGCGAGCGGTACGCCGAGATTCGCTTCAATATCGCGCACGAGTCCGATGCCGTCGAAATTTTCGGCAATGATGCGACCGTTCTCGAATTTGAGGGCATTGGCGGCGCCCGCCAATGCCGCGGGCTCACTGCGCTCGTCGGCGAGCGCGAAGGCCTTGAGCTTGAACGGCGCGGTCACGTTCACGCCCTTGCCGCCGTCGGCGACAAACTGGCGCACGACCCGCTCGAAGCCGTCGTCAGGGTGGAGCGGACCTTCGATCGCGACGTAGGACATCGTCTGTCGCGTCGCTTCGGCGAACAGGCTGTGAATCAACGGAGACTTCGTGTGTCCGATCGGATTGCCGATCACTGCATACTGGTCAGTCATGATGTCTCACCTCGAGTAGAGAACGCCGTCGGTTTGCATCGCGTCGATCTCATCGGTGGAGAAGCCGAGCGATTGCGCGACTTCCGCGTTGTGCTGCCCGAGATCGGGTGCGACGTCGCGGATCGTCGTGTCGCAATGCGAGAAGCGGAACGGCAAGTTCGGCAGACGCAGCGTTCCGTAACGCGGATGGTGCTGTTCGACCACCATGCCACGCGCCTGGATCTGCGGATCGTCGAGGACTTCGTCGATGCGCTGCACCTTTGCGCACGGCACATCGATGCCGTCCAGCAGCTCGAGCACCTGCGCGACCGGGCGCGCGGCGACCCACGGCTGCACGACGGACAGAATCGCCTGCCGATGCGCGTTGCGGCCAGCGCTATCGTGAAAGCGCCTATCGCTGCCGAAACCGGCGGGTCCGCCATGCGATTCGATGAGCGCCGCGAAGCGCTTCCACGCGTCGTCCACCTGCGCGGCGATCACGAGGTCGCCGTCCGCGGCGCGAAAAACACCATAGAGCGTCGAGGTCGGCATGTCGTGGCCCGTCTGTTCGGGCAGCACGCCTCGCAGCGTGTAGCACTGCACCGCATATTCGTGCATCGAGACGAGCGTGTCGTAGAGCGCCATATCGATGTGCTGCCCGCGTCCGCTCTTCGCGCGTCCGAGCAGCGCCGCGTTGATCGCCGCGACTGCGTGGATGCCCGTGTACATGTCGCCGAGCG
>CAYPWK010000646.1:0-2696 GCA_964414365.1 uncultured Burkholderia sp.
TGAGCTTGGAACTTGATTGCTGTAGGTAGCTCAAACTTGCTCATGATGGATTGGACCGGGACATTTCGAAAAGCGAAGCAGCAACAGCACTTAAGCCGCAGCTCGATCTGTTATGTCGTACCAAATGTAGTACTCCGCTGGCTCAGAGCTCGCCGGGCAGGCGTTGTCGCGCCCCAGCGTCTGTCCTGCTGCTATAGCGTAGCGCCGCGTAACCGCGCGCAGCGGCCAGGCGATATGCGCCTGCGTCGTCCGCGTGCAACATTCTGCAGCGATCATTTTTGCTAGGAGCCTTGCGCGTGGGGGAGGGCGCTCAGCGAGTTTTAAGCAACGCCTGAGGGGCCGAAAAAGGGAGAGCGTGGGCCGCTAGACCGTCCAGGCTGAGGGCCGTACATGGCGCGGCTATCTTGGGGGCGTTCGTCCGATTTGGACCAGGCTGTTTCTGGTGCGAAACTGGTGCGGCGGGTCCGAGCTTTCAGCTTTTGGTTTTCCGTATCTGCCGCCTCCGAATTAATCCCCGGGCTAGGCAAAACGATTGGCGCTATCGACCGCTGCGGCGCGTTGCGCGCCGCTTCTTGCGGGAGACCGGCGGGCTCGCTGTGGACGCTCGCTGATCCTCCTGCAACTTGAGCGTAGCCTGCGCATGTACGGCCAACTTCAACGCGCTGTCAGCGTTCGACGCAAGACGGGACAGTAGGTGAGCTAGCATTTTGAACTCCTCGCGCGTCAACATTCCAAATAGCGCGTCGTTGACCGGTCGCTGCAAGGCGGCAAGGCGGATCAATAGACTCATTCCGTGCTGGGTGAGGGCAAGCTGCACGCGTCGTCCGTCTCCCGGATGGGGGCTTTTCTCGAGCAGGCCGTCGGATACCAGCTTGTTGATCTCGTTGGTGACGAACGCGCCGCTCAAGTACAGCCGTTCGGCGACCTGATTCACGCCCATCGGTTCTTCCGCAGTCGAATTCTTGATCGCGATCAGGATCAGATACTGGGTCGGCGACAGGTCGACAAAGCCTGCGAATATTTCCCGGCAGGCCTCCAGACTGCGTCCGAACGCGAAATAGTCATAGAGGACGCCGCGAAGGGTGCGATCTCCATCCTTGTCGAGCAGCTCAGTCCTCGACGCCGTCAACAGTGCATCAGACACGGGCATTCTCTCCGCAAAATCATAGAGTTGGAAGCTGACTAGAGAGCACGCATGCGCCCGGACAGCAAGGGTATTGACATTTTTAAATAGCTTTGGCAGAAAGCTATCTGAGAATTATAAATCAGGACCGAGCGACGAGGCGGTGTCCATGGAGGATCGTGCTTTCAGGCGAGCCCTCGGCGAGTTCGCCACCGGCGTTGCGGTGGTGACCGCGCGCGGCAAGGGCGAAGAGCTCATCGGCATGACCATGAGCTCGTTCAACTCGGTCTCGCTCGATCCGCCACTCGTTCTCTTCAGCGTCGATCGCAAGGCGCGAAGCCTGCCCGCGATGCTTGAAGCCAAAGGCTTTGCCGTGAACATCCTGGCGCGCGACCAGGAAAACATCTCCAACCAGTTCGCGCGCGCGCTCTCCAACAAATGGGACCAGGTGAAGACGTCCGTCGGCCATGCCGAGGCGCCCCTGATCTCCGGCGCGATGGCTCATTTCGAATGCGCGCCCTACGCGATCTATGAGGGCGGCGACCACGTCATCTTCGTCGTCCGTGTCATCAGGCACGAGAGCCGCGCCGAGGCCGCCGCTCCCCTGATCTTCTTCCGCGGTCGATACCGCGATCTCGTCGACGAAACCCAGCGCGAGCCGACCTGGCCGCTCCCCATTCACTACTAGCTTCGAACCGGAGAACCGCGATGCGTAGCGCAAAGCACTATCTGTCAGGCCTGAAGGACGGTCGGACCATCTACATCAACGGCGCCTCGGTCGGCGACGTCACGACGCACCATGCCTTCCGCAATCTCGCAGCCTCCATGGCGGGGCTGTTCGATTTTGCGAATGCCAAGGAGAACGTCGATCTCATGACGTTCGAAACAGCGGCCGGGCATGCCAACCGGATCTGGCAGCTTCCGACCTCCTATGCCGAGCTCGTGACGCGGCGCAAGGCGCTGGAAGCATGGGCGGGGTTGCATGCCGGCTTCATGGGTCGCGCGCCGGACCACGTCGCATCGTGCATTTCAGGGCTCTATATGGGGCTCGACGTCTTCAAAACCTATGATCCGGCGCGGGCCGGCGCGCTCGAGAGCTACTACCGTTACGCCCGCGACAAGGACCTCTATCTCACCTACGTCATCATCAACCCGCAGGCGGATCGGTCGAAGGGCGCAGCTGAACAGGCCGATCCGTTCCTCACCGCCGGCGCCGTCGATCGTGACGCGGAAGGCATCACGATCCGCGGGGCCAAGATGCTCGCCACCGGCGGCGTGGTGGCCGACGAGGTCTTCGTCACCACCATCCAGCCCATGCGTCCGGGCGAAGAGCGCTACGCGATGTCCTTCGCGATCCCGATGAACACGAAGGGCCTCAAGATGCTGTCCCGCAAATCCTATGAGGATGCTGCCGGCGCAGTATTCGACAATCCGCTGTCGAGCCGCTTCGACGAGAACGACTCGGTTCTGTACTTCGACGACGTGAAGGTGCCGTGGGACCGGGTCTTCATCGAAGGCAACGTCGACATGTGCCAGAAGCAGTTTCACGCGACGCCCTGCCATGTCTATCAGA
>CAYPWK010000647.1:0-2693 GCA_964414365.1 uncultured Burkholderia sp.
GCGGCGTTTCGATCAAGCACTGGGACGAGTTCAACGACGTTGCCGATCACTGCACCGTCTGCCACAAGTGCGTGACGCCGTGCCCCGTGAAGATCGACTTCGGCGACGTCTCCATGAACATGCGCAACCTGTTGCGCAAGATGGGCAAGAAGAAGTTCAACCCGGGCTCGGCCGCGGGCATGTTCTTCCTCAATGCGACGAACCCGCGCACGATCAACGCGGCGCGTACGGCGATGATGGGCGTGGGCTACAAGGTCCAGCGTCTCGGCAACGACGTGCTAAAGCAGTTCGCGAAGAAGCAGACGGCCCACCCGCCGGCTACGACAGGCAAGCCGCCCGTGGTCGAGCAGGTGATCCACTTCGTCAACAAGAAGATGCCCGGCAACCTGCCGAAGAAGACCGCGCGCGCCTTGCTCGACATCGAGGACAACAAGATCGTGCCGATCATCCGCAATCCGAAGACGACGACGGTCGATTCGGAGGCGGTGTTCTACTTCCCTGGCTGCGGCTCCGAGCGTCTCTTCTCGCAGGTGGGGCTCGCCACGCAGGCGATGCTATGGGAGGCGGGCGTGCAGACCGTGCTGCCGCCGGGCTATCTCTGTTGCGGCTATCCGCAACGCGGCGCGGGGCAGTATGACAAGGCCGAGAAGACTGTCACCGATAACCGTGTGCTGTTCCATCGGGTGGCGAACACGCTCAACTATCTCGACATCAAGACGGTCGTCGTCTCGTGCGGGACCTGCTACGACCAGCTCGTGGGCTACGAGTTCGAGAAGATCTTCCCCGGCTGTCGCATCATCGACATTCACGAGTTCCTGCTCGAGAAGGGGATGAAGCTCGACGGTGTGACGGGCGTGCGGTACATGTACCACGACCCCTGCCATACGCCGATCAAGACGATGGACCCGGTCAAGCTCGTCAACGAGCTGATGGGTGCCGCCAACGACGGCTACAAGATCGAAAAGAACGACCGTTGCTGCGGCGAATCGGGGACGTTCGCCGTCACGCGGCCCGATATCTCGACGCAGGTACGCTTTCGCAAGGAAGAGGAGATCAGGAAGGGCGCGGCGAAGCTGCGTGCGCTGCCGATCGTCGATGCGGGCGCGGCCGGCAATGGCGGGGCTGCCGACGGCGCGCCCGCCGGCGGCGCCGCGAGCGCGGCCGACGGCCGGCCCGACATCAAGATCCTGACGAGCTGCCCGTCTTGCCTGCAAGGGCTCTCGCGCTACAACGAGGACGCGGACATCGAAGCGGACTATATCGTCGTAGAAATGGCGCGCAAGGTGCTCGGGGAGGACTGGATGGTCGATTACGTCCGCAAGGCCAACGATGGCGGGATCGAGCGCGTGCTGGTCTAATAGGAGGCGAGAGAGGCGCGAGAAAACCGGGCGTTTCATCGATGCGGCGATAAGGCATAGGACGCGAAAGGACGACGATGGACTGTTTATTCTGCCGTGATGAAGGCGGGGTGGTGCTCTGGCAGGACGACGCCATGCGCGTCGTCCTTGCGGACGAGCACGACTACCCGGGGTTTTGCCGCGTGATTTGGGCAAAGCACGTCTCCGAATTTTCCGATCTCCCGGCCGCCGATCGTGATCGGCTGATGCGCGTCGTCTACGCGGTCGAGCGAGCCCAGCGTCAGGTTCTGCAGCCCGTCAAGGTCAACCTCGCGAGCCTCGGCAATCAGGTGCCGCACTTGCACTGGCATGTGATTCCGCGTTTTTCGAACGACGCGCACTTTCCGCAGCCCGTCTGGGCGCCGCGCCAGCGCGGCGTCTCGGAAGCGCTGCTGTCGTCGCGGCGGGCGCAGGCGACGCTGCTGGGCGACGCGGTTCGTCGCGAGATCGCCGGGGCCTTGTCCTGAAAGTCGCAAGCCGCGCAAATCGTCAATCCACATCGAGAAAGCCATGAGCGGACTCACATCCGATACGCCCGTGCCCACGGGCGTCGTCATTCACGCCGTCTCGCACGTGCTCGAGCTGCAATACGCTGACGGCAAAAGCTATCGCGTGCCCTTCGAGCTCCTGCGCGTCTATTCGCCATCGGCCGAGGTGCGCGGGCATGGGCCCGGACAGGAGACGCTGCAGACGGGCAAGCGCGGCGTGACGATCGTTTCCCTCGAGCCCGTCGGCAACTACGCGCTCCAGCCGACCTTTTCGGACGGGCATTCGACGGGGATCTATTCGTGGGATTTGCTCTATGAGTTGGCGACGCAGCAAGACGCGCTCTGGCGTCAATACCTCGATAAGCTTGCCGCGGCGGGGATCGACCGCGACGCTCCGATGAGCGCACCGGGCGCGTCTCACGGCCACTGCCACTGATAGATGGCATTCGCGCGAGGGGCTGCGGCAGCGGCTCCCACCGCGCGAAAAAAACAGCAAATCGCGCACTCCGCGGCTGCCGCCGCGCCCGAGCGCAATCATGGAAAAGAAGGGAGGATCCGCGCCATGACCAAGACCCATTTCGGCTACCAGACTGTCGACGAACAAGAAAAGGCGAGGAAGGTGGCGGGTGTCTTCCATTCGGTCGCCCCGAGCTACGACCTGATGAACGATCTGATGTCGGGCGGGCTCCATCGGATCTGGAAGCAGTTCACGATTGCGCAGGCGAACGTGCGGCCCGGCTTCAGGGTGCTCGACATCGCGGGCGGCACGGGCGACCTCGCCAAGGCATTCGCCAAGCAGGCGGGGCAA
>CAYPWK010000648.1:0-2664 GCA_964414365.1 uncultured Burkholderia sp.
GTCGGCCCAAGTCGGAGTCGGATAATTGAAGATGCTCGAATACTTGGCGCGACCGCTATGCAGGGCTTCGACGAGTGCGTCGCGCGAAACGCCCAATGTTTCAGTGGCGCTATATAGATAGAGGCCGTGGCCGCCTTCGTCCTGCACCTTCGCGAGGAGGATGGCTTTGCGCTTCAGGCTCGGCGCCCGCGAAATCCAGTTCCCTTCGGGCAGCATGCCGACGATCTCGGAATGCGCGTGCTGCGAAATTTGGCGCACGAGCGTCTTGCGATAGGCGTCCGGCATCCAGTCCTGCGGTTCGATCTTGCCGTCCGCGGCGATCACCGCATTGAAGCGCGTTTCCTCCGCCGAATCGGTGCGGGCCTCGGCCGGCGCGACGTTGCCAGGGATGTCGAGCGATTGCGTGTACATAGACGTTCTCGTCGGGAGTCTTGCGTGACCGAGATTATAAATCAACCGACCGGTCGGTTGATGAATTTTCTCTATAGGAACGCCGTGCCGAGAAGTGCGTGTTACTGCTTGCTCGATTTCTTTGAACTGCGTGCTTTAGCCGCCGTTCGACAATCGGCGCAGGTGAGGTGATCGTAGAGCCGAGTCTAGGGCTCGGGTTGTTCTCGCGGAAGGCGCCGAGACGGCTCGAAACAGTGTCCGCTTTAAAAGGACAATCGATCGGAGGAGGTCCGTTGTCGATGTAAAACGTCGAAGAACGCTAACTTACTGAGAAACGCCCCACGAAACGAGGACGGCGTGGATGCTGCGCGCGTATTGATCGCGCAGCTTGGGCGTCTCCGAGTGGAAGGCGCCGATCGCCCGCCAGGTGTTGCCGTGGCGAATCATCTTTTGCTTGATCATCCAGGCCGCGACGTAGGTGTTGATGCAGCCGTCCTTCAGCGCGCCCGGCGGAACGCCGTTGCGGCGGAGCTCGTCGAAGTGAACCGAGTTGATCTGAGCTTGACCGATGTCGATGCTGCCGTCGGCGTTGCGATGAACGGCGCTGGGGTCGCCCTTCGACTCGAACCATGCGATTGCGCGCAAGATCATCGGGTTCACGCCTTGATAGGCGCCCGCTTGAGCGAAACAATCGTTGTCCGCATGAGCGGGCACGCAAACGATTGCGCACGCGAGCGCGAAAAGCGATGCGACGAGCGCGCGCGGAATCTGCGCAATGATCTGGGCTCGCAATAGTGGCCGGGCAGGGCGGACATGTTTCATGGGTGCACCGTTGATTCGTCTGGGGGGCCGAGGCTTACCGCGTCATTGCAACAGAAGCCGCATCGGGTGAGGCGTGCACGCTGGACGCGCCGCCTTGGAGAACGGCGTCGAGCTTATCCGACACCGAAGTGAGGTACGCACGCGATTCGGGGCTGACGACGACGCGAACGGTCGTCTCCACCGCTTTGCTCGTGCGCGCCGCCCCGCGGGTGGTCTTTTTCGAATGACGCGCCGCGCGTGACGGCGTGGCGGAGGCAGAGTCCGTCAACTCCTGTGCCGAAGAAGGCGGCAACGAGGTGAGCGGCGGGAGCGGGGGCAGCACCTGGTCGGGGTCGGCGACCATGGCCGGCTTGGTCGCGAGCGTCGTGGCCGAACCGGTAGCCGACGATTGCGCGTCGGTGGGCGGTGGCGCCGCGAACAGAGCCTGCGAGGCGCAGAGGAGGGCGGCGGCGGTCGCGAGTCGAAGCATGATCGTCTCCGTCATTCAGCCGGCTTGAGCTGCACGGTGTACGGTCGGCAGCTGCCCGTCGTCACATTCTCGATATTGACGAGATTGCTGTGCCGCGTCGGGATGCCGCGCTGCACGGCCTGGTTGAGATAGGGGAAATCCTGGGCCAGCGCCGCGATGACGATGGTGGTCGACTGGGGCTGTTTCGCGGCGAGCGCGCCTACCTTGCCCAGGACGTTCGTCAACTGAGGATCGCGCGCGCCAAGCGCGTCGGCCGGAATGACGAAGTCGACAATGTTTGTCGACGACGGTTGTGCCGGTGGCTGGGCGCGACTGTTCACGTCCGTCTGGAGCTGGGCACATCCGGCCAGGGCCGCGACGACGAGTAGGCAGGCAAGCAGTTTCACGATTTTCTTCCCGTGACGAGACTTGCTTATCGGCAGCCTGACGGAATGGTTTAGCCCTGGGTTAACGACGACCTTGTAACAGAAGGCTTTCGCGCGAATCGTGACTGCAGCAAATTCCGTAAACGCTGCATGCGATTCGCCTCTCGCTCAGCGATCGACGCGTGCACCGAAGGCGTGCCCCACTGTCAGAGCCGGCCGCCCGGATGCACTGTTTCATTTGGGCCACGCCGACGTGAAGGCTGCCAGACAGCGCTCGGCGACACTTGCTCCTACTTCTGAGCAGTTGGCTACGCCCGACGGGTCCGTCCTCCGGGGTTGCCAGGGCCTCCGTCTGCGGCGGAAAAAAGGGATTGATCATCTCGCGACCGCCCGACGGTCTGAATGAGGCAAAATCGGCGTTTTTATTTACGTCGATCCACATGGGCAATCGTCTTCGACTGATGGTCGTGCTTGCCGCGACGCTCCTTGGCGTGTTGGCGACAACGCACGTTGCTGTTGCCGCCTCGGCGACGACACCCGCCGCGGGGCAGTGGGTGACGGCTTGGGCAACGGCCCTTCAGTCGATTCCTGAACTGCGCGATCCCCCTCCGCTTTACC
>CAYPWK010000649.1:0-2659 GCA_964414365.1 uncultured Burkholderia sp.
ACGATAGATCGGTATTTGCCGAATTTGTTCCTTAACTTACTGACCTATGAGTAAGTTGCTGATTGACGAATCGGTCGGGAAGGTTGCCGCTGGCAGTGACCTGGCGCATAAAGCGGGCGAGACGATGACTGAGGTCCTCCTGCGGTGGGACGGGTGACGAAGATCATGGGTGACATTTCCGCCGCGTCGGTCGAGCAAAGCAAAGGCATCGAACACGTGGGAGTCGCAGTTTCGCAGATGGACACCGTCACACAGCAAAATGCAGCGCTTGTTGAAGAGCCTACCGCCGCGGCACCATCCCTTGCATCTCAGGCGACCACCTTGAAACAGGCGGTCTCCATGTTTGGAGGTCACGTGATCGCGGAGCGACGAGATGGCCCGGTTTTGACAGCGCTTTGACAGCTTACGATGCATCATTGAACGGTTTGCTTGCGCTCATCTTCTTAACACGCGCCTGCCATCCTTCATGGATGACTTTTCCACGGTCGCTCACCACCACGCCTTTTGAACGCAGCAGCACCGGGCGGTTTGAAGCCTGCCCCTGCAGGCCGACTCCGGGAGGCCTCCTCCCATCTTCAGTACAGCACCACAAGCTCTCGCTTGTGTTCGTGACACATTCTCGTCGAGATGCCACGTCGAACCCGGCTGCAGCCGGCACAGATCTAATCCTGGCCGTCTCAGGGTAAACATCTACAGGGCATGAATTCGTTGGAAATAGTTGGTGTACGGAGTATATGATGTGCAATATTCCGCACTTAAGCAGAGGAGGACATCTTGCAATTCCATCTAAACGGCTTTCGCGTTGGCGACCCTTCGATCGAGCCCGTCGCCGAAGATGTCTACGGCCCCGAGATGCCTGACACGGTCGACGTCCTCATCGTCGGCAGCGGTCCTGCCGGACTCGTGCTTGCGGCACAGTTATCGCAATTCCCGACGATCACTACCCGCATCGTGGAGCGCCGCTCCGGGCCCCTATTGATGGGTCAAGCCGACGGCGTTGCCTGCCGGACCGTCGAAATGTTCAACGCGTTCGGACTGAGTGACCGGTTGTTGCGCGAAGCTTACTGGGTCAACGAAACCGTGTTCTGGCGCCCGAGTACCAACGATCGCGGTGAGATCAGGCGGACCGGTCGTGTTCAGGACACCGAAGCGGGTCTTTCCGAATTCCCGCACGTCATCGTCAATCAGGCCCGGATTCAGGACTACCTGCTGGACGTGATGCGCCGGTCTGCTCGAAGGCTGGAGCCGGATTACGGTCTTGAAGTCGTCGGCATCGAACGTGATGACGCCCCCGAGCATCCGGTGCGCGTCACGTTGCGCCGCACCGACGAGGCGCGGCTCGGCGAAGAAATCACCGTGCGCGCCCGCTACGTAGTGGGCTGCGACGGCGCCCGCAGTCAGGTGCGCGCGGCCATCGGGCAAACGTTGCGCGGTGATGCTGCCAACCATGCGTGGGGGGTGATGGATGCGCTGGCTGTTACCGACTTCCCGGACATCCGGCTCAAAGCAGCCATCCAGTCGGCCACTGAGGGCAATTTGCTGATCATCCCGCGTGAAGGTGGACACCTTGTACGCTTCTATGTCGATCTGGGAGACGTGACCTCGGAAAACCGTGCGGCCATCAAGCAGATCACAGTCGAGCGCGTCATCGCTACTGCGCAGCGGATTCTGCATCCGTACACGCTGGACGTGAAAGAGATCGCGTGGTTCTCGGTCTACGAAGTGGGACAACGCCTGACTGAGCGCTTCGACGATTCGCTCGCGGCCGATGGCAGTGAGCGTGATCCCCACGTGTTTATTGCTGGGGACGCGTGCCATACGCACAGTGCGAAGGCCGGTCAGGGAATGAACGTTTCGATGCAGGACGCGTTCAACCTGGGCTGGAAACTCGGCGCGGTCCTCGAGGGCCGCAGCAACATCGATCTGTTGCGCACTTATTCGGCCGAACGCCAGCCCATTGCACAAGAGCTGATCGATTTCGACAAGGAGTGGTCGGCGATGATGGCGGCTCCGCCGAAAGACCCCAATAAGCCCGAGGCGGGGGGAGTCGACCCCGCCGAGTTGCAGGGTTACTTCGTGCGCGCAGGCCGGTACACCGCGGGAGTCGCCACGCGTTACCGGCCAGGGATGCTAACGGGCGAGCCGACACACCAGGCGCTCGCGAGTGGCTTCACAATCGGAACCCGGTTTCATTCCTCCCCCGTGATCCGCCTTGCCGATGCCAGGCCGGTCCAACTCGGGCATGCTGCGCAAGCGGACGGTCGCTGGCGTTTATACGCGTTCGCAGATGCCAGCCAGCGCGCGCTCCATGCGCTGTGTGAATACCTGGCCACGTCGCGGTCTTCCGCTTTGCGGCAGATCACGCCCGAAGACGCTGACGTGGACAGCGTGGTCGATCTGCGCGCGGTACTGCAGCAGGCTCATCGCGAAGTACGTCTGGAAGACCTGCCCGGCCTGCTGTTGCCACGCAAGGGACGGTACGGACTCGTCGACTACGAGAAAGCATTTACGAGCGACGCAGCCACTGATATCTTCGACGAGCGCGGCATCGACCGCGAACGTGGCGCGCTCGTCGTGGTTCGTCCGGACCAGTATGTTGCTCACATCCTGCCGCTGGACGCCTACGTCGCATTCGTCGCAGCGCCCCTCTCGCACTTCG
>CAYPWK010000650.1:0-2637 GCA_964414365.1 uncultured Burkholderia sp.
AAGCGTGTATAGGTTAACAGCCTATCGGGGGTTCGAATCCCCCTCTCTCCGCCAGGACACCCCTCTGAAGCAATCTTGAATCGTCCGGTCCAACCGCCCAAACCCTTGCTGCGCAAGGCCTACGAGTCATCAAGGCTCACTCGTAAAGTGTTGCTCATTGGCGGCCCTCCGTTTCTTCGGCCCGACGGGCCCCTAGCGCCGACGAGGCGTTGGATGAGTGTATGGGACAAAAAACCTCGCGTAAGAAGCGCTTCCTCGCCGCTCATCCAACATGTTGCTTCTGCGGAGGGGCTACACCAGCCGTCACAGAGGACCATTGGCCGTCGCGCGCCATTTTTGTGGGTCGACGATGGCCAGAAGGGTATGTTTTCCCCGCGTGCGACCAATGCAATGCCGCTTCACGCCTCGACGAGCCTCTAATGGCGCTAATTTGCCGAATTCGGTTTCCCGAGCCGGTCGGCGATGCGGAAGAATGGAACCGCATTCTCAATGGCATCAAGTACTCGATGCCGGAAGTCGCGGATTCCCTGCTAATGTCAGTAGCCCAAAAGCGCGCCGTACTGCGAGAGCACGGCGTAACGTCGCTTCCTCCCGGGATGACTTTTAAAGACGTCCCGATTGTCTCGATCGCGCATCCACGGTTCGCGGAAGCGGCGGACCGATTTGCACTGAAATTATTCAGTAGCTTGTACTACATGCACACCGGAAGCATCCTTGGTCGCAGCGGCAGGGTCTTTTTTGTGTGGCGCACTAACACTTCGTCATTTCAGCATTTTTTTGACGATTCGAACGCGTCGAAACTTCTCGTGCATTTCCCCGAGCTGAAGCGCGAGGGGCGATCGCTCAACGACCAGTTCTTCTACCGCTATAACGTGGCGGAGGTAGATCCGCCGTCGGCGGTCTTCGGCGTCGTATTCAATCATGCCGTTGCGATGCTTGGCATTGTCATGGGTGACGTCAGCCATTTCGATCTGCCGATGCCCGAGGAGGCGTTGCTTGCCCCGTTTATGCACGGGAGTGGCTGACGGCTCGAGGCCTACAACATCCTAGCCGTCAGGCTGTGTGCCGAGAGTCACTCGCGGCCTACACAGGTCACAATCACCAGGTCACTTATGCAGCGCCGCGAAGTCCGGTTCTTGTCCTGGAGCGTTCGCCGGACGCAGCACCCTCAGTACCATTGCAGGCGAGCCGTGTGTTACTCGCGCGCGGCAAGCGTACCCCTGCGATGTTGACGGCGTATGGCCACTGGTTGCGTTCCAGCCATCGTTTCATGCATGCTAGGCTGCGTGGCTTATCGCCCACCAATTCGGCCAGTTCGTCTCGCGTCAGATACCGATTCATGGCGCATCCTCGATCGATGTAATGACATGGAGCATCTATGCAACTGTGGGGCAAATCGGTTGAGTTCTGGGATGCGGTCACATTGGCCTTGATGTGGGCTGCGGCTATCTCGGGCGCCGTCGCTGCATTTACGGGTTTGGCTGGTGCAATCATAAGCCGTCAGACAAGCGCCATCATCCAGCGGGCATCAGACGAACGTATCGCGGCTGCCGATGCCCTGGCCGCAAAGTCCAACGCTGCTGCGGCGGATGCTGCGCTCAGGCTTGAGCAACTGCGTCGAGAGGTAGGGCCTCGGCGGCTACAAAGGGAAATTTTCCTGGACGCTCTACGCAGGCAACCATCATCGCCTGTCGAGATCCTTTATCTGCGAGATGACCCGGAATGCTTTGAACTCGCTCAGCAGGTTTGGCGGGCGCTGCAGGATGCTCACTGGCAGGTAATTGCTCCCCAACCGATTCCACAGCCAGCAGCGCATCTCGCAAATGCATCGCCAATGGCGATGACGGTCGATGGTCAGCCTTCCGGGGTTACCGTCGTCGCGCATTCAATCACCGAACAGGAGGCGTTGGCGCCGCAAGACAAAATGTTGGGGCGCCCCTGGACGCATACGCCTTTTACGGTTTTGCTTAACGCTCTTACTGACTCGTTGGGGCAGGGCGCATCGAACGCAGGCGGTCCGAACAGGCCGCCCCAGGGCACGCTCCGCGTCGTCGTCGCACCGCGATAGAACGTCGCCCTATGTTGGTGGGTCGGTTGTGGGTCGAAAGAACTCGTTCCGCTTAATCGCTTGGCAGGAAAGGGTGCATAGCGGTCCCTCTCTCCGCCAGCTGACCCTTCCGCCCCCCTGCTGCACAAGGCTTTGCCTCGAGCGCCTTGCTTTTCCCCACCGTTTTCCCCACTGCTACAGCGTCGCTAGCCTCCGGCCATTGCGAGTTCGCTCGCTTTAACGATGGCTTTCGGTTGGTACTTCGCTACTGCCAACAATACCCGTGTCGGTCCGTCGGGTTCCCGCCGGTAACTTGTAGGTAGGCGGTTCGACTCGGCCATGAAACGTGCGTGTGCAATAAGCCGCTTAGCCTGCGATAGACCGTTTCGTCGAGCTATTGCCAGAAATACGAACATCGTTTATGATTTAGAATGCGCGGTCATAGTCTGGCGGCGATGTAACGCATTGTCATTTGCGGGGGTTCTGTCATCGGATGCTCCGAGAAACCTCGGACTTTAGTCCGAGGAGGAAAGGGGCGCCGCCGCAAGGCGGCATTCCCGAGTTAGCATGCGCGGCATGATCCTGGTCTA
>CAYPWK010000651.1:0-2622 GCA_964414365.1 uncultured Burkholderia sp.
CGTCGGGGCCCTCGGTGCCGTGCTCGTAACGCTCAGGGTCCTCGGGCGCGATCGTCTCGAAGTAACGCTCGAGATCGCGTTGCACAGAGGGGTCCGCATTTTCCTGGATCAGCAGTGACGCCGATGTGTGCCGGCAAAAGAGCGTCAGCAGGCCCGTATCGACAGCCTGCTGATCGACGAACTCGCGGACTTGCGCAGTCATTTCGACGAGTCCGCGCCCGTGAGTCTCGACTTCAAGGCGTTTAAGTGCTTGGCGCATGAAGGACCTCCTTAGTGCTGGTTCGGTCGCGTTTCGCGATCCCGATATCTTACTGCTGCACTGGCGGAGGTCGAGAGCAGCGGTTTCGTTTGCGCGTTCGCTCGTAGATCGACGCGGAGCTCTTTACGAGCCGGCTGGCGCACGCTTCGCGCAAGAAAGCGATGCCTGCTTCAGTGCGTCATCGCCGGCGGGATTCTGAAAGAACGCCTCGAGGCTCGCATGTTCGTCGTCGGTGGCCGAGCTCAAGCACGCCTTTTCGGCATTGACGCGCCGAGGTGGCGCGTCGATGCGAGCTGCGATCGACAGAACGACTGCGATGACTGCGGATGCAATGGCAAGAGCGACAATCCAGCGCTTCACGTCGTCAATCTCTGTTGCTCGATTCATGCTGGGCCTCATGGGCAGAAGGGAGTTTCGATGTATTGATATTCCATTGAAGGTAGCATTAGGAAAAGTTGAATTTGCTGAACGGCAAATTCATCAAAACTGAACTACATGAGGCCTCAATCAATATGCGCGAGATCAGTCTTGACCGATTGCGTACGCTCGTCGTCATCACCGATTCGGGCTCGTTTGCCGAGGCGGCCAGGGTATTGCACCTCGCTCCGCCCACTATCAGTCTTCATGTCGCCGAACTGGAGGAGCGCATTGGCGCACCGCTTTTGTCGCGCAAGCGCGGGCAGGTGCGTCCGTCGGCGGTCGGCGAAACGCTCGTCAAATACGCGCGGCGACTGCTGGCCGAGGCGGAGCAGGCGTTGCAGGACTTGAAGCGCCAGGTGGAAGGCGAAGGCGGGCGCGTACGGCTCGGTGCGTCCACGGGGGCGATCGCGCACCTGTTGCCTCAGGCATTGGAGCTGTTGGCTCGGCATCACCCGGGCATCGACGTGCAGATCGCCGTGCTGACTTCGCAAGAGATGCTGATACGGCTTGCATCGGGCACGCTCGACGTCGGCGTCGTCGCGCTGCCGCAGCCGGCCACTCCCGGCGTTGCGATCAAGCCCTGGCGCCGCGATCCTGTCAAGGCGTTCATGCCAGCGGGATGGGCTTATCCGGCGAGAGTCACGCCGCAGTGGCTCGCGGGGCGACCGTTGATTCTTAACGACGCGAGCACGCGGTTTTCTCGGCTGACGGCGGAATGGTTTGCCGCGGCCGGCCAGCATCCGGTGCCGCGCATTCAGCTAAATTTTACTGACGCGATCAGGAGCCTCGTCGCGGCCGGATACGGCGCGGCGCTGCTTCCGCAGGAGGCAGTGGCGCCGATGCCGGATCCGCGCGTCGCGATTCGGCCTTTGCGACCCGCGTTGTGGCGCGAACTTGGCATCGCCCATCGCGCGGAGGACGTAGACCGTTCGACTCAGCATGTGCTCGATGCGTTGTGGAGCTTGCGATTGCGCTAGGGTACGAGCGGGTCTCCGGCACGGCAGCCCGCGTGGCTTGCCCGCGGAGTACGTCGATCAGATGTGCAACAGCTTTGACGATGGCACACGACGCGCCGTGTTGCGGCTCTCCCGGAACGCTCGCGAATCGAAAAGTGCCATGCAGAATATTTCGAACGCGCTCCGTCCCCTCGATCTCCCGGCGCAGGTGGTCTGGGGTGCGCAGGACCCCTACATTGCCGTGGACTTTGCCGCGCGACAGCGCGAGGTTTTTCCTCTGGCGCAGGTATTAATTCTGCCGGATAGCGGTCACTGGCCCTTTGTCGATGCTCCCGACACCGTTGCCAGCGCCGTCGTTCCCTTTCTTCGCTCGCAACTCGGTTCACGCCACCCAGCCGTGATCAAGGGTCGCCTTGCGCGAGCCGCGCAACTAGCGATAGCACTGTCGAATTCAGTCGATGACGCGGTCGGCGCGTTTCAGCACCTCGGCTGGAATCGTCAATCCGAGTTCGTGATCGGTCTTGAGGTTGATCACGAATTCGCGGCGCGAGATGACGTCAAATGGCATGTCCGCAGGCTTGGCGCCCCTGAGTATCTTGTCAACATAGATTGGCACGCGCGGATACGTATCGGTAAAGCTTGTGCCGTAGGTCATCAGGGCTCCCGAGTCCGACGCTCCACCCCAAAACATCGTCGGTATGCGATACGCCGCTGCGAGCTCTGCAACGCGTTTGCGAGCACGGAACGGGGCGGGAACTTCCAACCACGCTTGCGTGCTCGAGACTGTTATCTCCAGCGCAAGTCCGCCAAAAGACGGTGAAGCGACGCATATTTCGCGGGCGCACTAGCGTAACGCTGCCACTCAGCGTCTGCCACTCGAGCTCGTTGGCGGCGTTGAATCGAGAACCGAAAACTCCCCGCCCAGCGCCGCCGCCGGGATAATGCCGCCGTCGGCCCTTACGAATGCCGATGTCGAGCATAGCCAAA
>CAYPWK010000652.1:0-2614 GCA_964414365.1 uncultured Burkholderia sp.
TTCGTCTTCATCGGCGCAACGACCGAGAACCCGTCGTTCGAGGTCAATAGCGCGTTGCTGTCGCGCGCGGCCGTTTATGTGCTGAAGAGCCTCGACGATGAGGAGCAGCATCTATTGCTCGAACGCGCGCTGACCGAGCTCGGCGGCCTGCGTGTCACGGACGAAGCCAAAAGCGTGCTGATCGGTTCCGCCGATGGCGATGGCCGCAAGTTGCTCAACAACGTCGAGATCGTCGCGCGCGCGGCGGCGGCCCGCAAGGCGGACGAGATCGACGGTGAGCTGATCGCGAGTGCGCTGACTGAAAACCTGCGTCGCTTCGACAAGGGCGGCGACGCGTTCTACGACCAGATCAGCGCGTTGCACAAATCGGTTCGCGGCAGCAGTCCGGACGGCGCGCTTTATTGGTTTTGCCGCATGCTCGATGGCGGGGCGGACCCGCGGTATCTTGCGCGCCGCATCGTGAGGATGGCCTGGGAGGACATCGGTCTTGCCGATCCGCGCGCGGCGCGCATGGCGCTCGATGCGGCCGAGACTTACGAGCGCCTCGGCACGCCGGAGGGGGAACTGGCGCTTGCGCAGGCCGTGATCTACCTAGCCGTCGCGCCGAAGTCCAACGCCGGCTACGTCGCTTACAACGAAGCGCGCGCGTTCATCGGCAAGGACCGCTCGCGCGGCGTGCCCGTTCACCTTCGCAACGCGCCGACCAAGCTGATGAAATCGCTTGGCTACGGCCGCGAGTACCGCTACGCGCATGACGAGCCCGAAGCCTATGCGGCCGGCGAGACGTATCTGCCCGACGGCATGCGCGAGCCGCATTGGTACCGCCCGACGCCGCGCGGGCTCGAGGGCAAGATCGGCGAGAAGCTTGCTCGGCTGGCGGAGCTCGATGCCGCATGGCGCGAAGCGCAGGAGACCAAGGGCAAGGGCGGCTGACCGAACCGGGGCAAGCGAAGACCTGCCGAGCGTCCGCTGTCCCGCAGCGGGCGCAGGAGCGACTTGCCGGTGCGCTAAAATCCCGTCTTTACTCCACGACATACGCTTTTTCCCATGCTCGACATCCAGTTGCTGCGCAAAGACCTCGAAGGAGTCGCGAAGCGCCTTGCCGCACGCGGTTACACGCTCGACGTGGCGGCGTTTTCGGCGCTCGAGGCCGAACGCCGCGCCATCCAGACTCGCACCGAAGAACTGCAGGCGCGCCGCAACAGTCTGTCGAAGCAGATCGGTGCGATGAAGGGGCGAGGCGAAGACACGTCGGCGGTGATGGCGGAAGTCAGCGGCATCGGCGACGAGATGAAGGCGTCGGCCGTCCAACTCGATGACGTTCAGGCGCGCGTTTCGAAGCTGATGCTCGAAATGCCGAATCTGCCGCACGAGAGCGTCCCGGTCGGCGACGATGAAACCGGCAACGTCGAAGTGCGCCGTTGGGGCACGCCGCGCCAGTTCGATTTTGAAGTGAAGGACCACGTCGACGTCGGCACGCCGCTCGGCCTCGACTTCGAAACGGGAGCGAAGCTTGCCGGTGCGCGCTTCACGATGCTGCGCGGCGCAATGGCGCGCCTGCACCGCGCACTCGCGCAGTTCATGCTCGATACGCATACACAGCAGCACGGCTACACCGAGATCTATTCGCCGTACATCGTCAACCCCGAGATCCTCGTGGGTACGGGGCAGCTTCCGAAGTTCGCCGACGATATGTTCCGCGTCGAAAAGGGCGGCGGCGAAAACGTCGTCACGCAGTACCTCATTTCGACATCCGAAATTTCGCTGACGAACACCGTACGCGAAAGCATTGTCGACGGCGCCGCGTTGCCCGTGAAGCTCACCGCGCATTCGCCGTGTTTCCGGTCCGAGGCAGGGTCGTATGGCCGGGACACCCGCGGCATGATCCGACAGCATCAGTTCGACAAGGTGGAGATGGTGCAGATCGTCACGCCCGAGACGTCGTATGAGGCGCTCGAGCAGATGGTCTCGCATGCGGAGGCGATACTGCAAAAGCTCGAACTGCCCTATCGCGTCATCACGCTTTGCACGGGCGATATGGGGTTCTCCGCGGCGAAGACCTATGACCTCGAAGTGTGGCTGCCGGCGCAGAACACCTATCGAGAGATTTCGAGCTGCTCCAATACAGAGGCGTTTCAAGCGCGCCGAATGCAGGCGCGTTTCCGCAACGCGCAGGGCAAGCCGGAACTCGTGCACACGCTGAACGGGTCGGGGCTTGCGGTGGGGCGCACGCTGGTCGCCGTGCTCGAGAACTTCCAGAATGCGGACGGTTCGGTCACGGTGCCTGTGGCGTTGCGTCCTTATCTTGGCGGCGTTGAAAAGATCGGTCCTGCTGACATTTGAAACGCTCCGAATTGGGCGCTTCCCGATGGCGCTCGTTTCTCCCTGCAAAAAGGGCTTGGAATGCCGCTTCAGGTGTTCTATAATCTTCGCTTCGCCAAACAGCGACCAGCTTGGCGAACACTGGATTTGAGCGGTGTGATTGAACGGCATAGGGCATCGATGTCACTGACTTTCGATGCGCTTTGCGATCGCCATATCCGAGGAAGCTGAGCCGAGGAAGGAAAGGTGGCAGAGTGGTCGAATGCGCCGGACTCGAAATCCGGTGTACGGT
>CAYPWK010000653.1:0-2583 GCA_964414365.1 uncultured Burkholderia sp.
GGCTCATAGCCGCCGGGACGGATGCGGAAGTGTGGCCGTGCCTGCGGGCGATCGTCGAGCCCGAGCACGGCCGTCACAATACCGGTGAGTTCACGAGGTATCAGGATGCAACCGGTGCGGCCGCGAAAGCGGCCGAGCTGCGGATGCTCATAGTGCGAGAGTTCGACGCCGAACGCCTGTTGAAAACGCTGGATCGTGCCCTGGAGCGTCACCGTGCAGGCCGCCGCGTCCGCATGGAGCACGTCGAGGTCGTACTCCCGCGCAAATGCCGCCACCTTCGCAAGGTCGTCGGGGGCTGCGGAAAAGCGCGCCGCGAACGCCTCGCGCGTAAGCGGCTCGGCTTGCTCGCCGCGGGCGATTTTCTCGACGGTTTCGTCGATCGCGTGTTGGGAAGGCCGTCGCAACGTAAGGACGACGCGTATCGTCTCGCCCGGGTCTGTCGGCCCGAGGCGCTTCGCATCCTTTACCGGCTCACGATCGCTGCCCGCAAGTCGCTCTCTCGCTTTTGTCATGTGACGCTCCCGTCTGAGGATTACGTCCAGGTTCCGACAGGACCGCCGTCGCGCAGTTCCTCGGTTTTGGCCTTCCGGCCGATCCCGCCGTGCGCCGCGGGCAGTTGAGCCAATCGTCGGATGACGGACAAAGTGTAGTGCATGCGCCGCCGGCTCGGAACGGCCGTCCGCATGCGGGGACCGCTCGCCAGCAAGCTCTACGCGAGCGGCATATCATTCGTGTCGCCGCGTGCTTAAGCGGCGCGCGCCTTTCGATTATCGAGAAAGGAACCTTCCCTGAGGAAGTCCCATTGGGGGACGATAAAGGAACCGACGATGTCTCTATCCATGTATCAGGCGTCAGTGCCCGTGTTCGTGCGCGGGTTGACGAACCTTCGCGCGATCTTGCAGAAAGCGCGCGATCACGCCGAAGCGAAGAAGATCGACCCAGCCGTGCTGTTGGCGAGCCGCCTTTATCCCGACATGTATCCGTTGACGCGGCAGGTGCAGGTGGCGTCCGATGCCGCGAAGTTCTGCACGGCGCGCCTTGCCGGCGCGGAACCGCCCAAGTTCGACGATACGGAGACGACTTTTGACGAGCTAGAGGCGCGCATCGATAAAACGATCGCATTCGTGCAAGAGATCGATTCGTCGAAAATCGACGGCAGCGAAGAACGTGTCGTGACGCTCAAGACGCCGAGCCGCACGATAGAGTTCAGCGGGCAGTCGTACCTGCTCCATTTCGCGCTGCCGAACTTCTACTTCCATGTGACGACCGCGTACGCCATCCTCCGGCATAACGGCGTCGAGATCGGCAAGTTCGACTATCTCGGCCGAACCTGACCCATACGGGTCTTAGCTGGGTGCTTGGCCGGCAGGTCTTTTGTCGGCATCGAGGCAGCGGGCTAACGCGGCGTCGAGTTCGTCGCGCGAGACGCTGCCGTCGGCATCGGGAAGGCGGATCCCGAAAATCATTTCCAGCACCTCGCGCAACTCCGCCACGTCGGTCAATAGCCGCCTCGACGGCTCGGGCCCATACGTGTTCGATTCGCCGTTGAGCAACGCGTGCCGGGCACCGGCCGTTACGCGAGCCGCGAGCAGGTTGTTCACGAAGATCGACTCGGGATGACAGTTGACGAAGAAATTCGCGAGCTCGAAGTCCAAGTCCCCTTGTGTGGCCAAGTCGAATCGATACATCGCATGCCATTCGTCGCCGAGCTTCACCTGTAATAGATAGTCGCCGCCTTCGAGTGTCTCCAGGCGAAACGATTCGTGTGGCGTTTCCTGAGCGCAGCCGGCCACGAGCCGCAACGGCGCGGTCAGCGTAACACCGCCGAAGCCCACATCGGCTATCCACTGTTCGCCGTCGATGTCGACAAGTAACAACATATGCGTGCGCGGCGGCAACGCCGCTTGTGGCCTGCGCCAGAGCACCCGGGCCGCAAGGGGACGCGCTTTGAATCCGAGCGCCTCGAGCGCCGCCAGGAACAGCTTGCCATGCTCGAAGCAATAACCGCCGCGCCTTGCGGTGACCAACTTACGTTGAATCGAATCGATGTCCAGCCGGACTCGCTGACCGAGCAGCGGCGAGAGGTTCTCGAATGGAATGGCGTCCGGATGCAGCGTGTGCAGCGCACGGAGTGTGTCGAGCGTCGGCGTGCGTGGACCGGAGTACCCGATACGGGCGAAATAGGCGTCGAGGTCGATCGTCATAATTCTCCACGACTCTGTTGCAGGGGCGTTGAACGGAGACGGCCGAAGGCTGCGCACGCCGGCCGCACCGGACATCTTATACAACGTGGGCGCTTGGGGGAGTCCTTTCCCCGAAAGGGACTGTCGTCATGAGTCCATCGCGCGCAGTTATCCGACGTCGAATCTTGCGCTGATCTAAACTCGGGCAGCGATGGCGCCACGCATTTGGCATTCGACGCTCGAACGAAATGCAGCCGCGCCACCGGAATCCGCTTCCTCCACGCCACCATGACCCACTCTACCGCCGATCGCTCCGCCAGCGCCGCACGCTCACCGAACTCGCCGCACTTTCTGCTGTTCATGATCTGCCTTTTCGCTTCCGCCGGGCAGCTCGCGATCG
>CAYPWK010000654.1:0-2582 GCA_964414365.1 uncultured Burkholderia sp.
GGTTAGAAGGTTGAGCGGAAACAGCCGCGCGCAGCCTAAGCGGCTCCAGGGCGCGTCGGCGATAAGGGTAACGATGAAGCGCGTGGTAAGGCGTGCCCGAGCCGCACTCAGACGGTGCGGCGTTGTCTCGGCGACATATAGCCCGTCGCATTCGGCACTACGTCGGTGCGTGCGTGCTCGAGCCGGTGAAGTGTCAGCTTGCGGACTTCCGTGCGACTCTCGCGGATGTGCTGCTCGAGCAAGGCGACCGCGTCATCGGTGCGCTTTTCACGAATCGCGACCAGGATCGCAGCGTGTTCCTTGTAGGTTTGGGCGATGCAGTCGCCGTAGACAAAGTCGAGGCGGCGCACGATCCGGAGGCGGTCCGTGACTTTTTGCATGGCCGACATCAGCTCATCGTTGCCGGTCGCATCGACCAGCGTTTGGTGAAAGGCTTCATCGAGCATTGCAAGCTCTCGGCCATCCGTAAGGCGCCGTCGCGGCGGTACGTCCCAAATCGCGCCGAGCTGCTTGAGCATGGAGTCGATGTCTGCCTGCGCCTCTTTTTGAGCTTCTTTGCGCGCGAGACAGATTTTTCGAATTGCGAAGGTTTCGATGAGTTCACGCATCTCGTACAAGTCGTCGAAGCGTTTCAAATCGATGGGCACGACCTCCCAGCCCCCGCGCACATAGCCTCGCATGAGACCGTCGGCCTGAAGCCGCTGCAGGGCTTCTCGCGCTGGCGTGCGCGAGACATCGAAGCGCTCGGCCACGCTCACCTCGGTGATGCGATCGCCCGGCAACAAGCGCATCTCGAATATGTCATCGCGCAGGTGCAGATAGACGTGGTCCGCGCGCGAGGCGGTGGTCACCGCGCGGGAAGGCACTTTCGACGCTCTGATGGACATAGTGAGAGGCAAAACGAGATTCAGGAGGATCGCGCGGCAGTCTCGATGTGACGGACGCTTGCATGAGGGGCAAGCTTACCAGGAGCAACTGGCTTTCATCACAATCTGCCTAGCCTCGCTGAATGACACCGACTCTCTCGCTGCGACCCTGCGGCGCTCAAGGCGGCGCCTACGCGCTTAGCGTTCGGCTCACCAGCCATAGAAACGCGGCCACGTTTCAACGGTGCCGTCAGGCCCGACGGCCTGATAGGCGGGATGCTGCGCCCCTGTGGCACACGCATGGTTCGGCAGGACGCGCAGACGCGTCCCGATTGGAAACCGCTCCTCGATCTCGTGGTCTGGTGTGCCGGATCGGGAGATGATGCCGTGCTCCTGGTTCGCACGGCTCATCAGATAATCGCCCAGCACCTGCCCGTTTTCGAGGCAGACGAGTCCGTAGCCAAAGTCCCGCTTCTGGCGCTGAGTGCCGCGGTCTCGGCTCATTGCCATCCAGCCTGCATCGACGATGGCCCAGCCTTTATCGCTCTGGTGGCCGATCACGGTGGTCAGTACGCTCAATGCGATCTCGGAAGTGTCGTTGACGCCCACGTTATGCATGACGAGATCGAACATGACGTAGACGCCTGCGCGAACCTCCGTCACGCCTTCCAGATGCTCCGCGGCCAGTGCTGTCGGCGTCGATCCGACGCTCACGACGTCGCACTGCAGACCCGCTGCCCGAAGGCGCTCAGCTGCGCGCACGCTGCCAGAACGTTCCTGTTCGGCGATGCGGACTAGTTCCTCATGTTTATCGTAGTCGTAGCTGGAGCCTGCATGGGCCAGCACACCGCCCAGATGCATCCCGCCGTTAGAGAGAGTCGTTGCAACAGCGATGAGCATGTCGTCGTCCGGTGCAATGCCTGAACGATGGCCATCCACATCGATCTCGATCCATACTTCGAAACGTTCTTTATGCTCCCGGCCAAAAGAGACGATGGCTTCAGCGCATGCGACACTGTCGGCGACAATCTTCAGGGAGCAGCCTTGTCGCCGCAGGGCCAGCGCCTGCGAGAGCTTCGTCGGGGCCATGCCCACAGCGTAGACGATGTCACGGATGCCGCTTGCGAAGAACTGCTCGGCTTCCTTGAGGGTGGATACGGTGATACCACGTGCGCCGGCGTCCATTTGCGCCCTGACCACCTGCTCGCACTTGGTTGTTTTCACGTGCGGGCGGAAGCTCACGCCGAGCGCGTTCATGCGTTGCTGCATCCGCTCGATGTTGCGGTTCATGCGCTCGACGTCGATCAATGCGGCGGGAGTGTTCAACGACTGCAATCTCATCTGCGGCCCCTTGCGATTCTTTGCGCGATTGGCGCGTCAATGTCGGCGCCGTGCCGCACGGAACGAGTCGCCACTATAGAAGTTCTCTGCGATCTTTTGTTTAAGGACGGCTAAAGCGACCGTTAAGTCGCATTGAACGCCACGTGATTTTCCCCCAAGTGTGGAACTCTTTGCGGCGTTGAGAACCGTGCCAGGAGATCGTCGGGCGCATGCCTTCCAGTTCCGGAGTTAACGAACCTTTAACGGTGGGTTTATTGCTTATTAAGCATGACAAAAAAATTCTTTTCTATAGTTCCTCGCATGAGCTTGGCTGTCACATTGGTATGGCGTAAACATTTGGTAGGGTAGCTTAATGAAACATGAGCATGTCGTGGA
>CAYPWK010000655.1:0-2578 GCA_964414365.1 uncultured Burkholderia sp.
TCGTTATTCTAGATTTCTGCGGGGAAAAGGCATCGCGTTCTCCGCACGCCGACTGAGCGGCGCAGCGGCGGCCCTATTCTCTTCGAGGAGCCCAGCCATGGATCGCCTGCAGGCAATGGAAGTCTTCACGCGCGTCGTCGAAAGCAATAGTTTTTCGAAAGCGGCCGACATGCTCGAGCTGCCGCGCGGGTCCGTCAGCAACATCGTCCGCTCGCTCGAGGAACATGTCGGCGCGCGCTTGTTGAACCGAACCACGCGCCAGGTGAGCCTTACTGACGACGGCGCTTTGTATTACGAGCGATGCGTGCGCATTTTGTCCGAGATCGCGGATGCGGAATCGCTGCTCTCCGAGAAACGCAGCGGGCCGGTGGGGACCGTACGCGTCGATACTTCAGGCACGATCGCGAAAGCGCTGCTGCTTCCCGCGTTCGAGGATTTCTACCGAAAGTATCCGCACATCAATTTGCGGCTGGGGTTGACGGACCGCAACATCGACATGATTCAGGACGGCGTCGATTGCGTGATCCGCATGGGCAATCTCGAAGAATCGAGCCTCGTTGCGCGGCGGATCGGCGAAGCGCGGATTACCACGTGCGCGTCGCCAGCGTATCTCAAGGCGCATGGCACGCCGAAGACGCTTGAAGATTTGACCCAGCACCAAGGCGTGAACTACGTCTCCTCGCGCACCGGCAGAACGTTTCCGTTCGAGTTTGTCGTGGATGGTGAAACGGTCACGGTCTCGATGAACGGCGTGCTCTCGGTGAACGACGGCTCGGCGTATATCACTGCGGGCGTGCTTGGCTATGGGATCATACAACCCTCGCGGTTCATGGTCTCGGAGCTCATCGCCGACGGGCAGTTGCAGGAGATTCTCGTCGAATATCAGACGCCGTCCACGCCCCTATCGATTCTCTATCCGCATCGGCAGAATGTTAGCTCTCGGGTGCGCGCGTTTATGGAGTGGTTGACTGAACTTGCGGAGGGACATCCGGACTTGCGGGTCTGAGCGCCCCCGTTGATTTCCAGCGGCCGCTCATCTCTCGTACCGTCGGCCCCCGCTTGTCGTGCAGTCGTGGAATGTCTTCCGGATGATCGACATTCTAAGGCGTTTCTAGACAGCAGCCGGCCGCCAGATGACAAAATCGTTATCTTCAGATCGGCCGGAAAGCCCCGTGGCGCCGGGCTCCCAATGGTTAGCGCTCGTGCCGGACTCGTTTTGTGCGGCGGACGCTGATCGATCACATAAAAATCTTTGACTTTCCCCGTCGTTCGGCCTGGCGCACCATCCCGAACGCATTCGCCAGATGGCGATAGACTCTTTGCCCGCATACCTTTCAATAATCAACGATGGAGACAGTCGCGTGCAGCATTCCTCTGCGGAAACCGGCGTGAGCAAACGCATGCGCCAGAATCGATGGCTTCAACTTCTGGCCGGCCTGCTCTGCATGGGCCTCGTGGCCAACCTTCAATACGCATGGACGCTTTTTGTCGTGCCGATGGATGCGAAGCATCACTGGGGGCAGGCGGCAATCCAATTCGCGTTTTCGCTTTTCATCGTGACGGAAACTTGGCTGGTGCCGGTTGAAGGCTGGCTCGTCGACAAGTTCGGGCCTCGGCCAGTGGTAATGGGAGGCGCAGTCTGTGCAGCGCTCGGCTGGGTGCTCGATGCGTATGCGCCGAGCCTCAGCGTGCTTTACGTCGCCGCGGTTATTTCCGGAATCGGAGCCGGCTGCGTCTATGGCACTTGCGTGGGGACGGCGCTGAAGTGGTTCCCGGACCGGCGCGGCCTCGCCGCTGGACTGACGGCCGCAGGCTTCGGTGCAGGTGCGGCCGTCACCGTAATCCCGATTTCGAACATGATCGAGCGCTCGGGCTACCAGCATGCCTTCGTCTTTTTCGGTCTGCTGCAAGGCATCTGCATTTTGCTGCTTGCAACATGGATGGTGCGTCCGAAACCACCCGCGCATGCAGCCGGACATAAGCGCGTCGTGGCAACGAAGGTTGACTACACGACGCGACAGATGATCCGTGCGCCGCTTTTCTGGGTCATGTATGCGATGTTCGTCTGCGTCGCCGCGGGCGGCATCATCGCCACGGCGCAAATCGGTCCTATCGCGAAGCAGTACGGGATCTCGGGCCTGCCGATCCAGATTGCGAGCGTGACACTGCCGCTGCTGACGATCACGCTTTCGATGAACAACTTTTGCAACGGGTTTACGCGGCCGCTATGTGGCCTGCTTTCAGACAGAATCGGCCGCGAGAATACGATGTTGCTCACGTTCACCGGCGAGGGCATCGCACTGCTGGGGCTCATGCATTTCGGTCACAACCCCTACCTCTTTATCTTGTTCTCTGGCCTCGTCTTTCTCTGCTACGGCGATATCTTTTCGAATTTCCCCGCTACTTGCGCCGATACCTTCGGCGGGAAGTATGCGGCAGGTAACGCCGGCATGCTCTACACCGCGAAGGGCGCCGCGGCGCTGCTCGTACCGGTTGCTTCGCTCCTCTCGGTCAAGGGCGGATGGGGCACCGTATTCGCCTTCGCGGCCTGCATATCGGTGATGGCCGGCATTGCCGC
>CAYPWK010000656.1:0-2575 GCA_964414365.1 uncultured Burkholderia sp.
GCGCGGGCATTCCCGACAGGCATACCGCGAGGGAACCGCGGCGCTGCTATACGATATGAAGCCAAACATGACTCTTGCGATGATGCGATCGCTTGCTGGCCGACCCTGCGGCTCAAACCGTACAAACGCGTACGAGAAGCAGCGCCGCAGTTCCGTTAGTAAAGCGGCGCTGTCGCACGTTTAGTCGTGAAGCTTCGGCGCGGCGGGAAAGTCAACCGGCACGCGTGTCGTCGCATGCAAATAATTGGTCACCGTCTTGTCACCGATTACCACGATCACATCGACGAGATTCTCCTTCGTCCAGCCGGCCGCAAAAAACGCCTCGATCAGGCTTGCATCGGCGTGACCTCGCTTAACCGCGATGTCGCGTACCAGACGCGCCAGTGCATCGAACTTCGGATCAAAACTTGCATTGCCGCCACGGACTTCGAGGATCTGGTCGTCCGAGAAGCCGCTCTTCTTCGCTATCATCGTGTGTGCAGCGAGGCAGTATTCGCAGCTATTGATCTCGCTCACGACAAGGTTGACTACCTCGCGCGCCTTTCCGGTGATGCTGCTCTTACCGTTCTGGAAGGCAAGATAGTTGCCGAGTGCATGTTCCGAATGTGCAAGCGTTGCGTACAAGTTCGGCACGACGCCGAGGTTCTTCTTCAGGTTATCAAAGATCGCCTGGTTGGCCGGAGATACTTCTTCACGCGTCGGGACTTTTATCGTGGTCATGCCAGTTCTCCATACTTGAAAATAGGTTGGCCGCATGGCTACGGCTCAAGCGGTGTATCAAGTCTCGGCGATCCCAGCCCGTTCGTGAAGATGGGAGCGGAGCATAACTTTCATTCCGGCGTGGAATACGCCGACACGATTTCACTTGAGTTCGAGAACGCTTCCGGTCGCCCTTACCACCACCGTCGCCTGTACGACGCGACCGCGATCAGGTCATTGGTCCCCGGCCCGGTCTCGCCAAGCTATGTGCTCGTGACTGCCGGGCGCCGTCCGTGCATTAGCAGGCTGGCACTTCAAAACACGTGCATCGGGGCAACGGCACGGCTGCAGAAGCCGGGCGCGCAATACGCCATTTCTCAGCATTACGCGGCTGCGGCCGCCGGCATCCCAACCTGCTGAAAGAGGGGCCGCATAGGGTGGCGCCCCCGGCGAGTACATCGCTCCGCGGCCTGTCAACCGATAGACTTGCTTCGCACTTCGCGCCATGCACCCCCCCTCGATTAAAGGTGTTGCGACGACCGGTTGAATTCGCCATCACCAAGCGCAAGTACCTCTCGCTTCTCGTCCTGTTCAGCTTCGGATCGTGGACGCTAGGCGCGCTGCGCGATTGTCATGGCGGCCCGGGCCGGCAACGGACCCCGCGGTTACGGCGGATGATGCACTCCCGGATCCGGTGTGGCCCACCTTGACGAAAGCCACCGCTTCGCGCAGACCATTCGCCTGCTGAGCCATCGACTGCGCCGCCGCCGAGGCTGCTTCCACCAGCGCGGCATTCTCCTAGGTCACCTGGTCCATCTGGCCGACCGCATGATTCATCTGCTCCATACCGGTGCTCTGCTCTTCCGACGCGGACGAGATTTCGCTCACGATGTCGGTCACACGCAAGCGGCCTGCGTGATCGCCGCGATGATCTCATCGAGCACGCCGGCGAACGCGAACAGATCATCGCCCTAGTTCTGGCGCCACGCGCAGCAGGCGGACTCGGCAGGCCTCGCGCCCGCGTACACGATTGCCGATGCGGGACAGGGCGTTGCCGCCGAGGTGAACCATCCGCTGTCGAAGCGCACCGATCTCTACGCCGCTGCGGTGTATCAAAAGGTCAACGGTCGAGACTCCACAGGAAACGCCTGGTTGCCGATCTCGCGGGCGAGTCGCCATCGTCCAGTCATCGCCCGTCGCACGCGTCGGTCTCTGTCGCCGGTTCCAGCTTTGCTCGAAGCACCCGCAGGGAGACGCCGCATTCCTGTCCCGCTACGCAGGTCGCCACGCTCACGAGTCGGGCGGTAAAGACTGCTAGTCGTGGAAACGCAAACCTCGCCCCGTCACTTTCCCAGCCTGAGCTTGCGCACGACGCTGGACTGGCTAAGTCCGAGTGCCCGGGCGACTTCCCGCGTGTTGCCGTGCTTGCGCATCGCATCCTCGATCAGCCGTCGCTCGAACCGCTCCACTCTCTGACGAAAGGTGCTCGGCTCCTCGTCGAGCAGTTCGCCCGGTAGCACCCCATCGAGAAACTCCGGTCCGATCACGTCGGCTTCACTCGTCACGATCACCCGTTCGACGACGTTCCTCAGCTCACGAACGTTGCCTGGCCAATCGTAGGCAAGCATCAGCGCCATCGCCTGCTCCGAAAACGTCCGTGCCAGCCCGTAGCGCGCGTTGAACTCCCCGGCGAACTGCAGCATGAGAGGCGCGACATCGTCCTTGCGCGCGGTAAGCGGCGGCACAGTGATCGGTATGACATTGAGCCGGTAAAAGAGGTCGTCGCGAAACGTGCGATCGACCACCATCGTCTTCAGATCGCGGTTCGTCGCGGCGATCACGCGAACGTCCACCGATATCGGCCGAGTCCCGCCCA
>CAYPWK010000657.1:0-2574 GCA_964414365.1 uncultured Burkholderia sp.
GATCAGGGCAAGGGGAAGGTCAAGGGCCAACAACAGCAAAATCAGCAAAAGCAACCGATGCATCAGGGCGGGCAACGCCAGCCATAATGAACCGCGTTCATGCGCTGGCTGCCGGCGTACTGGCGGCGGGGTGCGCCGCGTGTTCGGGGTCCTCGGCGTCATCCGATGCATTGACCGATGCGCGCATCGCCTTGTCGTATGGGCTCTCGACATCGATCTGGCTGGATGCCTGGTTGAACGGCGCATCTCCACGGGCTTATACGAAGCGCTCGCTGGAAAGCGTCGAGGAAAACATGGGCAAGCTCCTCCTGCAGAAGCGGCCTCCTGCGAACGAGATCGCGGCGCTCAGGCGTGACATCGATGAAGCACGCGTTGCCGTCGAAGCGGACGACCGTTCCCGCGTGCAACTCGCGCAAGCGCATCTGCATGATTCCACCGCAGCGCTTGATGCCTGGGCGCGTGCTCATCCGGAATCGGACTCATGAAGAAGCTGCTCGAGATCTCGCTGGGCGTGGTGACGAGCATTGGTGGATTCCTGGAAATGGGCGAGGTCTCCACGACCGCGCAGGCCGGCGCGGCATTCCATGTTCAACTCATCTGGGCAGTCGTGCTCGGCACCATCTGCATTGCGTTCCTTGTGGAGATGGCCGGACGCTTCTCGGCCGTGAGCGGCCATACCATTATCGATGGCATTCGCGACCGCTTTGGCATCAAAATACTCGCATGGCCGTTCGTGACGACGGCGCTCGTCAGTCTGCTCGTGCTGAGCGCGGAGATCGGCGGCGTATCGATCTCGCTGGAGTTCGTGACCGGCGTGTCCTATCGATGGTGGGCGGTGCCTGTAGCCCTTGCATCATGGCTTTTCCTATGGCGCGGCACTTTCGGCATGCTCGAGAAAGGGGTGACCTTGCTCGGGCTCATCACGTTGTGTTTCGTCGCCGCGGCCATCCAAGCGAAGCCCGACTGGGCGGAAGTGGCCGCGTCCGCTTTGCCAGGCGCGCCGCAAACACAAGCCGCCACATACTGGTTCATGGCCGTCAGCATTCTCGGCGCGTCGCTGTCACCCACGCTCTTCCTGTTCTATTCCTCGGGCGCGATCGAAGACAGGTGGGATCGAAGTTATATCGGCGCGAATCGCGCGATCGCCGCGCTCGGCATGACCTTCGGCGGCGTCATCTCCGCTGCGGTGCTCGTCGTCGCGGCGCAAGTCATGCATGCACACGGCATTGAAAACATCGAGGACTTTCATCAGTTGCCGCTGCTGCTGGTCCAGACTTACGGCATCTGGGGCTTTGCGTTGTTTGCGGCGTCGCTCGCCATTGCGTCGTTCGGTGCAGCGCTCGAAGTCGCGCTGTTGCAGGCGTATCTGTTCGCCCAGAGCTTCGGCTGGAACTGGGGGCAGGATTGCCCGCCGCGTGCGAACCCCGGCTTCAGTCTCGTCTATACCTGCGCGTTGATCATCGGCGCCATACCTATTGCCGCCGGCGCCGATCCACTGAAGCTCACGATTCTTTCGATGGCGCTCACCGCCGTCACGCTGCCGTTCATGGTCGTGCCCTTCATCGTGCTCATGAACGACGAGCATTACATGGGCGAACATCGCAACGGACCGGTGTCCAATGCGGCCGTCCTGGGCATTATGGGGCTCGCCTTCGTGCTCGGCATCGTGACGATTCCGCTGCAGGTTTTCGGAGGCACATGATGGATCTCGTGCATGACGTTCTCGATAAGCAACTGGTCGACCGGAACGGCGTCCGGATGGGACGCGCCGACGGACTCATCGCTGAACTGCGCGAAGGCGAACTGCCGCGTCTCGTCGCGATCGAGACGGGCAGGGCGGTGATGGCGCGTCGCTTCGGGCCGCGCATGTTGCGCCTCGTTAGTGCGCTTTTCGGCGCGGCGACCTATCGCATAGCTTGGAACGAAGTGCGAAATATCGGTGTCGATATCGAACTCGGCATCGATTCCGACGACACGCCCGTGCACGACTGGCAACGTCGGTTACGAGCGCGCGTGATCGACCGCATGCCGGGAGCGCGTTGATGGCGATCGTCGCGCTGGACGGCCTCGTTGGATTGCGGGTGCGCACGCCCGACGGCGGATCCGTCGGACGCATCGCCGGCCTCGTGGCGGAACAGCGCGATGAGGCATGGGTCATCGTCGCCGTACAGGTCAACGCTTACGGCTTCGCGGGTCGTTTGCTCCGCTGGATGCTTAACGCCTTCACGCCGAACCGCTGGCGACGCAGCGACGAAAATTCCGTGCGGACCTACGCTTGGGAGAGCATCGACTGGTCAGATATTCGGTGCCCTTGCCTTCGCAACGAATAAAGGCGCGATCTCTGCCCCGGACTGTCGAGGGTTGGCTACTAGTCTGCGAAGCGACGCACAAAGACGGCACCTTGACGCGAAAATGTAGCCTCACGGAACCGTGAAATTAGAAGGCATTGAGCTAGCGCCTCTGCTTTCGATCCTTCATTGAAGCGAGCAAGAAGCGGCGAACTTCGTTACGCAGCACGGGAGCTTCCCGAGGGATGGCTGGCAAGCAACGCCGAGCAGCGCTCTCTCAGGAAGG
>CAYPWK010000658.1:0-2571 GCA_964414365.1 uncultured Burkholderia sp.
TGGTCACGCTCGCGTCACCGTTCAATGTGACGTTTCGTGAGTTGCGTGAGATGCGTTATCTGTGGCAAACGCCTGTCCGGTTGAAGAACGCGAGGCTGGTTGCAACCTTGGGGTATGAACCGCATACGCCACTGGATGAAGCCGTTGAAGCGACGCTGGCCGGCCTGGGTTGCATCGAATGCCGTTAGCGTGCTGCCATGTAAGATCGCGTCGTTACTCACCTATAGACGACGGTTACAAGCACTGAAGATGGAACCGGACATGTTGACAGCTTGATTTCGCACATGGAGCGCGGCCTCTCGCGCCCTCATCCGGCGCCTGGCCGTTACCCGTGCTTCACGTTTTTTGCGTTGTAATCGACCAGGCCGTCTTTGAAGGGCATTTGCCTCGATGGAATCCGTGCCGATCTCCCTATCGATCAGTTCGTTAGCTTCCAGTCGTCGGAGGACTACCGGCGGGCAGTTGCAACCTGCCCGCCGCCCGTGCAATGGTTTCGGATGGAATCGCCGCGCTGATGATTGAGTCGAAAAAGGTCGGGGTACGACTCGCGGTTGAACCTCTTCATCCGATGTACGCAGCTGAACGTTCGGTGGTCAATACAATCGCTCAGGCGCTAGACCTCTGCCGGTATATCGACCCCAATAATCAGGCGCTCGGTATCGCAGTGGATGTCTAATGCTGCGCCGATCGATTGCAGAGCGTCTGCTGACTGGCAGCGATACGGCCGGAAGCCAATCATCAAGGCCGGCCACAAGGCATATTAATGTGTAGAGTATGGCGGCGATTCGAAGTATTTTATCGAACGTCTGCATCCGGCGCTCGCTCGCACTCGTATATGCGTCTGAAGGTTCGCAGTTGGCGAGGCCGGATTTGTCGAGGTGCTGCGCAGGCGGGATTTTCGCGCCTGCAAGGTACGCGTCACGCTGATGAACCGCGCGTCGAGACACTTCGACAGGGCAGTTTTCAATGCGACTTCACCCAATTCCAAGCATGATGGACACGCCAGACCAGGCTGAAAGCGGTGACTTTAGCCCCATGGGCGGGTGGGACATCAACCGTCGCGACGAATTGAATCAGATACTTCAGAAGGTCGCGCAAGGCGACCAACGTGCATTCGCGGATCTCTATCGCCGCACGTCGTCCAAACTGTTCGGCATTTGCGTGCGGATGCTGCGCAATCGGGGCGAAGCGGAAGATTTGCTGCAAGAGATCTACACGACCGTATGGCGGCGTGCTGAGAGCTTCGATCCGTCGCGCGCCAGTGCCATCACCTGGCTGGCCACGCTGGTGCGCAACCGGGCGATCGACCGGCTGCGGCAGCGTCGCGAAGTGCAGCTGGACGACGCATCGGAACTTGAAATCGTCGATGAACGACCGTCGCCTGCTGCCATGGCGGAACGCAGTCAGGAGCGACGGCGCCTCCAGCGCTGCCTCGACGCGCTTCCAGCGCAACAAGGGGACGCTGTGCGCGAAGCCTTTTTCTCGGGCGTCACTTATAGCGAGCTGGCAGAGCGCGCGAGCGTGCCGCTCGGGACCATGAAGAGCTGGATCCGGCGCAGCCTAATGCAGTTGAAAGCCTGCCTCGAACGATGAACACATCTTCCGACCACGACGACGAGAACGCACTGCGCTGCGCCGAATATGCGCTCGGCGTGCTGGATGCAGCTGAGCGCGACCAGGTCGAGCGCGCAATCAAGCGGGATGGGCGCACGGCAGCGCTAGTGGCGCTCTGGCAACAGCGGCTCGCCCCGCTCAGCGAAGATATCGTTGAAATTGCGCCGCCTCCGTATCTGTGGCCGCGCATCCAGTCCGGACTAGGCTTCGCGACACCTGAGCATGTCAAACCGGGCCTGAGACTATGGGACAGCCTGCGTCTGTGGCGCTGGGTCGGCATTGGCGCAAGCCTGGCGGCCGCGGCTCTTGCCTCGGTCTGGCTGGTGTCGATTCAGCAGACGCCGGTCGCGACGACAGGCAACGGCTACATGGTCGCCAACCTCGCCCGGAACGATGGTGTTGCGGGCTGGACCGCGACCATTGACCTGCAGCGTGCGCTTCTCGTGATCGTGCCGGCCAACGTAATGCGAACGACATCTGACCGTTCCACAGAACTGTGGCTGGTCCCGCCGGGCTCCAAACCGATCTCCCTGGGCGTCATCGCGGCAGATCAGCCAGCCATGGTGCGGCTGCCGCATGACATGCTTGCTCGCCTGAGCGGTCAAGCGGTGCTAGCCGTGTCGTTGGAACCGCGTGGCGGATCTCCGACCGGCCAACCTACCGGCCCGATCCTGGCGAAGGGAGCAGTGCGCGGCACATAAGCTGATCGCCCAGCGGATCCGCGGCACACATTCATTCTAAGTTGCATGCATCCCTCGGGCACTTCTCCTCGTATCTGCGATCGCTTCCGCTTCGCGAAGCTTCTATATTCAAGGAGAACCCGAAATGCAAACCCCCAATGGCCTCAAAACCCTCCGCGCACTCTCGCTTGCGCTGGCTCTTGGAACCGCCATCCCTGTTGCGATGGCAGGTTCAATGGACGCGCAACAGACTGTGATGGTCGGCGGCGCACCGATG
>CAYPWK010000659.1:0-2569 GCA_964414365.1 uncultured Burkholderia sp.
GAGCGGCTTCGCCAACACCGATCTGAACGTCCAGCTTCGGCAGGCCGGTATCGAGCGCGTGATCCTTGTGGGCATGATCGCGAACACCTGCATCGAGGCGACGGGCCGCTTCGCCATGGAGCTCGGCTACCATGTGACCCTGGTCACGGACGCGACGGCCGCCTTCAGCCATGAAGCCATGCACGCCGCTCACGAGATCAACGGCCCGACCTACGCCCACGCCCTCACGACGACGAATGCGCTGATCTCGGAAATCGGGGCCGGTTCGTGAGGGGCCGGCCGACCCTCGCCGGCAAGAGATCGGTTCGGGGGCAAGGCCTCAGGCCGAAGGAGATTTCAGCGCCCCGGCAAGCACGTCGCGGAGAGGCTTGGGCGGCCGGCCGCCAAGGCGCTCGACGTCGCCGGTCACAATGTCGAACGCACCCGCCGCGAAGCTCGCCTGGATGCTGATGACGATGTTGACGACCTCCACCGGCAGACCCGCCTGTCTCAGTCCAGCGCGCAGTTGCTCTTCCGTGATGACACGGAACGCGAGCGGCCGGCCAGTAATTGCGGCGATGAGGCTCGCGCGTTCCGCACCCGACAGGCGCTCGGGGCCGGTAGCGTTGTAGATCGCGCCTGCATGGCCGTCGCCGATCAGGATTCCGGCGGCGGCGGCCGCCACGTCACCGCGCGCAACGAAGGCAACGCGGTTCTCGGCCAGCCCGGTCAGCACGCCCTGGTCCAACGACGCCTGCGCCTGCTGCACGAGAGCTTCGGCATAGTAGTTCATACGCAGGATGGTCCAGGCCGGCGCCGTGGCGATAAGATGCTGCTCGCCCCGCCAGTAGGAGGCGCCGAGCGCCGGCTCCTCCTCCTGCCGCGTGCCTGCGGCCGACGTGAAGACGGTATGCTTGACGCCTTCCCTCACGGCCGCGTCAATGGCAGCGACGTGCTGCGCCCCGCGCTTTCCGGGTTCCGGATCGACGGTCGAGATGATGAGCAGACGATCGAGACCCGCATAGGCCTCCGCAAGGCTTTCGGGCCGGTTGTAGTCCCCGAATCGTCCCTGAGCTGGTCCAGAGACGGTTTCGGGCGTGCGCGTGATAGCCACTACCTCGTGCCCGCCGGGACGCTGCAGCAGCAGTTCCGAAACGACGGCTCTGCCCAAATGGCCGCTGGCGCCACTCACACCGATTTTCATGACAACCTCCAATACTTCTCTAACGAACAATTTGTTTGTTGGGATAGCTCGCGACGTGACTTGCGTCTTTTCCGCAATTGCGAGTTGCTTCAGGCCGCTGCCGGGATCGTGAAGTTCGCGCGTGCCCACGCGGCAAACTTCGTCGGCCGTCGGCCGGCGACCTTGTTGGCAAGCGCGATGGCGTCGCGCGAATCCGAGCCGAGATACGTGTGGGCTTCGAAGTAGCTGAGCATCGCCGCGACCTCCCCGGCGCCTGGGAAAAAGCCGGCAAAGAGTTCGTGCGGGACTTGCTTGAACGAGAAGTTGTGTCCCTGTCGATTCAGCGTGGCGATGATCTCGTTGAAGCTCATGAAATCGCCGACCAGCGGCAAATGTTTGCCGTGCCCCGCGAGTTCCGGCTGCGCGAATGCGCCGAGCACGATCGGGCCGAGTTCAGTGATGTCGCCCATGTGAATGACGCGCTGCTCCGGATCGAGCGGCACTACCCAGCCCATGCTCCCATCCGCTTGCTTTTGCGGAGCCATTGCGCCGAGTAGGTTTTGATAGAAGAACGGCGCGATGACGAAGGTGTGATGTGCGAATCCGGCTTCCCTCACGATGCGGTCGATCTTCGCCTTGCCGGTGAAATGCGGGACATCGAGCTTGCCGCGGCTGATCGTCTCCACGTTCGGCAGTGTCGACCAGATGAAGTGCTGCACGCCGGCATCTTTCGCCGCATGGACGGCCGCGAGTGCCTGCTTGCGCTCGTCCGTGCCTGGTTCCCTGAAATTGGTTACCAGAAAGACACCGTGTGCTGCGGCAAACGCGGCTTTCAGTGTTTCCGGACGATCTAGATCCGCCAGTACGACTTCGTCGGCCAGCCGCGGATACTTGGCCGGATTGCGCGTCAGCGCGCGTACCTTGAATTGACCGTTCGCCAGCAGAGCGCGCACGACCGCGCCGCCCTGCTGGCCGGTTGCGCCGACAACGGCGATGAGCTTCTTGGTGTTCGGCATGGATGTGCTCCGGTGAGTGGATGGTTACTCGGTGGAGAACAAAGTAGGCTTCCGACGCCCATCTTTGAAGCCTATATTATTCGATGCAATCCATCGTCTCTGGAGATAGATCATGCTCGATGCAGTGACCCTGGATCAGCTTCGCACCTTTATCGCGGCCGCCGAGCAAGGCAGCTTTTCCGCAGCGGGTCGCAAGCTGCGGCGGGCGCAATCCGTCGTCAGCAAGACCCTGTCCAACCTCGAAGGACAGCTGGGTGTGACTTTGTTCGATCGCCGCGCGCGCTATCCGACGCTCACGGAGGACGGGCGCGCGTTGTTGCAGAACGCTCGTGCGGTGGCCGATCAGATGGACGGATTCAAGGCTCGCGCAAAAACCTTGCGCGAGGGGCTC
>CAYPWK010000660.1:0-2566 GCA_964414365.1 uncultured Burkholderia sp.
CGAAAAAGTTGTAGGCACGCGCTGGCTGATGCACGCTGGCTTCGATCGCGCTGCCGGTCGCACCAATGGCCACACGGCGGTATTCGCCGGTGCCGTTGCCCAGCTTCTCGTAAACCTTGCCGGACTCGAACAGGCGCACGTCGTTCACGCCGCGGTTCAGGTTGTGCGCGAGCATATTGAGCATGCCTGGGATCATCGACGTGCGCATCACCGAAGCTTCTTCGCTCAGAGGGTTCGCAATCTCGACCGGCTCCATGTTCGCGAAGGCCCGGGCGTCGGCATGGGAAATGAAGGCCAGCGACATGGCCTCGTCGTAGCCGAGAGCGAGCACGCGGCCGCGCACTTCGTTTTCTTTCGTTTCATCCGGCAGGGTGACCGCGCCGCCGGTGAAAACTGGCAGGGTGTTCGGAAACTTGTCATAGCCATAAATGCGCGCGATTTCTTCGATCAGATCGATTTCGCGATCAACATCGAGGCGCCAGGTCGGAACCTGAACGGCGAAGTCAGCAACTTCTTCCACGACCGCTGCATGGGTGCCGCCCGATCCCGCGGTGCTGGCCGAGCCACGCGAGGCGGCGACGGCGTGTTGGCGTCCGGGAGTGACGCCAAAACCGAGGCGCTTGAGTATGCGAGTGGTGTCGAACTCGGTGATGTCCTGTCCGAGGATTCGTTCGACCTCTCTACGGTGCAGTTCCAAGGTGGGGCGCTCGACTTTGCGACCAATGGCGTCAATGAGATCGCCTTCGACCTGTCCGCCCGCGGCTTCAACAACCAACTGAGCAACGCGATTGCAGGCCGTGGGCGTGATGCCGTAATCGGCCCCACGCTCGAACCGGTGCGACGCGTCCGTGTGCATGCCCAGACGGCGTGCCGTGCGGCGAATGCTGGCTGGATCGAACCAGGCAGACTCGATCAGCACGTTCTTGGTCTTCTCGGTGATCATCGTGTCGAAGCCGCCCATGACGCCGGCAATGGCGACGGGCTTTACGGCATCAGCGATAACGAGATCCTGGCTGGAGAGCTTTCGCTCGACGCCGTCGAGAGTCTTGATGATCTCGCCTTCGCGAGCCAGCCGCACGATGATCTTGCTGCCTTCGAGCAGGTCGAGGTCGAAGGCGTGGGTGGGATGGCCGAGTTCCCAGAGTGCATAGTTGGTTGCGTCGGCGGCATTGTTGATCGGACGCGAGCCGAGCAGAGTCAGGCGGCGCGCGATGTATTCGGGAGAGGGCTGAATACTGACTCCGCGAACGATGCGGGCTGAGTAACGCGCGCATTGTTCTGGCGCCTGGATGTAAATCCGGAAGTTCGGGGCGCCGGTCGTGGCGCGCAGCTTCGGATCGATCCGTTTCAGGTCGGTGTCGTAAATCGCCGCGCACTCGCGCGCCACACCGTAATGATTCATGGCGTCAACGCGGTTGGTGGTGATATCGACTTCGTAGATACTGTACCCGTCGTGCTCGTCGATACCTTCGACGGAGATGCCGGCCATGGAGAGGTCGTCGGCGAGTTGGCGGTCATCGACCTCCAGGTCAACGAAGTCGCGAATCCATGAGGGAAGAAGTTTCATTGCTCAGTCGTTAGTCGAAAAAACCATCGTTTTGATCCGTAGCCCAGTTTTGATCTGCGTTATCAGCGTTCATCTGCGGCTGAACTCAAGCGAATTGCCGCAAAAAACGCACGTCGCCTTCGAAGAACAGCTGGATGTCGTCCACACCGTACTTCATCGCGGCGAGGCGATCGACGCCCATGCCGAAGGCGAATCCGCTGACCTTTGCCGGATCGTAATCCACGAAACCGTACAGCGCCGGGTCTACCATTCCCGAGCCCAGCATTTCGATCCATCCGCTCTGCTTGCACACGCGGCAGCCCTTCTGGCCACAGAAGGGGCAGCTGATCATCACTTCGGCGCTTGGTTCGGTGAAAGGGAAGAACGATGGCTTGAAACGCGTCTTGACGCTCGATCCAAACAGCGACTTCATCGCATGATCGAGCGTGCCCTTCAGGTCGCAGAATGTAATGTTCGTGTCGACGGCGAGACCCTCGACCTGGTGGAACATGGGCGAGTGCGTGGCGTCGGGTGCATCGTTGCGGTACACGCGGCCGGGGATCACGATGCGCACCGGGGGCTTCTGCTTCTCCATGGTGCGAATCTGCACGGGCGACGTATGTGTGCGCAGCAGCAGACGATCGCGCTGCTGCTTCTGTTCCTGTCCTGCGAGGAAGATCGTGTCCTGCATGTCGCGCGCCGGATGATTCGGCGGGAAATTGAGTGACTCGAAATTGTAGTAGTCGGTTTCGATCTCGGGGCCGGTCCCGATGGAGTAGCCCATAGCCTTGAAGACCGAGACGATCTCGTTCATCGTCCGGATGACGGGATGCTGCGCGCCCAAGGGACGATGGATTCCAGGCAGGGTAACGTCAACGCGCTCGGCTGCGAGCCGCTGGTCGTTCGAGGCGCCTGCCAGCGCTTCGTGCGCGGACTCGACCTTCTGCTCCACGCTTGTCTTGAGCTCGTTGACACGCTTGCCGACTTCGCGCTTCTGCGGACCGGGTGCTGCCTTCAGCC
>CAYPWK010000661.1:0-2564 GCA_964414365.1 uncultured Burkholderia sp.
TTTAGAAGCCCCGTGTTCTATCCGTTGAACGATGGGGAGGCGAAGCAGAAATTGGACGGCGGACGGACGAAGCATGCGTCAGCCGGTCGCTCCGGGGGGCGGATTATAACCGATCGCCCTTGGCCAATCCGCTTGGCGACAGTGTGCTCTAGATACGCACCGGCCGAAGCGTTGGCCGTCGCGGGCAGCATTTCCGGGCCAATCCCGGTGGCGCAATCAGGCCGGCTGCGTATGCGTCATGAACCAGACGAGGCAGAGCGCGCCCACAACGATGCAATAGACGCCGAAAGCCGCAAGCCGGCCCCGGCCCTCGAAGTACCGCATCAGGAAACGCACGCTCAGATAGGCCGCGACCGCCGTCAGGATACCGCCGAGCACGGCGTCGGCAAGCTGCCCGGGCCCGCCCTTCAAGAGCTTTGGCACCTCGAGCACACCGGCTGCGAAGATGATCGGCGTACCGAGCAGGAACGCAAACTCGGCCGCGCTTTCCGACGTCAATCCAGCCGCGTTGCCGGCAATCATCGTCAGGCCGCTGCGCGAGAAGCCCGGCACCAGCGCGCCGACCTGGGCGAGCCCGACGAGAAACGCCTGCTTGAACGTCAGCTTCTCGGGCGGACGGTGCGCCCGCATGCGCTGCAGCCGGTCGCCCAACCAAAGCAGCGCCCCGTTCAAGATCAGCGCGAGCGCCACGATGCGCAAGTCGTGAAACACCTGTTCGAGCCGCTTCTCGAGGAGCAGCCCCACGATACCGGCCGGGATCGTCCCGATGATCAGCGCCCACATCATATGCCCCTCGTCGCTGCGACGTCCGGCGAACGAGCCGAACCATCCCCTCAGGAGCTCGATCCAGCGCTTTCGGAAGTACCAGAGCAATGCGAGGGCCGTGCCCAAGTGCAAAGCGACGAGAAATGGGATCAGCTGCGGCGCGTGCTTGTCGATATGCATGCCGACGAGAGCCGGCGCCAACAAAGTGTGCCCAAGACTGCTCACGGGGAAAAGTTCCGTCACACCTTGCAGCACGCTTAGAAAAACCAGAAACCAAAGGCTCACGCGTCGATCCTTTTTTTGCTGTTAAATTAGGGTTTGAAGGCAAAAGCGGTCGCCCCGTCGGGCCGACGCGCCGAACCGCGACCGATTATGCCTACGCCCACCAGACTCGCCAAGCCGCAAGCCCTATTTTTTTCAGTCCAAAAGCTGGGCAAAAACGTCATGTCTCAGTCATAATCGGCCCGGATAATCATTGCACCGTAAACGTTTACATTCCCTGGCACTGCACGGACTGTACCGACAGCGATGAAACATACCATTAAGGATGTCGCGGCATACGCCGGCTTCTCCATCGCCACCGTCTCGCGCGCGATCAATGCGCCGCACACGGTCAATCGCGTGACGCTGGCGAAGATACGCGAGGCGATCGAGGCCCTGCAGTTCCGCCCGAGTCCGCTCGGCCGCCAGCTGCGCGGCGAGCGCACCCGGCTCATCGGCGTCATGCTGCCGACGCTCGCGAACCCGGTCTTTGCTGAATGCCTGCAGGGCGTCGACGATCTGGCCTCGAGCGAAGGCTACCGGCTGATGCTGATGACGACGCAGTACGATGCCGCGCGCGAGCGCCACGCAATCGAGACGCTGCTTGCGCAGCGCGTCGAAGGGCTCATTATGACGGTCGCGGACGCCAACACGCATCCGTTGCTCGACGAGCTCGAGCGCGAGGGCATGCTCTACGTCCTCATGCACAACGACACGGCGCGGCGCCCGTCCGTCTCGGTCGACAATCAGCGCGCCGCGTTCGACGGCGTGCGCATGCTGATCGAGCACGGCCACGAGCGCGTGACGATGGTCGCCGGTACGCTTTCCGAATCCGATCGTGCGCAGTTGCGCTACCGAGGCTACGCGCAAGCGATGCAGCAAGCAGGGCTCGAACCGATGCCGGCGCTCGAAGTCGATTTCAACGCCGACGAGCTCGCGCCGTCCGTGCTTTCCCATCTGACGTCGGGACCCAAGCGCCCCACCGCACTTTTTTGCAGCAACGATCTGCTCGCCATGGTCGTCATGCGTGGCCTACGCCGCGCGCGCTACTCGGTGCCCGACGACATGTCGATTCTCGGCTTCGATGGGCTCGCCGTCAGCGAGCTGCTTTCGCCGCCACTCGCGAGCGTCGCGACGCCAAACCGCGAGATCGGCTGCTCCGCCTGGCGGCGCCTGACGGCCCGCATCGAGGGTGCCGACGACTGCGAGTCCCTCTCGCTCAGGCTCCCGCACACGCTGCGCCGGGGCGCGACCATCGGCGCGCTTTCGGGCGCGGCAGACCAGGCGGTACCTGCGCAACCGGTCGCCTGAATCGCCGAACGAGAGGCGAGAGCGCAAGAACCGACTCCCACGATCCGCAGTCAGGCGGCGCGCCGCGCTGGTGGCGACGCGCCGTCCGCCGACGTCCCATCCCTCCATCAAAGGAGCCCTTCACGTGATACGCCGTTCATTTTCCGTCCGCGCGCGTCTTGCGCGATTCGTCTGTGCCAGCGCGGCGGCGCTCGCCGCGGCCATGCCGCTTGCCGGCGCGGCCCACG
>CAYPWK010000662.1:0-2554 GCA_964414365.1 uncultured Burkholderia sp.
CGCGGCCGCCCACGGCTTGCGGCCGCTTGGTCGGCTGGTGGCGTGGGCGGTGGCTCTCTCGGTGTGTACTACGCATTCATCCAATTTGCTGGCTTCACTATGGGTAAGGCAATCTCACAGTTTAGCGCGCCATGGACGGCTTACCCGGGCAACAACTTCGACGGACTCGTGGGTCCGACGCATAACTACGCGGGATTGTCGTTCGGCAACGTAGCCTCGCAAGCGAACGAGAAGAGCGTCGCGAATCCGCTTGCCGCGGCAAAACAGGGCCTGCGCAAGATGAAGCGGCTTGCCGACCTCGGTTTTTTGCAAGGCGTCTTGCCGCCGCAAGAGAGGCCGTCGCTGCGCCTTTTGCGCGAGCTCGGGTTCTCCGGGAGCGACGCGCGTGTGATCGAGCGCGCGGGGAAGGACGCGCCTGAGCTTCTCGCCGCGGCGAGTTCGGCTTCGGCGATGTGGACGGCCAATGCCGCGACGGTCAGCCCCTCCGCCGATACCGAGGATGGTCGCGTGCATTTCACGCCGGCCAATCTGACGAGCAAGCTACATCGCGCGATCGAGCATGGGGCGACGCGCCGCACGCTTGCGGCGATCTTCGCGGACGATCGCCATTTTGCCGTGCACGAGGCGTTGCCGGGCACCCCCGCGCTCGGCGACGAAGGCGCGGCGAACCATACGCGCTTTTGCACCGAGTATGGCGAGCGCGGCGTCGAGTTCTTCGTCTACGGCCGCAGCGAATATCGGCGCGGACCCGAGCCGAAACGCTATCCGGCGCGCCAGACGTTCGAGGCGAGCCGTGCCGTCGCGCAGCGCCATGGATTGCGCGAGGACGCGACCGTCTACGCGCAGCAGAACCCCGAGGTCATCGACGACGGAGTGTTTCATAACGATGTGATCGCCGTCGGCAATCGCGAGACGCTCTTTTGCCATGAGCGCGCGTTCGTTGACCAGGCGGGCGTCTACAATCAGTTGCGAGCGCAACTATCGCGTCTGGGCGCGACGTTCAATGTGATCGAAGTGCCGGACGCTCGCGTGAGCGTAGCCGACGCCGTCTCTTCGTATCTCTTCAACAGCCAGCTGCTCACGCGGCCCGACGGTCGCGACGTGCTCGTCGTCCCGCAGGAGTGCCGCGAGAATCCGAGTGTCTCGGCCTACCTCGACGACCTTGTCGCCCGCGGCGGCCCGATCCATGAAGTGCTCGTATTCGAATTGCGCGAAAGCATGAAGAACGGTGGAGGGCCCGCTTGCCTGCGCTTGCGCGTGGTACTGAACGAGGCCGAGAGAGGGGCGGTGGCGCCTGGCGTCTGGATCGACGATGCGCTCTTCGGGCGTCTCGATGCATGGATCGGCAAGCACTATCGTGACCGGCTCGCGCCCGAGGACCTTGCCGATCCGGCACTCATCGACGAATCGCGCACGGCGCTCGACGAGCTCACGCAGATTCTCGGCCTGGGATCGCTCTATGACTTCCAGCGCTGAAGGGCGTAGGGTGAACGCAAGTTCCAACCATCGCTGATCAATGAGGCCGCATCATGACTCTCAGCGCTGAATCGAAAGTGCCGCCGATGCTCGCCGACTTTCTAGGCTTCACGCTGGCCGGGGCGCAACCCGACACAGGAGATACAGCGGGCGAGTTTGCCGGACTTCGCTACGCCTGGCGTGGCAACGGACTATTGGAGCTCGAGCCGTCGTTGGCGCGAGCGCCGGCACACGGGGCGGGCGTAATGAAAAGCGTGCTGCTTTCGGCCGGTATCCATGGCGACGAGACGGCGCCGATCGAACTGCTCTCGCGACTCGTTGCCGAACTGGCGGCCGGGGCGCTGCCGCTCGCGTGCCGGCTTCTCGTCGTGCTCGGCAACCTGGATGCGATGCGAGAAGGTTGCCGCTATCTCGACGACGACCTGAACCGCCTTTTTTGCGGGCGGCACACGCATCTGCCGGGGAGCCACGAGGCACCGCGCGCAATGGCGCTCGAGGCGGCTGCCGCGCGCTTTTTCGGGCAGGATGCCGCCGCGGGCGCACCGTCGACGCAGGCCCGCTGGCACATCGACATGCATACGGCCATTCGCGCCTCCCTCTTCGAGCAGTTCGCGCTGCTGCCGCATACGGGGGCGCAGCCTTCACGCGAAATGTTCGAATGGCTCGCGCAGGCACGCATCGCTGCGGTACTGCTTCATACGGCGAAGGGAAACACCTATACGCAGTACACGGCGCAGACCTTCGACGCAGCGGCGTGCACGCTGGAACTGGGCAAGGTCCGGCCGTTTGGTGCGAATGACCTGGCGCGCTTCGCGGCGGCGGATGACGCCGTGCGCGCGTTGATTTCGGATATGCCGTTCGACGGCGCGTTGCCGATGCCACGGGCGTTTACGGTCGTCGATCAAATCACGAAACACAGCGATGCGTTCGAGCTGAAGCTGACTGCCGACGTGCCGAATTTCACGCCGGTTGCGAAAGGCACTTTGCTTGCCGTCGACGGCGACTATCGCTACGTCGTTTCACGCGACGAAGAGCGTATCGTCTTTCCCAATCCGACCGTGAAACCCGGCTTGCGCGC
>CAYPWK010000663.1:0-2539 GCA_964414365.1 uncultured Burkholderia sp.
TGCGCCTCACCGCCCGAGAGCGTCGGCACGGGCTGCCCGAGTTTCACGTATTCGAGCCCCACGTCGACGATCGGCTGCAGCACGCGCAGCACGTCGGCATCGCCCGCGAACAGCGTGACCGCTTCGCTCACGGTCAGCTCGAGTACGTCGGCAACCGACAGCGCTCGCGCAGGGCTACCGCGCTCGATCTTGACCTCGAGCACCTCGGGGCGATAGCGGCGGCCGTCGCAATCGGGGCAGCGCAGGTACACATCGGAGAGGAACTGCATCTCGATGTGCTCGAAGCCCGAGCCGCCGCAGGTCGGGCAGCGCCCATCGCCGCTATTGAAACTAAACGTGCCGGCCGTGTAGCCACGCTGCTGCGCGAGCGGCACCTTCGCGAAGAGCTTGCGGATTTCGTCGAACGCACCGACGTAGCTCGCCGGATTCGAGCGCGCCGTCTTGCCGATCGGCGACTGATCGACGAAGACGGCGTCGTCGATCAGATCGGCGCCGACGAGACCTCGGTGCGAGCCCGGCGTCTCCGTCGGCTGTCCAAGCTGACGGGCGAGCGCCGGATAGAGCACATCCTGGATCAGCGTCGATTTGCCCGAGCCGGAGACGCCCGTCACGCAAACGAGCCGCGCAAGCGGTATCTCCACCGTCACGTCGCGTAAGTTGTGCTCGCTCGCGCCTTCGAGCACGAGGCGAGGCGTCGCCGCATCGACGGGCCGTGCCGCCCAATGCGTTGCGTCGGCGACGTGCTTGCGGCCGCCGAGGTAGTCGCCCGTCAATGTAGGCGCCGTGCGAATGTCCGCAGGCGTGCCGTCATAGACGATCGTCCCCCCGCGCTCCCCCGGCCCGGGCCCCATGTCGATGAGACGATCGGCAGCCAGCATCACCGACGGATCGTGCTCCACGACGACAAGCGTATTGCCCGCATCGCGAAGCCGGCGCATCGCCTCGACGATTCTGTTCAAGTCGCGCGGATGCAGCCCGATACTCGGCTCGTCGAGCACGAACAGCGTCTTCGTCAGCGAAGTGCCGAGCGCCGTCGTCAGATTGATCCGCTGCACTTCCCCGCCAGAAAGCGTGCGGCTCTGGCGATCGAGCGTCAAATAGCCGAGCCCAACGTCGCAGAGGTATTTGAGGCGCGTGCGCACCTCGGCGATCAAGAGCTTGAGCGCATCGTCGAGTAACGCGCTCGGCAGTGTCAACGCGTCGAAGAACGCGCGGATCCACGCGATCGGCAGCAACATCAAGTCGTGCACGGTCAAGCCCGGCAACGACTCGAGTTGCGCGCGCGTCCACATCACGCCGCGCGGCATGAAGCGCGACGCGGGGGCGAGCGCCGCGTCGGCGTTTTCCTTCGTGCCGAGACGCCATAGCAGCGACTCGGTCTTCAGGCGGGCGCCGCCGCAGCTCTCACAAGGCGTATAGCTGCGGTATTTGGACAAGAGCACGCGAATGTGCATCTTGTACGCCTTCGATTCGAGGTAGCCGAAGAAGCGGCGCACGCCATACCACTGCCGCTGCCAGTCGCCATCCCAGTCAGGTGAGCCGTTGATGACCCAGTCGCGCTCGGCTTCCGTCAGCTCGGACCACGGCACACCCGCACGCACGCGCGCACGCGCGGCGTAGCGCATCAGGTCGTCCTGGCACTCCTTCCAGGCGGGCGTCTGCATCGGCTTGATCGCGCCGCCCGCAAGCGTCTTGCGGGCGTCCGGAATGACGAGCCCGAGATCGACGCCGATCACGCGGCCGAACCCTCGGCACGCATCGCAGGCTCCATAAGCGGAGTTGAACGAGAAGAGGGCCGGTTGCGGTTCCGCATAACGCAGATCGCTGTCAGGACAATGCAGGCCCGTCGAGAAACGCCAGATCTGCGGTTCGGCTGCGGCTCGCCTCGAGCCGGAATCGGTGGTATCGGAGGACTCGGGCGTTTCAGGCAGAACATAGACGTTGACGCGCCCCGCACCGCGTTTCAGCGATGCTTCGATCGCCTCGACGACGCGCACCTTCTCCGTCTTCTGCAATCGAAAGCGGTCGGCTACCACGTCGAGCACTTTGCGCACGCCCGTCGCCGCTGTTTGCTCGCGCTCGGCTTGCACGCGCGTATAGCCGCTCGCGGAAAGCCACTGGCCGATCTCATCGGGGCTTGCATTCTCCGGCAGTTCAACCGGAAAGGTGACGACAAGGCGCGGATCGTCCTGCGCCGTGCGCGCCGCCAGCTCGGCGTAGATCGTTTCAGGCGTGTCATGGCGCACGGGCTTTGCGGTCTGCTTGTCGAAAAGCTGCGCGGCGCGCGCATAGAGCAGCTTCAGGTGATCGTTGAGCTCCGTCATCGTGCCGACCGTCGAGCGCGAGCTTCGCACGGGATTCGTCTGGTCGATCGCGATCGCAGGCGGCACGCCGTCCACGCGATCGACCTGCGGCCGGTCCATCCGGTCGAGGAACTGGCGCGCGTAAGCGCTGAATGTCTCGACGTACCGGCGTTGCCCCTCCGCATAGAGCGTATCGAAAACGAGGCTCGACTTGCCTGAGCCCGACGGCCCCGTCA
>CAYPWK010000664.1:0-2533 GCA_964414365.1 uncultured Burkholderia sp.
GGTGTTACCCGCTAGTACCTGAAACTAGTGCGTCTACCAATTCCGCCACCTGGGCAAGGTGTCGTGCAGCAAAGACCGTCATTATATCGGTCTGCTAATTGCTGTCAAGCGATTCGTCGACCCAAGCGGACGGGGGGGCCAAGCCCCGGAGGCCAGGGCCACGCTTGAAGCCCACCTGCCGTTCCCTGCCGACGAGAGCCCTTGCTGCCCGCCAAAACCTATGTCCGCCCGGACTTTTCCGAGTGTTAGAATTGCGCGATTGCCATGTCTGAACCACCGAGACAAGAACAAACCATCAATATCCGACCAGCGCCCTTGAGCAAATACCCGTATCCGATCCCGAGCCGTGAAGAGATTCTCGGCGTGCTGCGAACGAACGACGCGCCGCTTACCGCAAACGACATTGCCGAGAATCTGTCGATCAAGCGCCAAGAGCGCGAAGGCTTCTTCAAGCGTCTCGGCGCCATGGAGCGCGACGGTCAGATCCGTCTCGACAAGCGCGGCTACTATCAGCTGACCCATCCGTCCAACTTCGTGGCCGGCCGCGTGCAGGGCCATCGCGACGGCTACGGCTTCGTCGTGCGCGACGACGGGCAGGACGACCTGTTCCTGCCGAACGCCGAGATGCAAAAGGTCATGCACAACGACCGCGTGCTGGCGCGAGTCGTCGGCTACGACAGGCGCGGCCGCCCCGAAGGCCACGTGGTCGAGGTGACCGAGCGCGCGAACAAGCGCGTGATTGGCCGGCTGCTCAGCGAGAGCGGGGCGCTCATTGTCGCGCCCGAAGACAAGCGGATCGCGCACGATATCCTCATCACGCAAAACGTCAAGAAGGCGAAGGTCGGGCAGGTCGTCGTCGCGGAGCTGACTGACTTTCCGAGCCGCCATTCGCAGCCGGTCGGGCGCGTGATCGAGGTGCTCGGCGACATCGACGACCCCGGCATGGAGATCGAGATCGCCGTGCGCAAGTACGGCGTGCCGCACGAGTTCAGTCCCGACGCGATTGCCGAGGCGGCCAAGCTGCCCGACGAAGTGCGGCCGGGCGATATGCGCCATCGCGTCGACCTGCGCGACGTGCCGCTCGTCACGATCGACGGCGAGGACGCCCGCGATTTCGACGATGCCGTGTACTGCGAGCCGATGAAGGTCGGCCGAGTCGACGGATTCCGTCTCATCGTCGCGATCGCCGACGTGTCGCACTACGTCCAGCCCGAATCGGCACTCGACACCGATGCGATCGAGCGCAGCACGTCGGTCTACTTTCCTCGCCGCGTCATTCCGATGTTGCCCGAGAAGCTGTCGAACGGGCTTTGTTCGCTGAATCCGCAAGTGGATCGCTGCGTGCTCGTCTGCGACATGGTCATTACGGGGCGCGGTGAGATCAAGGGCTATCAGTTCTACCCGGGCGTGATGCACTCCGCGGCTAGGCTCACCTATACGGAAGTCGCCGCAATCCTCGCCAACACGAAAGGGCCGGAGGCAGGGCGGCGCGCAGCGCTCGTTCCGCGTTTGCAGGACCTCTACGCCGTCTTCAAGGCGCTGTTCGCCGCGCGGCAAAAGCGCGGCGCGATCGACTTCGAGACGACGGAGACTTACATCGTCTGCAATGCGCAGGGCAAGATCGAACAGATCCTGCCGCGTCAGCGCAACGATGCGCACAAACTGATCGAGGAGTGCATGCTGGCCGCGAACGTCTGCGCAGCCGACTTCTTGAAACGGAACAAGCATCCGGGCCTTTATCGCGTCCACGCAGGTCCGACAGCCGAAAAGCTCGAGAACCTGCGCACGTTCTTGCGCGGCATGGGGCTCTCGCTCGGCGGCGGCGACACGCCTCACGCGAGCGATTACGCGGCACTGATGGCGCAGATTCGCGACCGTCCGGACGCACAGATGTTGCAGACGATGCTGTTGCGCTCGATGCAGCAAGCCGTTTATAGCCCGGACAACATCGGTCACTTCGGCCTTGCGTACGACGCCTACGCGCACTTTACCAGCCCGATCCGGCGCTATCCGGACCTGCTCACGCATCGCGCGATTTACGCGATTCTCGCGGGCCGCAAATATCAGCCCAAACCGCCGCAAGGCGTCGTTCTGAATACGGCGCTTTCGCCGCGCGCGCGTGCGTTGCAGCAAGCCGACGAGCAGTCTCCGCGCTCGAACGGCCGCCCGAACACGGCGATTTGGGAAGAGCTCGGACTCCATTGCTCGGCGAACGAGCGGCGTGCCGACGAGGCGTCGCGCGACGTCGAGACGTGGCTCAAGTGCTACTTCATGCGCGACAAGCTCGGCGAGGAATACGGCGGGATGATCAACGGCGTGACGTCGTTCGGCATCTTCGTTCAGCTCGATGCGCTGTTCATCGAAGGCCTCGTTCATGTCACGGAGCTCGGTTCGGATTACTTCCAATACGACGAGATCAAGAACGAGCTGCGCGGCGAGCGCACTGGCATCCGCTACCGGCTGTCCGATCGCGTGCGTGTGCAGGTGAGCCGCGTCGATCTCGACGCGCGCAAGATCGATTTTCGCCTGGTAC
>CAYPWK010000665.1:0-485 GCA_964414365.1 uncultured Burkholderia sp.
GAACACGTAGACGAAGAGCAACATGATCGCAACTGGTGTAATCGCGACCGTGATAATCGTGTCGGCGCTGCGCAGAATATGGCGCATAGAACGCCCGAGCAGTACGCCGGTGTCGTACACGGCTTTCATTTACTTGCCCTCCTGGCTCCCGATGATGGCGAGGAAAATCTCCTCCAATGACGGCTGCTTTTCGACGTATTCGACCTTCGCTGGCGGGAACAGCGTTTTGAGTTCGTCCAGTGTCCCACTCGCGATGATCTTCCCGCCGTGCAGGATGGCGATTCGGTCGGCGAGCTGCTCGGCTTCGTCAAGGTATTGTGTCGTGAGCAGAATCGTCGTGCCGCCGTCGGCAAGTTCCTTGACGGTTTTCCAGACTTCCAGCCGCGCCTCTGGGTCAAGTCCCGTCGTTGGCTCGTCGAGGAAGATCACGGCGGGCGTTCCGACCAGGCTCATCGCGATGTCGAGCCTGCGAGTCATACCGCCGG
>CAYPWK010000665.1:495-2532 GCA_964414365.1 uncultured Burkholderia sp.
AGCCCAAAGCGAGAAAGCAATTTGTCGGCGGTTGCGCGCGCGTCTGAGACTCCCCGCAGCTTGGCGATCAGCACGAGATTTTCACGTCCGGTGAGGATGCCGTCCACAGCGGCGAATTGCCCGGTGAGGCTGATGCTCTCGCGTACCCGTTCGGACTGACGCCCCACGTCGAAGCCGCAGACGCTCGCGCTCCCACTATCGGGCTTCAACAGTGTTGCGAGGATGTTGATGGTCGTCGTCTTCCCCGCGCCGTTCGAGCCGAGCAAGGCGAAAATCTCGCCGCGCCGCACCGCAAAATCAACGCCTTTCAGGACGTGCGTGTCTTTGAACGACTTCCGCACATCGTTCACTTGAATGGCAATGTCTGTCATTTAGGCGTCGTTCCCCTTTCCGAGTTTGTTCAGAATGTCGCGGTTCAGCGCCTCGCGCTGGTTTCCCGTGTATGCCTTGGCGCTGCGCAGCAGCTCATCGCAAAAGGCGGCCACGTCCTCGCCTGTGACATCCAACACAGGCTTGCCCTCCGCCACGCCCGTCTCGAACAGGTCGAGCAAGTCGGCGAATAGCGGCATCCAGTCCACAACATCCCCACCGGAGTATGCCGAGTATCCCCACCATATGTAGCGCTGAATCTGGCGGTAGACATAGCGGTACTCTTCCGGCAAGGCGTTCGCCCGCGCCTGCTGTCGCCTGAATCTGCGCTTTTCTTCAGCTACGCGTTTGAGATAAGCGAACAATCCGCTCATAGCTGAGCCTCCCGCATCGCGTTGCTCGTCGACGCAATGAACCCTATTTTCGCCACGAACCGGCGCAATTCCTTTAAGCGCCATTGTCCGCTCCAAGTTTCTTGCGAATGCGGTCGTTGAGCGCCTTGCGCGGTTGTCCCGTCCACGTCTTGGCGTTCCGCAGCAGTTCGTCGCAAAACGCGGCCACGTCCTCGCCCGTAACCTCCAACACGCGCTTGCCCTCCGCCGCGCCCGTCTCGAACAGGTCGAGCAAATCGGAGAGGATTGGCATCATGTCCATACCCGATCCCCCCGCGTGCCCCCACATGTACTGCTGAATTTTGTCGTAGACATAGCGGTAATCTTCGGGCAGGGCCTTCGCCCGCGCCTGTTGTTGCCTGTACTCGCGCTTCTCCCGCGCGATGTGCTTGAAATTGAAATACTCGTTGAAAAACTCAAGCAGTCCGCTCATCGCTGACCCTCCTTCAATTCGTTGAGTTTCGACGCGACGAACTCCCATTTTGCCCAGAACCGGCATAGTTCCTCGCGCCCCGCGTCGTTGAGCGTAAAGAACTTGCGCGGTGGCCCCATATCGGACGGTTTCTTCTCGACATCCACGAGCTGGTTCTTCTCAAGTCGAACCAGAATGGTGTACACCGTGCCGTCCACCACGTCTGTGAAGCCGAGGGCATGCAGGCGCCTTGTGATGTCGTAGCCGTAGGTTTGCTCACGGCTAATAATCTCAAGGACACAGCCCTCCAGCACGCCTTTCAGCATTTCCGTTAGGTCGTCCAGCAGGATCACCCCCTTACTACTATGTGGCGCTGGTATCCGGTAGTACAGACTACTGGTATATAGTAACGCAGAGTAGCGCCCGTGTCAATGGGGAGGGCAAATACGACGTGTGATTGCCCAGTGGGGTGAAGACGCCCCCTTCCTTGAGTCGCCAGGCCACAGAGGAATGGGGGTTCCGTGGAACGAGGTGGTTCCGAAACATGGTCGAGATGACAGCATGCCTGTTCCTGCGTCGACCTCGCCACGCGCCCCATGGCGCCTGCCGCCCACCCGCGCATAGCGCCGATGTGATCTGCTCTGTTATGCTACGTGCGATGGCCAACGTCTCGCTCAGTCCGCTTCTTGTCTCGGTTGGTAGTCGGCCTGCGGGATCATCAAACGATCGCGCGCGGGCAGGGACAAGCGTGCGCCTGCGCGCGGGAGCGTCAGACCTCTCCGTTGTCCGCTTGGTGTGAGGAAGGAAGAGAACGACATGCAGATTGGCGTACTGACCGGCGGCGGCGATTGTGGCGGACTCAAT
>CAYPWK010000666.1:0-2529 GCA_964414365.1 uncultured Burkholderia sp.
AGCCCTTATATCGGTGCTGGCAAGGATGAGGACCCGATACTCAGCAAGGTGTATCGCTATGTGAGCGAACACATCACTGATACGCTTTCGATCGAGGCGCTTGCTAAAGCGGCTGCCGTGAGCCGGCGCACCTTGTCACGAATCTTCGCGAAGAACGCAAAGGTCACGCCCTCCGTATTCGTCGAGCAGGTTCGTGTCGATACAGCGAGGAAACTGCTCGAGGACACGGATGCGCCGCTCAAGACCGTCGCGTTCAAATGCGGGTTTCATAGCGCCACGCATATGCGCACGACGTTCTCGCGGCGTTTGAATGTCACGCCAAAACAGTATCGCCTGCGGTTCCGCGGGGAGCCGCGTGTGTAGCAACGATTCCCTAGTGGAGCTTGCGATTGACCGCTCCGTGCAACACCTTCCCGATGTCATCGAGCCCGGTTTGTCGGTGCTGTTTTGCGGGATTAATCCGGGTATGCGCGCGGCGGCTGCGGGGCACCACTTCGATGGCAGGGGGAACCGGTTCTGGCGAGTCCTCCATCTCGCTGGTTTTACGGCGGAAGTGTTTCGCCCTGAAAACGACCGCGACTTGCTACACCTTGGTTTTGGTCTGACTGCGGCGGTCTCGCGCGCGACAGCGCGCGCGGACGAACTGTCGAAAGTGGAGATCCAAGCCGCTGCGGCGCAGTTCGAACTGAAGGTTCAACGCTACGCGCCGAAGTTCGTCGCCTTTCTTGGCAAGATGGCACTTGCCGCCATGTCCGGCCAGCGAGATATCGAATGGGGTTTGCAATCGGGTCGATTCGGCGGCGCGCGCGCATGGGTCCTGCCAAACCCGAGCGGCTTGAACCGCGCATTCAGCCTCGACGCACTCGTGAGCGCCTATGGCGAACTTCGAATTGCGGCGGAGGCGTAGGACGAATAATCGAGGGGCTTTACATCTTGCGCTGGCCCTGCGTGCATTCGCCTCCCGTTGTTGCTCCGCTCGCACATTGAAGATGTGCATTGCTGCGCAGCGTTTCGGTCACGAACTCCACGAACGACCGGATCTTTTGTCTCGTCCCGCGACGTTCGACATGGAGCAGACTCACCGGCGCGCATTCGGGCTCATATGGCCTCAAGATTGGCACCAGATTTCCAGCGGCCACTTCGGCCGCGGCCTGATAGGACAGCAACTGCGTGATACCTTGCAAACGGAAAACAAAAAGTAAAAGCCGTTCGGCACCTACCGTTGCATGACCGTTTTCAAACCGTTAATCGCGTCTGCCGCTATTACCCCTCGGCCCGAATCCATACGCCCCGGTTCTAAGCATCGTGCGCGGTCTCCTAGCGCCTCGTCACCCGAATTGGCGCGAAAGCGCCCAGAAATGACACATGCGCGATCAGTGAGGTTTGCACTGACGCAGTCGCATTTGTGCTGCCGATTCGTGACCAGACGGGCTGGCAGGATTCTCGTACTAGATGGCCCAAAATCAGACCAGGCGAGGCTTTAGGAAATTGGGTTCATCTCTGAAAATGAAGCACTCGGTGAACGGCAACAATGTGCGGCGGACCCATGGCGGGAACATCGCATCGCGCAAGGAAGCAGGACACCGGAATGCACCGCGGTGAAATACCCACATCAAACAGTACAGCTAACGAAACGAGAGAAGTTGCTAGTCCCATGACAACTGCGATTCCTTTGACGACTGGAGCGGAAGCGGCAACGGCCCGCCAGCCGCTCGATCAGGGCGCTGTGCGCGAAGCAGCGGCGGCGCCTCAGCCAGCACCGGCGCAAACGGCGTTTACAGGTCGTATTGTCGTGGGCCTGCTCGGCATGTTGTTCGCTTCGCTGCTGGCCATTCTCAATGAACAGGTCACCGCTGCGGCGATGTCCGATATCCAGGGTGCGTTCTTGATCGGGCATGACGACGGGACCTGGCTGACCTCGCTCTTCGAAGCCGCCAACGTCGCCACGATGGTGTTCGCGCCGTGGTTCGGCATCACCTTTACGCTGAAGCGGTTCACGATCGGCGCCGTGCTCGCCACGATGTTCTTCGGTTTGCTCTGCCCGTTTGCCCCGAATCTCGCGTCGCTCTACCTCTTGCGTATCTGCCAGGGAATCGCGGGCGGCTGTCTGCCTCCCATGCTGATCATCGTGGCGCTCCGTTATCTGCCGCCCAGATTCAAGCTGTACGGGCTCGCCGGTTATGCGCTGACGGCGACGTTCGGCCCTGCGCTCGGGACGCCGCTTGCTGCGTTGTGGACGGAGTTCGTGAACTGGCGCATGGCGTTCTGGCAAATCATTCCGCTCGGCGTTCTGTGCTGTATCGCGATTCAGCTGGGGCTGCCTGCCGATCCGGTCAAGCTCGAACGGTTTCGCAGTTTCAACTGGATCGGCTTCATCACAGGCTTCGCTGCGGTTGCGATGCTCGTGACGGGGCTTTTGCAAGGCGATCGGCTCGACTGGTTCGATTCCGCGTTAATCGCTTTCATGTTTGGCGCAGGCGGTCTGCTGCTCGTGGCATTCCTCGTCAACGAATGGTTTCAGCCCGTGCC
>CAYPWK010000667.1:0-2524 GCA_964414365.1 uncultured Burkholderia sp.
CGCAGAAGCAGAAATCCTCATGCCCAGGCGTCCCGATCGGCCAGCGGCACGTCTCTGTGGTCAGCTCGTAGATCGACACGCCGATATGGTTGATCGGCTCGCACTCGATTGCCTCGTACTCGACGGAAGCAAGTGGAGGCCCTCGCCTTTCGGCCCGGATCTGCGGCTGCCGCCTTTCGCGCTTGGGCCGCGGAGGCGGAGCTGGCTTGCTCGACTGTTTCAGCCCGAGCCGCTTGGCTTTGCCGATGCAGGCGTTGCGCGAATAGGCTGTGCCGAACGTAGCATTCATGTCGGCCGAGATTTGTGCGAACGACATGCCGCGGTCAAAGCGCTCCTTCAGCGCTGCAATGTGAACGTCTGGCCAGCCCGCCGTGAACATCACTGATCCCCCATCATCGGCTTGCCTCTCGCTGGCTGGCGAGCAGCGTCCAGCGCATCTCGTGCAGGTCATTGGCGATCTGCCCCAGCGACATGGCTATTCCGAACAGCGCCCCGACACCCAGCCACATCAGGAACGTCCTCATGCACAGTCCTCGCTCGGCGCCACATACGGCGCGTTGGTCCCGCTGGCCGTCTCGACGACGATTGCCCAAATCCTTGCTGCATCCTGCCGCCGCAGCGTCAGTTCGATCACCTCGACGGCTGTCGCATGCGACATGCACGGATCGCCCGGCGGCAATTCGCCGATGCCTATCCGCTTGTACGGCGCATCGTTCCTGACCGGCTCGGCGTGCGGGTTGAACATCAGCCCAGCACCATCACGAAGGCCATCGCGAAGCAGAAGCCGACCGACCCGCCGACCAGCCCGCCGATGGTGAAGATCACCGCGTCGCGTGTCATTGCCCCTTCTCCTTCTCGCGCCGCTTGCGAGCTTCCCGCAAATAATCCGCAACAACCTTCACGCTGACGTTGAAGCGCTGCGACAGCGCCAGATAACTCACTTGCTGCTCGAACAGCTTCAGCATCTTGTCGCCGCGCTCCATGCGCGCCTTGAGCGATTCCGCGGTCATTCGGCGGCATCCTGTGCTCGCTGTTGCTTGCGCGCGAGGATGTCCGCGATCACTCGCTGGTTCACGATGTCGCCGGCCGTGGTGATGATCCGGTCGCGGTCATCGAAGATGTGCCAGGCGACCCAGATGCCATCGCGGCCATCGCTCGATCTGCCGTAGCAAAACATCCTCGGATCGGCTGTCTCGCCCCACTTGCAGAGCGAGGGATAGCGGGCATGCCCGGGCGGCACGAAGATGGCCACGATCGGCGCGAGCGGATTCGGGCCGCGTGCCGCCGGTAAGCGCTGCTGATCAGGATTGGGCAGCTTGCGCTCGCCAAGCTTTTTCAGCCGCTCCTTTCGCGCGGCAACGCCATCGCAATAGACCTTCAGCTCGCCGGCGTTCGGCATGAACGCCATATGCTTTTCGGTCGATTGGATGCCCGTGCCTGGATCGGTGACCTCGCGGATCAGATCCGTGTCATAGCGCGCCAACACCGCACTTACCGCAGCCACGTAGGTCTCGGGATCATTGGCGTCGCCCCGACGGTAGCAGCCGAACAGCATCCGAGCCCTCTGGGCCGCATAGGCTGCGTGGTGCGGGCTCGTCGAACTCCGCGATCCGCTCGAGGAGATTTTCGTGAAACTCTCGCGCTGCGTCGTGTACGGTCTTTCGTCGCTCATTGCCGTTGCCTCGATTGCTGCTGAATTTGATTTCGTTCTCGCACCAGGTCCGCCAAGCCGCGTGCCAGTCGGCCATGAGGCTGCCCTTGCCGCGATGATGGTTGCCGAACGCCGCGCCCATCTGCCGAATTTGATCCGGCGGGAAACCGCGCTCGGTTGCGTAGTCCCAATCCTGCTGATCGATCTGCCAGAGATCAGGCAAGGGTACGCGGGGCTTGGCGCGCGTCCGTGCGCGCGTCCGTTTCGGCGCGCTATCCGAGCGAAGCGAGGATATCTGTTCTGTTATCTGTTTCTGTTCTGTATCTGGGGGCGTTTCAGAAACGGTCGATGAAACGTTTCGTTGGCGTTGCCGAAACTGTTTCACCCTCTCCGTTGAAACGTCGGATTGAAACTGGCGACCGCTCCAATTGTGCGGAGCGATCACGCCGTCATCTGCAACATCGAATAGCTTCAGGGCGACCAATTCAGCGACAATCGCTTTTGCCTTCTCGACCGTCATCCGGAGTTTGAAGGCGATTGCCGCAACCGGCGGAAGCTTCCCGCCGTTCTGCGACGTGATGCAGCACAGATTGAACCAGGCTCGGTGCTGGCGGTCGTTGAGCGCGCCGAGCTTCGGATCATCGACGGCTTCGTCGTATGCGCGCCACCAGCGGCTCATTCGCTCACCACATGGTCAAGGTTGTTGTAGATCCCGCGCATGGTCACCTCGGGCTTGATCAGCCCCCAGGCCTCCAAGGTGCGCAGAGCGGCGTCCAGGCCGGTTGCGAGCGCCGTGTATGCGCCGGCGCGGTCGATGTCCTGCAGGAAGGCGAGCTGCTCGGCGGTCGCCCTGCCGCCCTCCGCCTTGAGCTC
>CAYPWK010000668.1:0-2519 GCA_964414365.1 uncultured Burkholderia sp.
GATGCATGGCGCCAATGGTGCTCAGCATCGCGACTCATGACTCCAAACATCGCGCCGCCAAATAGGTAAAGGAGATAGTCCGGTGCCCCTGTGTAGACATGTGGCTGCTGCCCACCCATTTGCGCGCCTCCGTATCTGACGAGCTGAATTTCAGAAGTGTACCGGGATGCTCTTTTCGCGTCGCTAGCCCCACCGCCGGTCGTAGCGTCAGCCAAACGGTAAAGGACGGTAGGGGAGCTCCGAAGGCAAACGGGCGCTCTGTGGACGATATATGGCTCAATGGCGCGCCGCAAAAAGGATCAGGCCGACTGGCGTCTCTTAGCGATCGCCGGGACCGCGCTCGCCCTCATCATCATCCCCGGCCTGGGCTCGATCGTCGGGACGTTGGCAATTATCATTGCGATTGGGCTGCTGCTGATGGGCAGCTACCGCGAAGGGCGCCGGCGACGCCGATGGTTGACCGTCAATTCGTTCTTTGCTCTGAGTCCCGAAGAGTTCGAACAGCACGTCGCCGATACGTACCGTTTCATGGGTTACAGGACGCAATTGACAAAACGCGTTGGCGATCAGGGTGTCGATGTGATTGCAACCCGCGGCGACGAACGCCTAGCGATTCAGTGTAAACGATACGCAGATAAAGCATCCAACGCTGCGGTCCAGGCAGTGCATGCCGGCCGCGTCCATTACAGTTGCAATGCGGCAGCCGTCGTCTGCCTGGGTGGCTTTTCCCAATCGGCGCAATCAATCGCAAGTTCGACTCGTGTATCGCTCATCGATGGCAACGGCTATGCGGATCTCGTGCATAACGTTGTAGAAGCGCGGCCCATGTCCGCGTTCGCCGTTCCCCCGACGCGAACGATTCTGTACAGTACCGGATTCGTCGCGATGGCATTGGTAGCGTTTATGCTCGACCTCGTGCATCGGGTACCGGCACATCGATAGCGCACAATTCGACGCCGACAGGACAACGCGGCGCCCGAACGCCTCCTGGGTGACGTAGACTTGATTAATACTGGGCGGCGTGAATGGGGTCGTAGCTTCGCGTACAACCCTCTCCCGTATTCGTCTGGAAATAGCCGTTATTCTCGTCCGGTGTCCATTTCAAGTGCAGCGTCTTGACGTGTCCGTATCCGAAATTTGTCGTCAGGAGCGTGTCGTTGAAATGGTAGCGATTGGTGAACTGATAGCGTCCCAGCTTCACTTCGGATGCCGTGCCGATCCGCATGTATTGGTCACCAGCTTTGGTGAAGCGCCACTCGAATGGCGCTCCGTTTTTCGTTCCGCACTCCCACGTCCCGATGATCGACGGTGCGACGTCAAATGGGTCCGTCGATCCCTGCGCGACACCAACGTTCGCTAATAGGCTCGTCAAGATAAAGGAAATCGTTGCAATGCGAATAGCGTCCATAACCACTCTATCGGCCTCCTGAGGTGAAAGGCCGTTCTATGAAGTCACGAGTTGTGCTCGCCGTGCTGGTCGTGCTGGCGTTGGCGTATCTGATTGCGCGTCCGCACGTTGCCGCCGGCTATAGGCTCTCGGGGGCCGACATCAAGAAAGGGTCGCTTGGGGAGAAGTTGTGGTTCAACTCGGAGAGTACGTGTTGGCAACTAGTCGGCGAGGCGAACAAAGCCGGCGCTGGTCCCATCGCCTGTACGCCCGAGTATCGCTTTCAGTGGGGTTGGTAACCGCTAATGACCGATTTTCCTACCGGTTGGGCAACGCTGGTTCTCGCAGCCGTCGCTTTCGTCAACATCATCCTGACCGGCCGCTGGCGTCGAGACGACAACAAAGCGCACCAGGCAGAGCTCGGTGTCGCGGATCAGCGCCGCGCACGCGAGGAGCAGAAACATATACTCGACGGACTTGCACAGATGGAGCAGATTCTGTGGTTCTTCACTCGCCGCTGCGAACAGTTTGAGAAGAATTCGGCTTTGCGTGCAGACGCACTGATGCGCGGCTTCGATGCGGCGATGACGCGAGCACTGGCTGACGATATGGCGCGGGCGCTGACTAGCCAGTCCTTAGCAGAGCAGGTGTACTATTCCATATTCGAAGCGCATGATGTCCTCGCGTCTGCCGTTGCGCATCAAGGCACTATGAGTGGACACAACAACGTCGGCGATCCCGTTCCCAATAACGAGCTGGCAGGAAAAGCGCACGGAGCAAGGAGCCTCACAGAACAGGCAGCAACGCTTGTGAAGAAAGAGCGTGAGCTGCTCGAGAAAACCTGGGGTCTCATGCTGCGTTCGCAAGATAACGTCACCGTCTTCCAGACGCCCATGCCGCCAGATCCGAGCGCCAAGACCTGACGATTAGAAATGAGCAAGCTGTAGCCTATGTGTGGTCGTTTCACGTTGACGGATCCGTCACGACTCGAGCGCGAGTTCGGCCGCCGCTTCCGCTTCGCAGAATCATCATCGGCCCCGCGATACAACGTTGCGCCGACGCAGCCAATTCTCGGCGTCCGTAATGGGCGCAGCGATGTTCAAACCTTTCGATGGGGACTAAACGAGCGCAT
>CAYPWK010000669.1:0-2513 GCA_964414365.1 uncultured Burkholderia sp.
CGAAGCGGCTAAATTCCTAATCGGCGCATGGCGAACCGGTCCTTTGCCTTAATGCGCCGAACCCCCGTTGGCCCGGCGTTGCCGGGCTTTTTTTTAGCTGCGCCCGGCAAAACGCGCTCGCCCTGCTTCGCTCGCCGATGTGTAACGGAACGCTGACACTTTGCGCCACGGTGCTGCGGCTGATCCCGTGGACGTCACCGGCAGCCCAACGTTCCCCATGCGGCGTTTCGCACGGCCGGTGCGGCATGCGCCTGTCGGTCAACACTCCCTTGCGACGCTGGCATTCTCCTTGCAGCGAGCCGTCCCTTCGACCAGCCGGATCGTTCTCAAACAGTTCTCAACCATTTCGAAGGAGCTTTTCCATGACAGTCGATCTGACCTTTCGCGCCGGCGAGGCAACCGTATTGGCCGCCGAGGGCCAAGCGACCGACGCGATGCCCGAGATCCTGATCGGCCGCGTCGACGGCCCGGTCGGCCACGCGTTTGCGAGCATGATGGCGCAAAGCAAGGGGCACACGGCGATGTTCGCCATCCGTGCGTGCAATCAAATGGTGCGGCCGGCAACGATGATCGTCCCGAAGGTTACGCTGAAGGACATGGCGACGATCGACCTTTTCGGGGGTGTGGTGCAGTCCGCTACTGCGGATGCCGTCGTCGACTGTCTCATCGAGGGCATCCTGCCGAAAGAACTCGCCAACGAGCTCTGTATCATCAGTCTCGTATGGATCGATCCGCGGTGCGTCACGGACCCGAATCTCGACAAGAAGGACATGTACCGCACGAACTACGAGGCGACAAAGCTTGCCATTCAGCGCGCGATGAACAACGAGCCGAGCGTCGAGACGCTGATCGCTAACCGCCATACCATCAAGCACGACATGGACGACTGGAGCTGATCGATGCCGGCCACCGGGGCCGGCTTCCGCGGGTCGTCGCGCCGCTGTAGCTTGCTACGATTGGCGATGGTCCAACGGGGCTGCCACTCAGGCGGCAGCAGCGGGGCGGCAACAGCGGGGCGGCAATCAGCGCACCGGCAGATAACGAGCCGGGTCGATCGACTGCCCCTTGTAGCGCAGCTCGAAGTGCAGGGCGACCCGATCGTTGTCGGTATCGCCCATCTCCGCAATCTGCTGGCCTTGCGCAACGGCTTGCCCCTCTTTGACAAGGAGCTTCCGGTTGTGCGCGTAGGCCGTGAGGAAGTCGGCGTTGTGCTTGACAATGACCATGTTGCCGTAGCCGCGTAGGCCGTCGCCGGCGTAGACCACCGTGCCCGGTGCGGCCGCGACGACGGGTGTGCCCACCGCGTTGGCAATATCGATCCCTTTCGAGCTGCTGCCGTTGAAGCCACGCACCGTGGTGCCTTGCGTCGGCCAGATGAGCTTGATCGCGTTGGCCGGCGCGGCCGGCGCGGGCCCGAACGCGGCGCGTGCAGCGTCGCGGTTCGCCGTGCTGGTTCCGGGCGTCGCGGCGCGCGGTGTCGCTTCGGCAGACGTCCGTGCCCCGCCCGATTCGGCGGACACGGCGTTGCCCGGCGGCACGACGCGCAGAACCTGGCCGACTTCGATGGCGTTCGGGTTCGACAGGTTGTTCCAACGAACGATGCTCTGGACCGACTGGCGATGCTCGCGCGCGATCTTCGTCACGGTATCGCCGCTCTCGACGCGGTAGTACCCCGGTGCGACAGGTGCCGTGCCGCACGCGGCCAGCACCGCTGCTAGCGGCAGGCAGGCGAGCCGCTTCATTATTCTTCTCAGCATTGAACCTCGCTTTCGACTGCGATCTTGCTTGGCGCGCGAGAAGCCATCTGCGGCCCCGCGCGCAAAAACGTCCGATTTTAGCCCGTGCGACGCTCAGCGCTTGTCGGCCGTGAGCGAGACGGCGATTCTGAGCGTCGCCTCCTCTCGTTCGCCGGGAGGGAGCCAGCGCAGCCCGAGCCCGTTGTGGATGGCGTCGGGCAGCCCAAGCCACGGCTCGACGCAGTAGAAGTCGGAGCGATCCGTTTCCGTCCAGCTCGTCACGGCATACCAGGGCACTGAGCCTGGCCGGTTCAGGTCAATTTCGATCCGCTTGCCGAGCGGCGCGCAAGTGAGGCGCACCGGCTGGCTTGGGACGCCCTGCAGACAATGGAAGCGATCGTGGATGCGCGCTTCGTCGAGCGTATAGCGCGGCTCGCCGGGCTCCGGCGCGCTGATCGAGCCGTCTTCGAGCTGGCGGTGCCGCACGGTCGGCGGCAGCTCGAGCGTCGTTTCGCCGCGCAGCGTGTGCGGCACGGCGAAATAGAAATGGTGGCCGGCGTAGTAGGGAAGCGGCGCATCGCCGGTGTTGGCGGTCGCGAGCGTCACGTCGAGCGTCCGCGAGTCGACGAACCGGTACTCCGCTTCGAAGCGAAAGCCGAACGGGTACTGCTTGCGCGTGTCCTCGTTGTCAGTCAACGTCAGGCGAACGCCGCGGCCGTCGATATCGAGCGTCGGCGAGAACGGGAGGTCGCGCGCGAAGCCGTGCATGGGAAGCGC
>CAYPWK010000670.1:0-2493 GCA_964414365.1 uncultured Burkholderia sp.
CGAAAGCGTGGAAGGACATCTGGGGCGCGGGCCAGGGCGTCGGCCTCATGGACGATATTCCGAGCGTGGGGCAGCTCGTCGAGCGGTTGAAGCGCGAGTACGACGAGGCACGGGCGAGGTTATCGATTCGATAGTCACCGGCCAACCTGCAGCCAGGCGCGCCGTTCAGCGCATGGGTAACCGATGAATAAGACAGGCTGACGGCGCGCGGCAGGTACCACTACCTCACATCGTCCGCCGATACTGCCCACCGACCTCGAAGAGCGCATGCGTGATTTGCCCGAGCGAGCAGACGCGCACGGCCTCCATCAACACGGCGAACGCATTCTCGTCCCCGATCACGGCCTGCTGCAAGCGGCGCAGCATCGGCCCGGCCTGCTCGCGATGCCGCTCATGGAAGGCCGCGAGACGCGCGAGCTGGCTTTGCTTCTGCTCTCGCGTCGAGCGCGCGAGCGCCAGCGCGAGCGGCGGCGGCGCGTCGTGCGCATGCTCTCCGACAAACGTATTCACGCCGACGATCGGATATGACCCGTCGTGCTTGCGGTGCTCATAGAGCATCGATTCGTCCTGAATGCGGGCTCGCTGGTACCCCGTCTCCATCGCGCCCAGCACCCCGCCGCGCTCGGTCAGGCGATCGAATTCGGCGAGCACGGCCGCCTCGACGAGATCGGTCAACTCTTCGACGACGAAGCTGCCCTGGTTCGGATTCTGGTTCTTCGCGAGCCCCCACTCGCGATTGATGACGAGCTGGATCGCAAGCGCCCGGCGCACCGATTCCTCGGTAGGCGTCGTGATCGCCTCGTCGTAGGCATTCGTATGCAGCGAGTTGCAGTTGTCGTAGACAGCGATCAACGCCTGAAGCGTCGTACGGATATCGTTGAAGGCGATCTCCTGCGCATGCAGGCTTCGCCCCGATGTCTGTACGTGGTATTTGAGCTTCTGGCTGCGCTCGTTCGCCCCATAGCGGTCACGCAGCGCCACGGCCCAGATGCGCCGTGCGACACGGCCGAGCACCGTGTATTCGGGCTCCATGCCGTTTGAAAAGAAGAACGACAGGTTCGGTGCGAAATCGTCGATCGCCATACCGCGCGCGAGATAGGCTTCGACGTAGGTGAACCCATTGGCAAGCGTATAAGCCAATTGCGTGATCGGATTCGCACCCGCTTCGGCGATGTGATACCCCGATATCGATGCGGAGTAGAAGTTCCGCACATCGTGCTCGACGAAGTACTGCTGGATGTCGCCCATCATCTTTAGGCTGAACTCGGTCGAGAAGATGCAGGTGTTCTGCCCTTGATCCTCCTTGAGGATGTCCGCCTGCACGGTGCCCCGCACGTTTTGCAGGGCGCCCGCTCGCGCCGCCTCGATTTCGTCGGCGCTCGGCGCTCTGCCCTCCTGCGCGCAGCGTGCGGCGAGCTTGTCGATCTGCTGGCCGATCGCGACGTTGAAAAACATGGCGAGCACGGTCGGCGCCGGCCCGTTGATCGTCATCGACACCGACGTGCTCGGCGCACACAAATCGAAACCATCGTAGAGCACCTTCATATCGTCGAGCGTCGCAACCGATACGCCCGAATTGCCGATCTTGCCGTAGATGTCAGGCCGCTCGTCGGGGTCTTCGCCGTAGAGCGTCACCGAATCGAACGCCGTCGATAGACGAGCGGCCGGCATACCCTCCGAGAGCAGCTTGAAACGCCGGTTGGTACGGGCAGGGTCGCCTTCGCCAGCGAACATTCGCGTCGGGTCCTCGTTCTCGCGCTTGAACGGGAACACTCCCGCCGTATAAGGGAAATAGCCGGGCAGGTTTTCGAGCGCAAGCCAGCGCAGCGTCTCGCCCGGGTCGGTGAAGTTCGGCAACGACACCTTGCGCATCGTCGTGCCGGAGAGCGTCGTGATCGTCAGCGACGTGCGGATTTCTCGACCGCGAACCATGACGACGCGCTCATCGCCCGAATAGGCCTCGACCGTTTGCGGCCATTCCGCGAGCATCGCCTTCTCCGCCGCGCCGAGTTGGGCGTCGCGTGCCGCGATAAGCGCGTCGAACTCTTTCGCAACATCATGTGAGCCGTCTGCCGAGTCCATCAGCATGCGCCGAGCCTCGACGAGCTGCCAGCGCTCGCGCGCAAGCCGAGACTGCGCCTCGGCCCGCGCTCGATAAGCCCGCACCGTCTCGGCGATTTCCGACAAGTAACGCACGCGAGCCGGAGGGACGATCGCGCGGCGAGTGCTCGAATGACGCACTTCGGCGCGCGGCAAACGCGCGCCGTTAGCCGGCCGGGGCAATCCGATCTCATGGAGCGCCGCGGCGATCCGCTGGTAAAGGGCCGTCACACCATCGTCGTTGAAATGCGATGCGATCGTGCCGAAGACCGGCATTGCGTCGGGCGGCTCGCCCCACGCTTCGCGATTGCGCTGCACCTGCTTCGCGACGTCGCGCAGTGCATCGGCCGCACCGCTGCGATCGAACTTGTTGATGGCGACGAAATCGGCGAA
>CAYPWK010000671.1:0-2491 GCA_964414365.1 uncultured Burkholderia sp.
AGAAGGAACAGCGGCGCACCATCATGTTCGTCTCGCACGATCTGGAGGAGGCGCTCAGAATCGGCAACCGCATCGCCATCATGGAAGGCGGCAGGCTCGTGCAGCTCGGCACGCCGCAGCAGATCATCAGCAATCCTGCCGACGATTACGTTCGTGCTTTCTTCGAGGGCGTCGATACGAGCCGCTATCTGACGGCGGGCGACCTCATGCAAACGGATGCGGTGCCGCTCGTGCGCCAGCTCGACGCGGCCAGCGTGAAGGCTTCGCTGAACGGCAGCGCCGATTACGCGTTCGTGCTCGATGCCGAGCACAAGATCCGCGGCTTTGTCACGCGCGACGATGCGCTCGCCACGGCGGCGACGCCGAGCCTCGCGCATGTCGAGTGCATCCCGCGCGCGGCGTCGCTCGACCAGGTTGTCTCCCGCGTCATGGCGCATCCGCGTGCGCTGCCCGTCGTCGACGACGACGGCTGCTACTGCGGCTCTGTCGATCGTGGCGTCGTTCTTCAAGCGCTGACGCGCATGCGAGGTTCCCATGTCTGAGCTGATTCCACTCGGCAGTTGGGTCGATCAGTCGGTCCACTATCTGCTCGATCACGATAGCCGCGCGTTCGACGCGGTCGGCCGCGGCATCGACACGCTCGCCGCGCTCGTCGAGCACGGGTTGCAGGCGATTCCGATGCCGGTCCTGATGGGGATTTTCATCGCAGTGGCGCTATGGCGCGTGGGTTGGCGTTTCGCGCTCTTTACGACGCTGTCGCTATTGCTGATCTTTGCCACGGGCTTCTGGGACCAAACCGTCGTGACGCTCGGGCTCACGCTCTCGTCGACGATCATCAGTCTTGTACTCGGCGTTCCGCTGGGCATCTGGACGGCAAAGAGCAAGCATGTCGCGCTCATCGTCAGGCCGATTCTCGACCTCATGCAGACCATGCCGGCTTTCGTCTACCTGATTCCGGCAGCGATGCTGTTCGGGCTCGGCCGCGTGCCCGGGATCATCTCGACAGTCGTGTTCGCGATGCCGCCCGCCGTGCGTCTGACGAGCCTCGGCATACGGCATGTGAATCGCGAGATCGTCGAGGCGGGGCAGGCCTTCGGCTGTACGCCGTGGCAGCTGCTCTACAAGGTTCAGGTTCCGAACGCGTTGCCGTCGATCATGCAGGGCGTCAACCAGACGATCATGATGGCGCTCTCGATGGTCATCATCGCGTCGATGGTGGGCGCGGGCGGGCTCGGCAACGATGTGCTCGCGAGCATTCAGCGGCTCGACATCGGCCTCGGTTTCGAAAGCGGCCTGTCGGTAGTGCTGCTCGCCATCGTCCTCGATCGCATTACGGAGAGCTTCGGCCGGACGCCCGGAATGGCGCCTGCTCCGCGCTTCAAAGGCTTGCGCAGCGTGATGCGTGTGCGCCCGGCGCAATCGCAGCAACCCGCGGCGTAGCGTCGAGGGCCCCATCCGCCATGACGCCGGAGACCCTGAGCGCGCAAGCCGAGGCCAAAGCCGCCGCCATTGCCAAGGCCGCCGTCACAGCGGCCAAGCCGAAGTGCGAGCATTTCGGCTTCCTGACGCTGCCGAACTTCTCGATGATCGCCTTCACGAGCGCTGTCGAAGTGCTCAGAATGACGAACTATGTCAGTCGGGCCGCGCATTATCGGTGGTCCGTCATCTCGCCTGACGGCGTGCCCGTGTCGGCGAGCAACGGCGTGACCGTGACGCCGACTCTCACGCTCGAGGAGGCGGGCGTGCCCGACGTGCTGATCGTCTGCGGCGGCACGCAGATCCGGCAGGCGGTGGATCAGCGCGTTCGCAGTCTCCTCGCCTATCTTGCAGCGCGTGAGGTGCCGCTTGGTGCGCTTTGCACGGGCGCGTACGCGCTGCTCAGTTCGGGATTGCTCGACGGCTATCGCTGCACGGTTCATTGGGAGGACATGTCGGCGTTGCATGCCGAGTTCCCTCGCGTGAAGTTCAGCGACGAGCTATTCGTGATCGACCGCAATCGCCTGACATGCACGGGCGGCACCGCGCCACTCGACCTCATGCTGCATCTCGTCGGCCGTCGGCTCGGGAAGAATCTCGCCGGTCAGGTCTCCGCCCAATTCATTCTCGAGCGCATCCGCAGCGCGTCCGATCATCAGCCGATTCCCGTCGATGCGCGCATCGGCTTCTCGCGTGCGGAACTGATCGAGGTCGTGCGGCTCATGGAAGCGAACATCGAAGAGCCGCTGTCGCTCGAAGAGCTTGCGCGGCTCGTGCATCTCTCGCAGCGTCATCTTCAGCGGATGTTCAAGCTCTACCTCGACGTCTCCCCCACGCACTACTACCTCTCGCTGCGGCTGCGCCGCGCGCGCGACTTGTTGCGGACGACGGATGCTTCGATCGCCGAGGTCACGAACGTCTGCGGTTTTCAATCGGCGTGTCATTTCAGCAAGGCATACCGCGCGCAGTTCGGTCACGCGCCGAGCCGCGAGCGTCGGCAGGAGCATTGAAGCGG